>JAJUIT010000172.1 GCA_029267465.1 Synergistaceae bacterium
AGCCCCGACCTGTCCTGAAAACGCAAAAGGGCACTTGAAGCCGCCGAGGAGATCCGGAGCCGCCCCGATTTCATCCCTTCCTAAGAGCCGACCCCTCTTGTATTTTCCCGTCTGACAGGGTTAAATTCCATCACATCCATAGGGAATCGCTTCCTGGAAAAGCGGAATCGGCGTTAAACGACGCTTCATTTGTTTTTAGACGCCGCAGGAGACTCACGGAGGAGCCGCACCAGCAGAAGATGGAAAAGTTCGATCAATTCTTCAGGGTAACCCCGGATTTATTGTGTATCGCAAATACGGATGGGCATTTCCAGCACCTGAACCCATCATGGGAAAGGGTCCTCGGTTATACCACGGAAGAACTCCTATCGAAGCGATTTCTCGATTTCGTTCACCCTGACGATCGGGAGAGAACTCGCCAAGCGATCTCCACCCTAGCGTCCCGGGAGAAAGTGACTTCTTTCGAAAACCGCTACCGGTGCAAAGACGGTGCGTATCGCTGGTTTGAATGGAGTGCAAATTCGGACGGCAATCTGATCTATGCTGTTGCTCGGGATATCACAGAGCAGAAGCTTACTGATAAGGCACTGCAAGAACGCCTACGGTTCGAAAGTTTGATCTCCGATCTGTCTGCCCGCTTTGTGAACCTTCCAGCCGCCCAGATAGACGGTGAAATTGAAGGCGCCCAGCGCCACATTTGCGAATTCCTTGACCTTGATCGTTCCGCACTCTTTCAACTGTCTGAGGAAGAGCCCGGGGTGATGCTGCTGACGCATTTTCATCAGGCCAAGGAAAGCCCGTCCGTCCCCAGGCGGATGAATGCAACGGATTTATTTCCCTGGTCGGTGTCGAAGGTCCTGTCTGGGGAAACGGTCACCATTGGGAAAATGTCGGACCTCCCATCGGAAGCTGCCCGCGATCGGGAGAGCTACCGCCAATACGGAACCAAGTCCACTGCAGTCGTTCCGTTATCAGTCGGGGGAGGACCGACCTTCGGGGCATTGTCGTTTGCCGTCATACGGGAAGAGAGGGATTTCCCGGATACGACCATGAAGGGCCTCCAGCTTCTTACGCAGGTGTTTGCCAACGCGCTCTCCCGGAAACGCGCCGACGAGGAACTCCACAATCGCCTCCAGGAGATTGAAAATCTCAAACAACGGCTCGAGGCAGAGAACATTTACCTTCAGGAGGAGATCAAACTCCTGGCCGACCACACCGAGATCGTGAGCCAAAGCCTTGCGATGAAAAAGGTGCTGTCTCGGGCCGAGCAGGTCGCCCGGACAGATTCCACGGTCCTCATCCAGGGGGAGACCGGCACGGGAAAGGAACTGGTCGCCCGAGCCATCCACAACCTGAGTCCCCGAAAAAATCGCCCCCTCGTGACCGTCAACTGCGCCTCCCTGCCGCCCACGCTGATCGAGAGCGAACTTTTCGGCCGTGAAAAAGGGGCCTACACCGGCGCTCTGACCAGAATGGTCGGTCGTTTCGAGCTTGCCGACGGGTCGACGCTCTTCCTGGATGAGATCGGAGAGCTTCCGCTTGATGTGCAGAGCAAGCTGCTGCGGGTCCTCGAAGAGGGCCGTTTCGAGCGACTGGGGTCGACGAAGACCGTTCACGTCAATGTTCGCATCATCGCCGCTACGAACCGCGACATAGCCAACGAGGTGAAGGCGGGCCGATTCAGGAGGGACCTATACTACCGGCTCAATGTGTTCCCAATTGCAATCCCTCCGCTCCGCCAACGCCCGGAGGATATCCCCCTCTTGGTCACGGTTTTTGTAAGGAAATTCCAAAAAAGGATGGGGAAGGAGATCGAAACCATATCGAAGAAGACCATGCATGCACTTCAATCCTATTCTTGGCCGGGTAACGTCAGGGAACTGAAGAATATAATTGAGCATGCCATGATTCTGAGCAATCATGACGCCCTGATTGTCCGCCTGCCGGACGCCGTGCAGTCGGAAACGAACATGACTCAAAACCTCCATGACATAGAGCGAATGCATGTGGTATTCGTACTCGAGAAGGTCGGCTGGCGGCTCAGCGGTGAGGGCGGTGCCGCAGAGGCCCTTGGTCTAAAGAGAACAACCCTTCAGGCAAAAATGAAGAAACTAGGGATCAAACGCCCCAAAAACATAACCCCAAAATAGACGGGAGGAGCTTCCATGGAATCGCTATTTGATGGTGATGGCCAAGTGAACTCCTCACTGCCGACCGACACCATTCTAAACTGGAGACGGAATCTTGTTCCCACGTTCCAGCGGCGTTCTGCTTCCGATCCCGTGCCTGCCTTCCACCTTCGGCATTGGTGACCTCGGCCCATATTCGTATCGGTTAGCGGATTACCTCCATTCAGCCGGCCAGCGGGTGTGGCAGATCCTGCCCGTAAATCCGACGACCTCCGTCTATCAGTATTCGCCCGACCATGGCGCGTCGAGCTTTGCATGCAATCCCGTGCTGGTCAGTCCCGAGCTTCTGGCTGCCGAAGGGCTACTTGACCGGGACGAGCTTCCGCCCCCTGAATTGGCCGAGGACCGAATCGACTATACC
>JAJUIT010000039.1 GCA_029267465.1 Synergistaceae bacterium
ACCCAAAACACCTCCCGGCCTTGGATTATCCAGCGCAAGCCATCGCCACTATTCCAATAAACGCCCGGACAGCGACAGGATAGGGGGGTGAAGGCCAACCGCCATGGCCGCAGGAAAAGCGGGCACAAAAAAAGCCCAGCCTTTCAGCCGGGCCCCTAGTAGAAACCTGATTGCTTCCTCAACAAGGCCTGATCCCATCCTCCGACCTATCCTGTCGCCCCTCCGTCCTATCATGGGTTGACACAAACCGACGGGAGGAGTGCCCATGAACGAAGACGAGGACGACATCAACGAAATCGACGCCACCCGGCCAAGTCGGCGGCCTGCGTGCCATAAGTACGGCCAGGTCCGAAAAAACCTGCCACTCTGCTGCATCCTGCGGGAGTGAAAAAAGGGCCGGCTAGTCGAAACCTGCCCCCACTGCGGCGGCCCCTCTACGTCTACCGCTCCTTCGCCCAGTTCCCGGAGGGGATAGAAGCCCGCCTCACTTTCCGGGGAATGAGCCTGCTCGCCCATGCCGTGAAGGGAGAAAACCTGCCCGCCGCCAGGCTCCTGGCGATCGCCGCCCGCGCCCGGAACTTCGAGACCTTCCGGTGCCTGCTGGACGAATCCTTCGCGGAAAACTGGGAAGGGTTCCCGGAGCTTGAAGCCGTTTTACGGGAAGTGCTGGCCTGCGGGGAGGGGGATTTTACGCAGCACCTTATGCTCGAAGCCTTGTTGGGCGTGGCGCTGCGGCGGCTGGAAGAACGGTTCAGGGGCGAATGACCCCGGCCAGGTTGTCTGCAACCGGTCAAAATCAATGTCTGACACCGCTCCGTTCCTTGAGCCGGAGGGTCACCTTCCGGCTGAGGCTTCCGAAGCTCCTCGTTCCTCCTGCCTCGCTCACGACCCTCAGCAGCCGCTCGGAATCGATGAAGCGGCGCCCGGCCAGCATCGTAACGCCCCTGGGGCGGAAGACCTCCGGGACCAGGGGCGTGGAGGGGCCCATCAGGCAGATCTCCCGGGCCCCGGCCGACAGTTCCATCAAGCGGTCGAAGGTCTTGTTCAGCAGGCACGTGGCTGTCAAAATGACCACGCTGCATTTCGGCAGGATCTCTTCCTCCAGGGTCGTCTCCGTGATCCCTTCCGCTCCCGGCAGGCCGTCATCGAAAACCACGCACCGCTCCGCGAAATGCCGGAGCCGCTCCAGCACGGGAGCCATGTTCCCCACCATCCCCACCGTGTCGTTGGGCCCGACCCCAAGCAGCCTGGCAAGGTCATCTTCCTGCGAACCCGTTTCTTTTTCCCATTGGACAAGGGCGTTGATCGCCGCAAGGCCGACCGAGGCCTCCACGATACTTTCCGAACGCAGCAAGGGGACCACGTCGGCCGCCTTCCTTCCGGTCAGCGTTCCCGCGTAGGGAAGGATGGAGCAGCCTGCCTTGTCCAGCAGGTGCCGCAGCATCGCCCCCACGCCGACCTTGCCCGAGGCCAGCCGCACCGCGGTGTACCCCAGGCCGATCCGCACATCGGCGACCCGCTCCTCTCCCGCCCGGGAAAGTGCGTATTCGATCAGGCTCTCGATTCCGGGTTTCTCGGTCATCCTCGCCCCCCCTGAAAACCGCGTCGTCTTCTTTACAAGGATATCCGAACTTCCTCCTTCTGGATTGAGTTCTCAACCCAGCGAAAATACCGGGAGGCAAAACGAAGGGACGGCAACGGGTTGATCTTGAAAATGACGAAACACCGGGGAACCGGGTCCCGCGGCAGTTCGAAGCGCACAGGGAGCTGGAAGGCAATAAAAGGGGAGAAGCCTGAAAAAAGGAAGGGATAAGCCCCCATCGAAGCGGCAGCCGCCAGATCTTCCGCTGCAGCTCGCTGGATTGCGACGCCGCAAGAGGGCTTATCCCGGATTCGTATCCGTTCGCTTCTTTACTCCCAGGGAACGATTTTTCCCGGGTTCAGGATATTGTTGGGGTCAAACGCAAGCTTGACTCGCCGGATCAAGTCGATTTGCGCTTCATCAAGAAACATGGGGATATACTCCGCACGCTTCAATCCCACCCCATGCTCCCCAGTCAGCGTTCCACCCAGCCTGCGTACAACCCGGTACAGTTCGAGGCGCCCGTCCTCCAGGATTTCCTTCCAATCGGGAGTTTCCCCTTCAAGATAGAGCGTAACGTGCATGTTCCCATCTCCCACATGTCCGTAAGACACGTACAGGATGGATTTCTCCCGGGCAATCCGATCCAATTCCGCCATCAGCTCAGGGACCTCGCTTGTCGGCACGACGATGTCTTCATTCGCAACCTGGATCGGTGCATAAGCCCAAACGGCTTCGGCTACGCTTTTTCGCGCTTTCCAAAGCTTGTCGCGGGTGTTCCGGTTGTCTGCAACGAACACCTCAAGAGCTCCGTGAGCAAGGCAGAGGTCTCCGATCCGCTCGAGGTCATCGGATAAAGTCTCTCGATCCACACCTTCCAGTTGAATAATTAAATGGGCTTCTGCGTCGTCACAGGGCAGCCTTGTGCTGAGAAACCTCTCGGCAAGACGAATCGCGGCTCCATCCATGAACTCGATCGAGCTGGGCGTGACCTTCCCCTCAAGCATGATGCGCGGGACGAACTCCATGGCCGTCGGAATATCCTTAAAGGGAACAAGAAGATCCACGACGTAGGCAGGCAGAGGCATCAGTTTCAGAACGATTTTCGTTATGATCCCCAGGGTCCCTTCAGAGCCAACCATGAGATGGACAAAATCGTACCCGGTAACGTCCTTCCGCCGCTTTCCGCCGAACCAGCTGACAGAACCGTCTGCCAGCACGACTTCCATTCCGAGCACAGATCCCCCGGTAGGGCCGTATTTTATCACCTTGTTCCCGCCGGCATTTTCTGCCACGTTTCCACCGATAAAAGAAGCGTCTCCGCTGCAAGGATCCCCGGCGTAAAGAAGCCCAAAGCTCGCCGCCGTCCGGTTGATTTCTGAAGTGACGACACCCGGCTCTACCGTGATCGTCAAGTTTTTCAGGTCAACATCAAGAATCCTGTTCATTTTCTCGAAGGAGAGCTCGATGCCGCGGAAAGCGGGAACCGCCCCTCCGGATAGACCGGTGCCGGCCCCCCTTGGAGTCACCGGGATTCGATGTTCATTTGCATAGCGCATCAGCGCGGAAACCTGTTCGACGGACTCGGGGAAGCAAACGACCTCGGCAACGTGCTTCTCTTTCCAAAGGTGAGGCGCGACTTCATCCCTGGAGTAGGACTCAATTTTCTCTTCGTCCGTCGAAATGTTCTGCTTTCCTAGGATCAGCGCGAGATCTTCAAGAACCTTTTCGGTCACTGGCGAATAATTGAAATTAACCATTTCTTTCGCACCTCTCAACCCGGATCCTTTCAATCAACCTGGGAAGGATGTCATAAAGATCCCCGCAAAGCGCCACGTCGGCAATTCGAAAGATGGGAGCCTCAGGGTCCTTGTTGATTGCAATGATTTTTTGCGCGGTCTGCATCCCGGCCAGATGCTGGACCGCTCCCGATATGCCAGCGGCCAGGTAAATCTTGGGTGCAACGACCTTCCCCGAAAGTCCGACCTGGTGGGGGTAGGAAATCCACTTCGCCTCAACCGTTGGCCGGGACGCTCCAACCCCCGCGTCAATCAGTTCGGCCAATTCCTTAATCAGCCTGAACCCTTCCGGCCTCCGCAAGCCTTTTCCGCCAGACACAACGCAATCGCGGTCCTGGATGTTTCCGCCGTCTCCTTCCGCCCTCTGCAGGTGAATGCTCTGGATGGGGGAAGAAAAGGTTTCTTTCGGAAGAGTTGGATAAATAAGAGTTCCCGTGCGGTTTCTTGGAGCCGGAATCCGGAAGGTTTTGGGTCTCACGGTTGCCATCTGGGGCCGATGAACGGGAGTCTTGATCGTCGCCATGACGTTTCCGCCGATGGCCGGCCGCGTTTGAAGCAGCAACCCCGAATCCGGGTCGATCTCCAGCCCGGTGCAGTCAGCGGTCAGTCCCGTTTGGAGCATGGCCGCAACCGAAGGCAAAACCGTACGCCCGATCGTGGTCGCAGGTGCCAGCAGGATTTCCGGGTTTTCCGCCTCAATGATCGCTTTCAAAACATTCACCGCAATCCCCTGGTTAAAGATTGACAGCGAAGGATCTTGAACCACCAGGACCTTGTCTGCGCCAAACCGGAAAAGATCAGACGGGTCGTCGCGCAGGCTTTCAGCCAGAAGCAGGACGGACACTTCGCACCCCTTAACGTCTGCGAGGTTCCTCGCTTTCCCCGTCAGTTCATAGGTCACCGAATGGATCTTGTTGCTTCTCGTTTCCCCAAAAACTAGAATGCCCTGAAAGTTCCTGTCTTCCTTCCGCATGGACTGGCCTCCTCAGATGACCGCGGCTTCCTTCAGGATGTCAATGACACGATCGATGCCCCGTTCCAGGTCCCTGGCGCTGAAAAATTCTGTCTGGCGGGTAATTTTCGGCGTTTCGATGCGGACGACTCTCGTTGGGGAACCGAGCAGTCCAACGTTTTCGCGCGTTAATCCAAGCTCTGCCAGGCCAAGCTTCAGGATTTCGGCTCTCCTGGCTTTTTTCTTACCAGCCAGGGTTGGAAGGGACGGTTCGTTCAGGTCGTTGAGCACGGTAAGCAGGCAAGGAAGAGGGATCCACTGGTAGAGGGTCCCCTCTTCAACGGTGCATTTCACTGAGACCCCCCTGGGACCTGCGTCCAGAAAGCTAACGTACGTTGCCAGGTTGTAGCCCATCAGGGCAGCGACCTCTGGCCCGACCTGCCCGGTTTCACCATCCGTTGCCTTCTCCCCGGCCAGGACGATGTCATAGGGGCCAGTTTTCCGTAGCGTTTCTGCCAGCACCAGGGAAGTGGCCCAGCTATCCGCTCCGGCAAAGGCCCGGTCAGAAAGAAGAATCGCCCGGTCCGCTCCCAGGGCGATTGCTTCCCTCAACGCCTCTTCAGCTTGCGAAGGGCCCATCGTCAGGACGGTCACTCTTCCCCCGAAAGCTTTGCTGATTCCAACTGCGGCTTCAAGCGCATTCAAATCCAGCGGGTTAATAATGCTGCTAACCCCTTCCCGGATCATCGTTCCTTTTTCCGGATCCATCTTGACCTCGTCGGAGTCAGGGACCTGTTTTATGAGAACCGCCAGGTTCATTGTCAATTGAAAGCCTCCTTTAATCTTGGTATACAGAAAAAACGCCTTGTCTTTTTGCTTGATACCCTCCTCGATCGCCACGGGAAGAGCCCGTCTTAAAACGAATTCTTAAGATTCATGCCCTGGACCCCAGCGTTTTCCCATTCTAGTACAGTCATTTGCAAGCTGTCTAGATTCACTTTATCCGTGTAGCGGAATTTATGCTATAGTATTTTTTAGAATTCGGGGAGGGGGGATTTCAGGATACGGTATACGTTAGCTAGTTGATGGGGAAATAGCTGGAACGCCAGAGGACTGCGAAAGTTTCTCGTCGCACTCAATCTTCAGCAACAACGACTGCCTGATTCCTGGAAGCTGTAGACAACCGTAAGGAGGGGAGCACATCGTGAAGAAGGTATTTGGGGTTCTGTTCCTTGCATTTTTCCTGGTTTCCCTTGGCCTCCCGGCCATGGCGGCTGACACCTACAAGATCAAATTGGCCTACGTTGTTCCGGAGACCCAGTCCACGCATATCGCAGCGAAAGAGGTTTTCAAGAAGTACGTCGAGGAAAAATCCGGGGGTCGCATCACGGTCGAGCTGTATCCTAACGGCCAATTGGGCGGAGACCGCCAGGCAATCGAAGCCGTCCAGCTTGGAACGATCCAGATGACAATACCGGCCGCCGCCGTCCTTTCCGGTTTTGAACCCAAGTTCCAGGTCTTTGACCTGCCCTTCCTGTTCAAAGACAAGAAAGCCGCCTACAAGGCCCTCGATGGCGAGCTAGGCGAAAAGCTAAACGCCATGCTGATTCCCCTAGGGCTAAGGAACCTTGCCTATGGGGAAAATGGATACAGGCACATCACGAACAACCGCGGACCGATTAAAACCCCGGCCGATCTTAAGGGCCTGAAGATCAGGACGATGGAAAACCCTGTTCATATGGCAACCTTCAGGCGCCTTGGGGCAAACCCGACCCCGATGAGCTTCGGAGAACTCTATACGGCCCTTCAGCAGAAGACCGTTGATGCGCAGGAAAACCCAATCCCCCTCATCTACACCACGAAATTCTACGAGGTCCAGAAATATTGCTCCCTTACGGGGCATGTCTACGCGGCAACCGTCGTCCTGATCAACGACGCCTTCTTTAACAAGCTTCCGAAGGACCTCCAGAAGATCGTCGTCGAAGGCGCGAAGAAGTATCGCGAAGAACAGCGCAAAATGGCCACAAAGCAGGACATGGAAATGCTTGCCCAGCT
Source organism: Synergistaceae bacterium (assembly GCA_029267465.1). Lineage (GTDB taxonomy): Bacteria > Synergistota > Synergistia > Synergistales > 79-D21 > 79-D21. The sequence continues at coordinate 6,389 of JAJUIT010000039.1, forward strand.
GAAAAAGGCAGGAATGCAGGTCAATGAACTGACTCCCGCCGAGAAGAAAGCTTTTATCCAGGCCACGCTGCCGGTTTATGACGAGTTCAAGGACAAGCTCGGCGCCGACCTTGTAGAGCTGGCAAAGAAAGCCAACAACTAACCCAAAACCCGCCGATTTACAAAGGAGGCGCTGTCTTTTGACAGCGCCTCCCGCTGAAAGATAAGGAGATCACCCCCATGACACTTAAGAAAATCTGGGACCACCTAGAGGAATACGTTCTTGTCTGGAGCCTCATGTTCTCAGTCTTTTTGATTTTTCTCCAGGTCGTCATGCGCTATGTTTTTCGAAATTCCCTATCGTGGAGCGAAGAGCTTGCGCGGTACGTCTTTCTCTGGCAGATCTGGCTCGGGGCCAGCTTTGCCGTCAAGGAGCACCGCCACCTCCGCATCGAGATGATCGTCGAGAAACTCCATGGGAGGAATAGGCGGTTTTTTGAGCTATTCGTCCTGCTTGTCTGGTTCGGTTTTTCCGTTTTTCTTGCACTGAAGGGAAGCGAATTATCCATGCTTCTCTTCAAGCGAGGCCAGGTTTCACCCGCCATGCGGATTCCCATGGGATTTGCCTATGCCTCCGTGCCGGTGGGCTGCACCCTGATGTCGATTCGCCTCGCCCTTGAGATGTGGAGGCTTTTCCTGCCTTCACGCAAGGAGGAGGTCGCCTAGCCATGGAAATCTTGATCCTCTTCGGTTGCCTTGTCGTTTTCCTCGTGCTTTCCATCCCCATCGGCATTTCGCTCGGCCTGGCCACGGCGATTACGCTGGCGGCGACGAGCGATATTCCCCTGATCATGATCGCGCAAAACGCTTTTGCAGCCCTGGACTCCTTCCCGCTCCTGGCGATCCCCTTCTTCATGCTTGCGGGGTCCCTGATGAGTTACGGCGGAATCTCAAAGAGGCTCGTCACGCTGGCAGAGGCCCTGGTGGGGTTCATCGTCGGCGGCCTGGCCATGGTTACGGTTATGGCCTGCATGTTCTTCGCGGCCATTTCCGGCTCTGGTCCCGCGACCGTTTCGGCGATCGGGTCGTTTATGATCCCCGCGATGAAAGAAAAGGCCTATGACCAGGATTTTGCAGCCGCCCTGGCAGCGACCGCCGGTTCTATCGGGGTGATCATCCCCCCGTCCATCCCGTTTGTCATTTACGGAGTCGTCTCGGGAGCGTCTGTCGGAGAAATGTTCATCTCGGGCATCGTCCCCGGGATCCTGATCGGCTTGAGCCTGATGCTGACTTCCTATTTCGTTGCGAAAAAGAAGGGCTACCCGAAGTCTGAGAGCAGGCCAAGGGTCTGGCCCGCCTTTAAAGATGCCTTTTGGGCCCTTCTTGTCCCCATCATCATCCTTGGGGGGATCTACGGAGGCATCTTCACTCCAACGGAGGCTGCAGTCGTGGCTTCGGTTTACGCTCTTCTGGTCGGGCGGTTCATCTACAAGGAGCTGGACTTCAAGAGCATCTACGCCTCCTTCAAAGACGCCTCCCTGGTAAACGGGGCAACCACGTTCATGATCGGCCTCTCCATGTCCTTTGCCAGCTACCTTGCCATGGAGCAGGTCCCGATGAAAATCGGATCCTGGCTGCTTGGGATTTCCAGCAACCCAGCCGTGATCATGCTCTGCATCAACATCCTTCTTCTGATCATCGGGTGTTTTGTAGACAACATCTCATCCATGATCATCCTTACGCCGATCCTTCTGCCCGTCGTTACAAAACTGGGGATCGACCCCATTCACTTCGGTCTTGTCATGACGGTGGCCCTGGCGATCGGTTTCGTGACTCCGCCCTACGGTGCCAACCTCTTCGTTGCTTCTGCCGTCTCGGGCGTGAACATGGTAAAGATTTCCCGGGCAGTCGTCCCGCTGATCATCGTCATGATCCTTTGCCTGATGCTCTTTACGTATGTTCCGGCTACCAGCATGGGGCTTGTAAGACTCTTGCGGTAAACGCTTATGAAAAGTCCAGGAATCACGGGCATCTCCGTGAGAATCGGGAAGGCGACGGCCAAGGCAAAGATCCCTTCTTCCCGGTTCGCCGGGATGGTGGGTCCTTCCCGAAAACCGACGAAAAAATCGTTCCGTTTTCTCCTGGAGGAAGCCCTTTCCAACCCATGGGGCGGAAAGAGCCTAGCGGAACTCGCCGATCGGAAGCGAAACGTCCTGATTCTCCTGGATGACGCGACAAGACCGACTCCGACCGCCGAAATCCTTGATTCGGTTCTTCCTCGGCTTCATTCTGCCGGAGTCGGACGGGATCAAATCCAAGTTCTTTTCGCTACCGGAACCCACAGGGCCGTAAGCGAGAGCGAGGCCCAGAAGAAAATTGGCAAGGAAAGATGGAAAACCCTGGCCTGGAAGAGCCACGACTGGAAAGGACCCCTGGTCCGAATGGGATGGACTTCTACCGGGGTCCCGGTCGATGTCAATCCTGCCCTTGCAGACGCGGACCTCGTGATCGGCATCGGTTCCGTTTTCCCCCATCGATACTGCGGGTGGTCCGGTGGGGGGAAACTGGTCCTTCCGGGAGCCAGCGGAGAAGAGGCCATCGCTAAAACCCACCTGCATCCTGCTGTCGAACCCTCGATTACCTTCGGCAGCAGGAACAACCCGGCGATAGCAGAGAGCAGGGAAGCCGCCAGAATCGCGGGATTGAAGTTCTTGGTCCAGGTCGTCAGTGATGGTTGCGGAAACGTGGCTGCCGTAGAAGCCGGAGAGCCGGAAAAAGCTCATGAAGCCGCCATTGAACACGCGATCCAGATCCTTTCCGCAGAAGTTCCCATTTCAGAGATCGTCGTGGCTTCCGCCTGGCCGGAGGATTCAGATCTCTGGCAAGCCGGGAAGGCCCTTTACCCGGCTGAGAGCATTGTGAAAACGGGAGGACTCATCATCCTCGCTGCTTCCCTGGAGGAAGGGATTGGCCCCCATCCCGAATTCCCGCTCCTCCTGAAAGGAAAGACCGAGGGCCCCCCGGTTTTCGCAGGGAAAACCACCGGCACAATTGCGTTGGCAGCGGCCTTGATGACGAAGAAAGTCCAGGAGAAGGCGGAGATCCTGCTTGTCGCGGAAGGCCCTGGCGAACAGCTCGCTAGGGAGGTAGCCAGGAAAGCCGGTTTTCGCTTTGCCTCTTCCTTGCAGTCCGCCCTGGACGATTCCCTGCGACGTTTCCCGGAAGGAAAAATCGCTGTCCTCAAGGAAGCCCCCTTGCTTCTACCCGTTCCCAAGGAGGGAAAAGCATGAAGCTGACCCCAGGAACTCTTTCAGAAAAAGCGTATTTCGAAATACGAAATCGAATCTTGCGTGGGGATTACCCGATGGGCAGCCCTCTCGTCGAAGAGAACATGACCGCCCTCCTCGGCATCAGCAGGACCCCGGTTCGAACGGCGTTGGGCCGACTTCTCGCGGAAGGTTTTCTGGTCCAGGGTGAAGACCGGACCCTCAGGATTCCCACGCTAACCCGCAAGGAGCTTTCAGAGACCTTCGAGGCAAGGCGGTGCATCGAAAGTACTGTCGTCAGCCTGGCTTGCCTGCGAGCAAAGAAGGAACAGATCTCAAAGCTGGAAAGCCTGATCTGGGGCGAAAGGGAGGCTTACCAGAGGAGGGAACAGGTCCTGATCTCGGCGATGGACAGGATGTTCCATACCCTCCTTGCAGAAATTTCTGGGAACCGGCTTTTCCGGGAATTTGTTGAAAAAATCAACAACCAGGTTTCCCTTTTCCTGGCCCTGAGCAACACCCTGGGCTCAGAGATCGACGAGGCCCTGGAAGAACACGAGCAGATCCTCGAAATGATTCGACGAAAGGATACCGCCGGCGGCAGCGAGGCCATGCTAAATCACCTAACTCGTGTAGAGGAAAGGATTATCTCTAGAATCGAAAAGTCAAAAGACAGGGGTTTCGCCTGTCTTTCCTGAAAGAGGAGGGAGAACCTATGTCGAGAGTTCATTTCCCTAACACTCGCATGAAAACCATCCCGCTTTCCGGGGGAATCCGCGAAATCCTTTCAAGGGCGGATGAACTCGAAAAACAGGGGAGAAGCGTTATCCACATGGAAATTGGCCGGCCTGACTTCGATTCTCCCGAGTGCGCCAAGAAGGGGGCGATTCTCGCCCTGGAATCGGGAAATGTGCATTACACGGACATGAGCGGCTCGTTCGAATTGCGCGAAGCGATCGCCGAAAAATACCGGAGGGAAAATCACCTCAGCGTAAATCCTGACTCACAGGTGATCGTCACGGCGGGAGCAATCGAAGCCCTCATGATCACGTTCATGTCCGTGCTGGAACCGCAAGACGAGGTGATCATCCCGGCTCCCTTTTTCCCAGCGTACGCAGACCAGGTCGCCCTTTCCAACGGGATCGTCAGGCCTGTACAGTGCAGGATCGAGAACGAATTTCGCTTGAAGGTCCAGGACATTGAAAAGGCAATCAACGAGAAAACGAAGATCCTGCTCATCAACTCCCCGAATAACCCCACCGGTGCCGTGCTCACCCGGGAAGACCTAGAGGAAATTGCTCGCCTGGCAATCGAAAAAGACCTGCTGGTTGTCTCGGACGAATGCTATGAAAAGTACCTCTACGAGGGAGAGCATGTCAGCATCGCCTCTCTCCCCGGGATGGAGGAAAGGACGGTCACGATCGGTGCGGCCTCAAAGACCTGGTCCATGACCGGCTGGCGCATTGGATGGGCGATCGTTCCGCCGGAAATGAAGAAGTACGCCGCAAAATGCCACCAGAACCTCACAACTTGCGCAAACGCGTTTGCCCAGGCGGGCGTTGCGAAGGCTTTTCGGGAGGCAGACGGCGACGTCAAGCGGATGATCGATGAATACCGGCGGAGGAGAGACCTGGTCATGAGCTACCTGAACCGGATTGAAGGGTTCGAGGCCGTCACGCCGCACGGGGCCTTTTACGCCTTCCCCAGCGTGAAAAAACTGGGCCTGTCCCCGTTCGAGCTGAGCTCCTACCTGCTGGAAGAAGCAGGAGTCGCCACGGTTCCAAGCGACGTTTTCCGCTCCGAGGGCTTCATCCGCATCGCCTACTGCCGTTCCTACGAGGAAATCGAGGAGGGCATGAAACGCATCGAAGCGGCCGTGGCGAAGCTTGGAAAACGGTAAACCCGGCTTTTCGCCCTTCCCCTGACCTGGAGGGTACCGTTCAGGGCTTCCTCCAGGTCAGCGTCCCAAAAGGCGACGGAACCTTTGAAGATGTCGCTCCAGGCGATCGAGCCTCCTCCCTCCGCCGCAACCCGGTGTTAGCCTCGGCGTCACCGATGGCTTTCCCCTCGAACTTCCCGTTGAAGAGAGAGCCATCCCTGGAAGTTTCCCTGGGCCGCGGCTTGATTCGTATACAAGCGATTAAAAGCAAGATCTGACCCCGTCTGAGTCCCCCGTCGGATTCCGCTTGAGCCTTCCTTTCAAGGAAGGCTCTTTTGTTCCCAGGAAAATGCTCTAGATGAAAGAATGAAAGGGTATTTTATTAAATATTGACAGTTATAGATCAAGGGAATAGGCTTGATGAGGTTTCAAGGATCGGGTGATCCTAGCCAGAAAAGAGGTGGGTTGGATGAGGGGGACAAAAAGGATTTTTGCGGCGAGTGTGCTGATCTGCTTTGTTTTTGCCGCTCCAGCTCAGGCCGTTACGGTCAACCCGGAGGGGAACACTCTCGTCAACACGACCCTGACGGGCGGAGACTGCCAGAACCTAGGAATCATCAGCACCACTTCGGATAAACGTTACGGGATTTTCAGCCCGGGCTACCTGCTCATCAATGGCCCGGGAGCGGCAGTGATCGAGACTTACGGGCTTCGGACACACGGGATGTTCGCCGACGACGAATCAACAGCATGGAACCTCATGTCGGCCGCGATCGAAACCTGGGGGGATTCGGCACACGGCATGGTGGCCTCCGGCGACTCGTTGGCGGTCAACTGGGGGGCAATCACGACCCACGGGGAAAACTCCTACGGAATGTTCGCGACAGGCAGTTCGGATCTTATCAATCACGGTTCGATCGTCACGAACGGCGTGTGGGGGCTGGGCATGAACGTGGCCTACGGGTCGAGCGCCTTCAACGACGGGTTCATCACGACGGCGAGCGACGACGCGGTCGGGATATTGGTGACCCTAGGTTAGACGGGCGAAAACGAGGGATCGATCGCCACGAGCGGCGACTACGCCCACGGGATGAGGGCGTCGGTCGGCTCCTCCGCGGACAATTCCGGCTCCATCGCGACGAGCGGTAGCTACGCGATCGGCATGTCGGCAGCCACCGGTTCCACGGGGACGAACAGTGGCACGATCACGACGGGCGGTAACGAAGCCCTCGGCATGCACGCGGACGGCACTTCATGGATTTGGAACGAAGCGGGCGGGAGTATCGTGACCTACGGGGAGGATGCCCACGGCATGCTGGCTAAGCTCGCTTCCTCCGCGGATAACGCCGGAACCATCGAGACGAACGGCCTGTCCGCCCTGGGCATGGCCGTAACGGCCTTCTCCTACGCGGTGAACACCGGTTCCATCACGACTCACGGGAACGGGTCCCACGGGATGTTTGCCGATCTCGAATCCGTGATATCCAACCTCGGCGCCGATTCAATCGTGACCTGGGGCGACAGGGCATACGGCATGTTCGCGACCGGTTCGTCCAGCGCCGACAATTCCGGCTCAATCACGACTCACGGCGAATCTGCCTACGGGATGCTGGCCGAGGCGGGTTCCCACGCGGTCAACAGCGGCTCGATCGTGACCACCGGCCTCGTTTCGACCGGCATGGTGGCCTCGGATGACTCGGTCGCGCAGAACCTGGCCGGCGGCAGTATCGTCACCTCGGGTGACGGCGCCTACGGGATGAGGGCTAACCTCAACTCCAGCATTTCCAACGCGGGGAGCATTTGCACGACCGGGATCGTTTCCGACGGCATGGTGGCTGGCAACGGCTCCACGGCGGTCAACTCCGGCTCGATCAGCACGAGCGGGGGGAGCGCCTGGGGTATGAGGGCTGTCGTAAGTTCCAGCCTGACGAACTCTGGCACCATCACCACAAGCGGCAACGGCGGGGTGGGCATGTACGCCGCCGACGATTCGACCGAGACCAACACGGCCACGGGTTTGATCGTCACGACGGGCCCCAACGCGCACGGCTTTTGGGCGACGGGGACGGCCTCGGCGGACAACGCGGGGTCCATCTCCACGAGCGGCGACAGGTCCTACGGGATGCTGGCAGAAGGCCAGGCCTACGCGGAGAACTCGGGCCCCATCGAGACGCGCGGCACGGGTTCCCACGGAATGGCCGCCCGCGGCACCTCGACGGGGATCAACACCGGCGACATTACGACCTACGGAAGCCAGGCTTACGGGATGCTGGCCAGCGACCATTCACAGGTGTCCAACCTGGGAGCGGACTCCATCGAGACGTGGGGAGAGAGCGCCTACGGGATGGCGGCGTTCGACACCTCGACCGCGCTCAACTCGGGCTCGATCACGACCCACGGGGACAAGGCCATCGGCATGTACGCCCACATCTCTTCCTACGCCACAAACAGCGGATTCATCACGACCTACGGGGCCGAGGCCTTCGGGATGCGGGCGGACGAAGTCTCCTCCCTGTGGAACTACGGGAGCATCCTGACCGAGGGCGACGGGGCCCACGGGATGGACGCGGTGGAATCCAGCGACGCCGTGAATACCGGGACCATCACGACGCGGGGGCTGGACGCCCACGCGGTGCGGGTGGACACCGGCGGCGTCTTCACGAACAGCGGGACGCTGGACAGCCTGAACGGCTACGCGGTGGCGGCGACGGGCCATAGCCAGGTGACGCTGAACGACGGCACGGTCCTGGCGGGAAGCCGCGTCCTGAGCGGAGACTCGGATTCGAGCCTGTGGGTGGACATGAGCGAGGCTCTGTCGGCCCGGGTGGCGGGCTTCGGGTTCTTCTACAAGCAGGGGTCCGGCTGGATGCCCCTGGAGGACGGGTCCATCGCCTGGAGCTCCTACCTGGAGGACGGGACCCTCGAGATCGCGGAGGGGACCCAGTTCAAGACGATGGGCTACGAGCAGTTCCCGGCGGGGACGCTTTACATGACGGCGGACCCCGTCCTTACCCCGCTTTACGTCGAAGCGGAAGCGGAGATCGCCGGGCTGCACGTGGTGGACGGTTCGGGTGCGGCTCTTCCGGGGATCTACACCTACATCGACGCCGGAAGCTACATCGACAACTTCGACACCGAGTTCGTGAACTTCGACCCGGTGTACGTTCCCTACACGCCCCAATGGTTCAGCGAGGGGGGCCGGGAATACTACCGGGGCATGATCTCCTACTCCTTCTCGGAACAGGCCCTGGGGCTGGTTTCGGCGATCCAGGACTGGTCGCTGCTCCGGTGGGTCATGGGCAACCACCTGGCCGACGTCTCCGCGGGGCTTTATGACCTGTCCGACGGGAAGCGGCATTTCCATTTCCACGGCCTGTACGGCAAGACCGAGCGGGACCCGGCCGGGGACAGCCCGGCGGGCTTCGACGCGACCCAGTCGGGCGTCAGCCTCGGTTTCGACCAGAGGGTGAACGACCGGACCGTATGGGGGCTCTACGCCGGCTACACGAAAAACGACCTGGAAATCACCCGCGTCGGTTCGGCGGCGTCGGACTGGGAGAACCAGGAAAGCTGGCATTTCGGGGGATACGTGAGCTACAGGACGGGCAACTGGATCCTGACGGACGCCCTGACCTACCGCGCCACGGACCACGAGACCTGGCGGAACCAGCTGGACGGGGCGGCCGCGGCGGACTTCGACAGCTGGTCGATCACGAACGACTTCCGGGCGGGATACGTGATCCGGGAGATCGGGCCGGACTCGAACTGGGAGATCGTTCCGGAGATCGGGTTCAACTTCGGTCACCTGAGCCGGGACGGCTACACGGAAAAGAACGGCTTCACGTACCGTGACTTCGACACCACGGTGTGGGAGAGCGTGCTGGGAGTCCACTTCCGGGGCGAGTTCTCCCGGGATGACGGCTCCAGCTGGGTGCCCTAGCTTCGGCTTTCCTGGGTGCACCTGCTGAGCGGGGACGACGTGACGGTGGCGCAGGGGTGGGGCGGCGACTGGCACACCTACACGGAAGTGCTGGACAACGCCTTCGTGCTGGACCTGGGGGTCTCCCTCTTCACGGCAGGCAATACGGAATTCTCCCTCTCCTACAACAGCCGCTTCAGCGACAACTGCGAATCCCACGGCGCCTGGCTCAGGATCATGATGAAATTCTAGGCCTGGGACAGGTTTTGCGAATGGACCGGGGGTCAGGTTTAGACCTGCCCCCCCCCTCTTTTGCCCCGGTCACTCCACCTTCGCGCAGCAAACGAGGATCTCCACCTCGACCCCGTCCTTCTCTTCCTCTTTGGCTTCTTCCGCGAGTTCGCCAATTTCCCCCTCATTCCCTGGGAACACGTCGAATTCCTGCCTTTCCTCGTCGATCGGCTCCACCCAAAACACCTCCCGGCCTTGGATTATCCAGCGCAAGCCATCGCCACTATTCCAATAAACGCCCGGACAGCGACAGGATAGGGGGGTGAAGGCCAACCGCCATGGCCGCAGGAAAAGCGGGCACAAAAAAGGCCCGGCCTTTCGGCCGGGCCTACCCAAACAATCGTTACGGTTTCCTCTTTGCCTTCCTGTCGCGTTCCCTATCCTCTTCCGGGGAAAGAATTCCGCTCAGTATTTCCTCCGAAGCCTCCCTGCCGACGAAACCCGAAGCTTTTCCCTCTTTCGCCCTGGTGATCCAGAAAGGGCCTCGGTGATCCGTTTCGTCATTTCGTTCTCCTTCTGCCGCTGGAAACCCGCAGCCTCTCCTTCAGGGCCTCCTGCAGCACCAGGGAAAAGTTCACATCTTTCTCCCGGGCCAGTTCGTCCAGCCATTGGGGGATCGTCAGGGTCTTCTTGACCGCGCGATTTCTAGCCGCCTCCCTCACCAACGGCATATCCGCCGCCACGAGGACGATGGTTTGCCCTTCCCCGGCCCGGATCTTCCGAACCGATGTCGGTTCCGGCACCGGCCAACCCTGTTCCTCGATCGTGAGGATGTGCCCGGCGAGCGCCTCCTCGGCCATACGGAGGGCCTCCAGTTCATCCTTGCCGCAAGTCAGGCAGCCGGGAAGGTCGGGAAACTCCACCGCAATCCCGTCAGGTTCATGCGAAAAAACTGCCGCAAAAATGTACCTATCCTTTTTCTCCATTCCGGCCCCCTCCT
>JAJUIT010000133.1 GCA_029267465.1 Synergistaceae bacterium
CCTCTTGGGGATGCTGGCAAGCGCAAGCGGGTGGGCAACGGCAGCCAGAGAGTGCGTGGAAGCCGCGGGGGGCAAGCCGGTGCTGAGTTTCGGAGCGCGACATGTCCATCCCGCCGTAGCACCGGTCATGGAAAGGGCGGCGGTCGTTGCCGGAGGCTGCCAGGGGGCAAGCTGCATCCTGGGCGCAAAGCTCGCTGGCGTGGAGCCGAGGGGGACGATCCCCCATGCGGCGATCCTTATCGTAGGAGATACAGTGAAGGTTGCGGAAATCTACGATCGGTTCCTGCCCGAAGGCGAGCCGAGAATAATCCTTGTTGACACCTTCAAGGACGAAGCAGAGGAGAGCCTTAGAGTCGCGGCAAGCCTCCACGGAAGACTATCGGGTATTCGCCTGGACACCCCCGGGGAACGCGGGGGGGTAACGCCGGAACTGGTCCGGGAAGTTCGCTGGCGACTCGATCAGGCAGGATACGGCAAGGTCCAGATCATCGTGTCGGGAGGACTGACACCGGAGCGAATCCGTCTTCTTTCAAACGCCGGGGCGGATGCGTTCGGGGTGGGCAGCTACATCGCGCATGCGACCCCGAGAGACATGACCATGGACATCAAGATGGTTGACGGGACTCCGATCGCAAAACGGGGACGGCTGCCGGGGCTCATCGAGAACCCCGGTTTGAGACAGGTGTTAAACACCGCTTCGGTTCAGAAAAAGTCATAAGACAAAAAGGGAAAACAATCAGGTTTTCGAAGCGGGCGCCCTACCACACACCCGTGGGAGAGAACCTTTCTTGACAGTGCCGGATGCCTCCGGTATGATTCATTAGCTTTTTCGAAAGGGTATTGGCAACTGGACCCCATGAAGGAGTGAGTGGTGAAATGATAGGCAAGCGGAGTTTTCTTGCGAGAAAAGAAACCGTTCAGCACAAGTGGTATGTCGTGGACGCGGCCGATAAGCCGATTGGACGGGTTGCCGTCAAGGTGGCCAGGATCCTGTCCGGAAAGAACAAGCCGATCTATACGCCACATGTCGATACCGGCGATTTTGTCATCGTCATCAACGCTGACAAAGTGGTCCTGACGGGCAAAAAGTCGGAGCGGGAAAGGATTTACTGGCATACCGGATACCCCGGGGGGATCAAGTCCGTCAAGATGGGAGAAATGCTCGCCAAAAAGCCGGAAAGGCTTTTTGAGCGCGTCGTGAAAGGCATGCTCCCGAAAACCCGGCTGGATTACATCCGCAAGCTCAAGGTTTATGCAGGGCCGAATCATCCGCATGCGGCCCAGATGCCCGAGAAACTCGAAGACTGATCCGTCGTTTTCGAAAAGAGGAGGGAGCACAGGTGCAATCCATGGCATACAACTGGGGGACTGGAAGGCGAAAGGAAGCTGTCGCCCGTGTCCGGATCCGTCCCGGTGAAGGGAAATTTCTCATCAACAACCGCGAAGTCAGTGACTACTTCCCGCGCTCGACCTGGCAGCTGGTCGTCTACAAGCCTCTCAAGGTCGGGGGAGTGGAAGGCAAGGTCGATGTATTCGTCCGGGCCCACGGAGGAGGTCTCACCGGTCAGTCAGGCGCTACCTCTCTCGGGATTGCCCGGGCCCTTCTCAAGCTGAACCCGGAGCTGAGACCGGCCTTGAAGCGCGCGGGCCTGCTGACCCGGGACCCGAGGATGGTCGAGCGGCAGAAGTTCGGCCAGAAGGGTGCCCGTGCACGGAACCAGTACTCCAAGCGTTAAGAGATTCGGTTATCTCACGATGGGACCTCGAGCGAGGTCCCATTTTTTTTGCGGATCTCCTTGACCGACCGTTCGGTCTGTAATATCCTACGCTCCGAAGCGAGGAAACAGGAGGGGGAGGACGTGCCGAAGGTCGAAGAAATAGAATCGAAGGAACTGACGAGACGGAAAATCCTGGATGTGGCGAGGAGAATCTTCGCACTTCACGGTTTCGAGGGGGCTAGCGTCGACGCCATCGTCAAGGCTTCGGGCCTCAGCAAGGGAGCCCTGTACTGGCATTTCCCGGGGAAGTTGGAATTGTTCAGGGAAATCATGGGAGAAGAGGCAAGGCTGATCCTGAGACATTTCGAAATTCCCCTGGAAATGAAGGGAGAGTTCGACCCGGTGAAATTCCTGATCGAAAAGGGCGGGACGCTCATCGACAAATTCTCGGATAACCAGGAAAGGCGCCTGCTGTGGGTCGACCTGACGGTCGTCGCACAGAGAGGGGATCCTCAATCGAAAAAACTTGCCGGAGAAATGATCGACCGCGTGCTTGACGCTGTCCTGCCTGAATTGGACCGGACCTTCCGGGGGAGCTCCGCCGGAGGAACTTTCCTGAGTCCGGGGGAAAGATTGACTTGTCTGACGCACGCCTTCGGGGGGCTCGTGATGAACCTTGGCCTTCGGTTAAAGGCCGAAGAGGCAAAGCGGTATTGGGAAGCCATGGTAAAGATGCTGCTGGAAGAGGGGGGTAGAAATGAAAAGCCGTAAGTGGATTCTTGTTTTTATTTTCGCAATCATTTGTGCCCTGGTTTTGATCGCGGGGCATCTGGCCTGGGGGGCGGAACCGGCGGGAACGCTGACGCTGGACGAAGCCCTGAGGATTGCCCGGGAGGCGAATCCCCTGATTCTCGCCGCTCAGGCCCGGGTGGACCAGGCGCGCGGAAGACTGATCCAGGCCCGGGCGGAGCAGTTCCCCCAGGTGAATGCCACACTCGGATACCAGAAACTAGACGAGCGACCGGAAACGGTTGCTTTTGGTCCGGGCGGAGCCCCGATCGGAATTGTTCCCCTAGGGTACGAAAACACCTGGCAGGCTGCCCTGAATTTGAGCCAGGTTCTCTATAGCGGGGGGTCCCTTTCAGCGCGCACGGAAGCGGAACGGCTGACGGTTTCGGCCCGGGAAAGCGAGAGGGATAGGACCGTCCAGGCCGTGGAGAACGGGGTCCGAAATGCCTTTTATGGGCTCCAGCGGAGCCAATCCAGGCTCGAAGTGGCGAAAGAGGCGCTTTCTCTTGCAAAAGAACACCTGAAGCAGGTCGAAGCCTTCTACCGTGCCGGGGTGGTGGCGCAGAACGAGGTCTTGAGGGTCCAGGTCGCGGTATCCACCTCGACGCTGAACCTGATTCGCGCTGAGAGCGCGGTGAAGGTTGCCTGGAAGCAGCTTGAAAGGGTAGTTGGGAAATCGCTCGAAGGGCAGGTTGCGGTACCTTCGGGAGATGAGGACGTGGAAACCTTCCCGGGATTCGAGGATCCGTTTTCGAGGGCCTTGAACCAGAGGCCCGAGCTGAAAGGTCTTGCTGCGGCCGGAAAGGCGGCGCAAATGACTGTCCGGACCGCCAGGGGGCAACTTTTTCCGCAGGTCGGGTTTTCCGCCAGCGCGACTGTTGCAGATGAAGATTTCTTCCCCTCCGAAAAGGACGATTGGAGCGTTTCGGTTTTTGCCCGCCTGAGGCTCTTCGACTCGGGGAAAGTCCACGGGCAGGTGGTGGAGGCAAGGGCTGCTGCCGAGGAACTTCTGCACCGGCTGGAGGATCTGAAGCGCCAGGTCGAGCTCGAAGTGGCCGCGGCCCGGGTCAACCTGGAAGGCGCCCTTCAGAGGGTGAAAGTCGCCTCGGATGCAGTAGCCCAGGCGGAGGAAGACTACCGAATGGCCCTCAAGCGCTACCAGGCTCAGGTGGGCACCAATATCGACGTCCTGGATGCGCGACTGGCCCTGATCGATGCGAAAAACTCGAGGATCGACGCCGTGGCGGAAGCCAGGACGGCTTACGGGGATTTGCTTTTCGCCATGGGGGAAGGCAGTACCGAAGGACGGAAGGAGGCTTCCCGATGAAGCTGCAGATACCGGAAACATTCAAAGCCCGCCGCATCGGCATCGTTGCCGGGGTGGCGCTGATCTTCCTCCTGCTGATTCTTTTTCGCGGGTACCAGCAACATCAACTCAACTCGAAGCCTGTCGAAGTTGAAAAAATCCCGGTTGAGCTGGCGACCCCGGAGGTCCGGGTGTTCAAGGAAAAAGTCTCTTTCGTCGCGAACCTCGAACCAGAGGAGCAGGCAGCCGTTGTCGCAAAGCTTGCCGGGAAAACGGTTCTCCGGGTTCTCGTGGACATCGGGACTCCCGTCAAGGCCGGACAGGTGCTGGCGATCCTTGACGACAGCCTTCTGCGCCCGCAGCTTGCGCAGGCGGAAGCCACCGTCGAGAAGGCCCGCGCGGCTCTCTCTCAGGCTTCGACCCAGCTTGCGACGGCCCGGAAAGACTTTGAGCGATACGAGAGACTCTACAAAGAAAAGGTCATCAGTGGGCAGCAATACGATCACGCCAAGGGGCAAGCCGATGTAGCGGAAGCTGGCGAGAGGCTGGCTCGAAAACAGCTGGCGGAAGCTTCCGCGGGTTTGAATCAGCTTTCCGTTCTAATGGGCTACCAC
>JAJUIT010000094.1 GCA_029267465.1 Synergistaceae bacterium
AAGAAAGGGCCTTTTACGTTTCTTGGGGGCATAGCATCATCACCGATCCCTGGGGGCAGGTTGTCAGCCAGATGGATGAAAAGCCCGGGGTTCGAACCACGGAACTGGACCTTTCCAGGGTCCAGGAAGTGAGGGACCAGCTCCCCCTGCTCAGGCACAGGCGGACCGATGTCTATTCGCTGGAGGAAAAAACCGGCAGCGGCAAGAGTGCAATCGAATAATCCGGCAAAGACGCCTGGAGAGCGGGCGGGTTCTGGGAAAGGGCAAAGAACAAGGGTCCCAGATTTTCCACCCAGGACCCTTTGCGAGATAGAGAACCGCATCTTTTCTAGATCGGTTCCTGCCTGTCGGGCTGTGCTGTACCCATACGAGCCGCACCTTACCCTTTCAAGCTGGATTTCCTCTCGTGAGCACTCGCCGCACAGGGAGGAAAGCCCCCCAATTTGTTCTGGCAGACCGTACCATGGTTTGCTTGGCTTTTCCTCAATTTTAACGGCATCGCTGCCGCTAAAACCGTGGTCTGCTTTGCAACGGCTGTCATACAAGTCCTACCTCGCAGATAGGATTATAGGGGAAAAAGGCTAACAATGCAATAGGTAAAGTTAGTGTCTAAAGAATACATGGGAAGGGAGCAAAAAATGGGGCGATCCATGTCAAACTCCCAATAAGGGTGTATAAATCTTGGGAGTTGGCTGTTAAGGGATTTTTCAAGTTTTTTAAGGGGTGGATGGTATGTCGAGGAACTATGGAATGGAGACGGTCCCAGGCGGGGAGGTGGGATCCCGCCTGAGTTAAGGGTTTCACCTCCCAGGGTTCGAAAAAACTTTTTGGGAGGAGATTCGGTTGGAAATGAAGAAGAACCAGATGGAAAATCTCGGTCTCAGCGAGTGGTTTTTGACTGAGGCTTCAGGATATCCGGGTTTGTTTGTCGGCCGGGTGGTTTCTCAACACCGGGAAATTTCCCAGGTTGTCACGGAAGAAGGGGAATGTTCGGCGGAAATTTCCGGGAAATTCCGGTTCCAGGTAAAAAAGATGACAGATTTCCCGGCAGTCGGTGACTTCGTGCTGCTCGACCGGAAGGAAAACCATTTCGGCAACGCGATCATTCATCACGTGTTGACCAGGAAAAGCGCCTTCATCCGGAAGGCAGCCGGAACTTCGAACGCAGTGCAGGTGGTCGCCGCAAACATCGACACGGTGTTTCTCTGTATGTCACTCAACAGGGATTTCAACCTGCGCAGGGTGGAACGGTATCTCGGCATCGCCTGGGGCAGCGGCGCAGTCCCGGTCATTGTTCTGACCAAGGCGGACCTGCCCGGGGTGGATATTCAGGAAAAACTCACGGATCTGGAAAAAGTCGCTTGCGGAGTCGATGTCGTCGTCACCTCCAGCATGACGGCGGAAGGGGACTTCCCAATCCGGGCATACCTGGGAAAAGGCAAAACCGTTGCGTTTATCGGTTCGTCGGGGATCGGCAAGTCTACCCTGATCAACCGGCTCTTACACCGGGAGGCCCTTCCGACGGGGGAGATCCGAAGCGATGACCGGGGTCGTCATACGACCACGAGGCGGGATCTCCTGGTCCTGGCCGACGGAGGCGCGGTGATCGACACGCCGGGGATGAGGGAGATTGGAATTGAAACCGCAGACCTTGACAGGGCCTTTTCGGACATCGGGGAATATGCTGCCCGATGCAGGTTTAGCGATTGCACCCACACGTGCGAACCGGGATGCTCGGTGCAGCAGGCCATTCGCGAAGGCCGTCTTTCCGCCGAACGGCTTTCCAGCTATCTGAAGCTGAAAAAGGAATCGAAATACGAGGGGCTCAATTCCCGGCAGATCGAGGCTGAAAAAATCGAGGCGATGTTCGCCGAGGTGGGCGGGATCAAAAACGCCAGGAAATTGGCCAAGGCAAAAAAACAACCGTGATTTTCCCGAAACCCGCTGTTGGGGGAAAAAGCGGCATTCCCGGTGATTCTCCCGCGGGAAGTGTCGCCGAAGAGACAGGGGGCCTCCCAAGGGGGGCCCCTTTCAGGAGAGAATGAGCCCCTGCGGGGAGGCCACCCTTGGGACGGCCTGGAAACCGTCGATTTGGCAACAGAAATCGAGATCTTCGGAGAACCCCAATTCAACCAGCCGTCGGGCGTGTTCCGATTCCTTCGCGGCTTCCAGGGTCCTCCCGGATTTCACCCAGGCTGCCAAGGCTTCGCGGGCCCCATTCCCAAGGAACCGCCTGTCCGATTCGGACAGAAGGCGTTCGACAAGCAGCCCCGCGCACAGGGTATCTTCAAGGGCCGGTTTGCCCTTTTGCCCGCAGCAAAGAATCGTAATCCTGCTTCCGGAAGCGCTTGCCTTTCCCGCCGCCGCGCCGGCGTTTTGGGCACATGCGGCGAAAACCGTCCCGCCTTGCCTTGATGCTCTCAACAATCCCCTGGTTCCGTTGGTCGTGGTGAGGATCAGCCCCTCCCACTTCCCGGGATCCAGGGAGAGGAAGGCCCTTGGGGAATTTCCAAGGTCGAATCCCTCAGGCGGCAGGGAGTCCCTTTCCCCGGCAAGGATCCAGCCGGGGCCCAGAAGCTTTTTGAGCGAGAAGGCCTCTTCGACTTCCTGCGCAAGCCTGCAGCATTTCCCGCCGTGCTCGAAAAAACTGGCCAGGGTGGTGGTGGCACGGAAAAGATCCACGACGAGCCAGACATCACTTTCGGGGAGGCCGCTGGAAAGATCGAGCACGCATTCAATGAATCCCACCGAATTCTCGGGGTCCTTCCCGATCTCCATGTTTTCCCACCTTCCCTGAAGTGAATTTCCTCGACTCAAAAAAAACGAGTTCCCTCGATAGGATAATCCATGTCCCTCTGAACCTGAAAGCCTTGGAAAACTCTGGAATGGGAAATGAGTCAAAGGGTAAAATACAAGTAATATCCAGTTTTTCTGGCTAGCCAAGGGGGGAGAAGAATGGGAAGGAACCTGAATCTCGACTGGGGCAACCTGGGTTTCAAGTACATGAAGACAGATTTTCGGTACGTATCCAGGTGGAAGGACGGCAAATGGGACGAGGGAAAGCTGGTGGAGGACAATCGGCTTTGCATCAGCGAAGCATCGACGGTTCTTCATTATGGGCAGGCATGTTTTGAGGGGCTCAAGGCCTATAGGACAAAGGAAGGGAAAATCCAGCTTTTCCGGCCCGACATGAACGCGAAGCGGATGCAGGAAAGCTGCAGGCGGATTCTGATGCCCGAAGTGCCGGTGGAACGGTTTATCGATGCCTGCAGGCAGGTCGTGAAAGCCAATGAAGACTACGTCCCGCCCTATGGGACGGGGGCTACTCTCTACCTGAGACCCTTCATGTTCGGGACGGGCGACACGATCGGCGTTGCGCCCGCCCCAGAATACATCTTCTGCGTTTTCTGTTTGCCTGTGGGAGCCTATTTCAAGGGCGGGCTCAGCCCCGTGAATTTCACCGTATCGGAATACGACCGGGCGGCTCCTTTCGGTACAGGGGCTGCAAAAGTCGGCGGCAACTACGCCGGGAGCCTTCTGCCGCATAAACTGGCGGTGGAGAAGGGGTTTGCGGATTGCATCTACCTGGATCCTGCCACCCACACGAAAATCGAGGAGGTCGGTGCAGCGAATTTCTTCGGGATCACGAAGGACGGGAAGTTCGTCACCCCGAAATCCCCCTCGATCCTGCCAAGCGTGACTAAGATCTCGCTCCTCCAGATCGCCCGAGACATCCTGGGAATGGAAACGGAAGAAAGGGACGTCTACATCGATCGGCTGGACGAGTTCGCAGAGGCGGGCGCCTGCGGAACCGCGGCGGTGATCACTCCGATCGGCGGCATCGAATACAGGGGAAAACTCCACGTCTTCTTTAGCGAGACCGAGGTGGGGCCGGTGACGAAAAAGCTTTACGAGATCCTCACCGGGATCCAGTTCGGGGACATCCCAGCCCCGGAGGGATGGATTTTCGAAGTCGAATAATCGGCTTTCCCGGTTGATGCGGGGGCAGAAGAGAAGACTCTGCCCCCCAGGAAAGGATGGAGAGGGATGTCGTCAGGACTGGTGTTTTTCCTGAAAGGAGCCGTTCTAGGCTTTTCCATCGCTGCCCCCGTCGGTCCGATCGGGGTCCTCTGCATCCGGCGCACCCTTGAGGGAGGACTCATGCGGGGATTCCTGTCAGGCATGGGGGCGGCGACCGCGGACGGCCTTTACGGCAGTCTTGCCGCGTTCGGGATGACAGCCCTCTCGTCGCTTTTGCTTCATAACCAGTTCATTCTACGTCTGTTCGGCGGGGTTTTCCTCCTCTTCCTGGGGTTTTCCGCGTTCAAAAGCGTTCCTTCAGGTCCTGCAGGAGGGGAGGAGGAGAGAGGCTACCTTCTCGATTACGTTTCGGTTTTTTTTCTGACGGTCGCGAATCCGATGACGATTCTTTCATTCGGGGCGGTCTTTGCGGGACTTGGAATAGGGGCGGTCAACGGGAACGTGCTGCTTGCCGGAACGATGGTGCTGGGGGTCGTGTCGGGGTCAGCTCTCTGGTGGCTTGCGCTGAGCGGCAGTGTCAGCCTGCTTCGGGACCGGTTTGATCCCGGGCGGCTGAAGTGGGTGAATCGGTTTTCAGGCTGCATCATCGGCTGTTTTGGAATCCTGAGCGTGGTTTCCCTTTGGGTTTGAGCCGGGGGCCATCGGGGTCGAGCAAGCCGGCGGCGTTCCTGCCAAATCGAAAAGGAGCCAAAGAGAGGATCCTGCGGTGGATTTTGGTAAAAGATTGCGGGAGGGATGCCGGTGAAATTCCAATCCCTTGCGAACCTGATTTCCATGAGCCGCATCGCACTCTCGCTGCTGATGATTCCCATGAGGGACCGCACGGTCGTTTTTGTCGCTCTTTACCTGGCAAGCGGCTTGAGCGACGTGCTGGATGGAATGATCGCGCGCCGGACAAAATCCCAGAGCCTTTTGGGGGCCCGGCTGGATTCGGTTGCGGATCTGTTCCTCTTCGGAGCGATCTTTCTCATCCTGATCCTGAAAATGTGGGACGAATTGAAACCCTTCCTGCCCTGTCTTTTGGTCGTGCTTGTCATTCGGCTGATCAACATGGCCATTGCCTTGCGGAAGTTCCACCAGGTCGTTTTCGGTCTGCACACCTGGGGGAACAAGCTGACCGGCCTGGCCGTTTACGTCAGCCCCCTCCTTTTGCTGGTCTTCAAACCGGCCCATATCATCCTTCCAGCTTTTGGAATCAGTGTCCTGGCGGCTCTGGAAGAAACGGCGATCCACCTGGTTTCACCTCGAGTCGATTTAAACCGGAAGAGTATTTTTTTCAAGGATTGATCTCTGTTTGTTGGCTGACTCCCTGATGTCCCCCTGGGGAAGGGCCCCCTGAGTGGTGAAACTCCAGGGGTTGTGCCCATCCAGGTTTATCCGCCCCCTTCCACGTGCTGATCGTCTTTTTTTAATGCACAAACGCAAAACTTAATTTACAGTTTATTTCGCTAGAGGATGAGAGATGTATAATAGCGCTAGTTTATGAGGAATACACAATGAATCATCGGGGAATTTCTTAGGGAGGGGGGATTTTCAAAGAGAGAACGCGGATGGTTTTTAAATGATGCCTGAGGCTCGCAAACCGGAAAACAGAGGAGGATGCAGGCATGTCGAAGATGAATCCGTACGAGATGTTCCTGAAGCAGGTAGACGAAGCTGTACCGTACCTGAACGTGGAGCAGGAATTCATCGATGTCCTGAAGGAGCCGAAGGAAGTTCTGGAGGTCACGATTCCGCTTCGACTGGAAGACGGAACGGTGAAGGTGGTGAAGGGCTGGAGGAGTCACCACAACAATGCCCTGGGCCCGTACAAGGGTGGCGTGCGGTACCACCCGAACGTGTCGAAAGACGAGGTCATGGCGCTATCGGCGTGGATGTCGATCAAGTGCGCCACGGCCATGCTGCCGTACGGAGGGGGCAAGGGCGGGGTCCGGATCGCGCCGCGGGAGCTTTCAAAGGCAGAACTGGAGAGGCTGAGCCGGGGATACGCTCTGGCAATCGCGCGTTTCATGGGGACGGACATTGACATCCCTGCGCCGGACGTGTACACGAACCCCCAGGTTATGTCGTGGTTTTTGGACACGTACGAGAAGGTGAAAGGGTGGAACGAACCTTCGTGTTACACGGGGAAGCCGCTGGAGCTCGGCGGGTCCCTGGGGCGTGGCGATGCGACAGCAAGAGGGGGAATGTATGTCCTGAGGGAAGCGCTGAAGGAGGTTGGGCTTTACGGGAAGCCTCTGACGGCAATCATCCAGGGATACGGGAACGCCGGAAGCAATGCCCACGGCCTGTACAGCGAGATCGGGCTTACAGTGGTGGCGGCTTCCGACAGCAAGGGCGGGACGTACAACCCGAAGGGGTTGAACTACGAAGAGCTGATGAAGCACAAGAAGGTCAGCGGAACGGTGGCGGATTTCCCCGGAGGGGAGCGGCTGACGAATGAAGAGGTTCTGGAAATCCGGGCGGATGTCCTGATCCCGGCCGCTCTGGAGGGCGTGATCAACGAGGCAAACGCAGCAAAAGTGAACGCGAAGGTGGTCCTTGAGCTGGCAAACGGTCCGACGACGCCTGAAGCGGATGCGATCCTGGAAGAAGCCGGGACGCTAGTGGTTCCGGATGTTCTGGCCAACTCCGGCGGGGTGACGGTGAGCTGTTTTGAGTGGATCCAGGGGAGGACAGGGGACTTCTGGACGGAAAAGACGGTGCATGAAAAGCTGGACGAACGGCTGACCCACGCTTTTCACGAGATCTGGAAGATCAAAAAGCAGCAGGGGATCCGGATGCGGCAGGCTGCCTACGTAAGGGCAATGGGCCGGATCATTGCCGCCATGCGTTTCCGCGGGATCTGGCCGTAAGTGAAGGTATCGCTACCAGCCGAAAAGAACCAAGGGGCAGAGAAGGGCAGGATTCCCTTGAAGGGGAGGGAGTCCTGCCCTTCTCTGCTTAGGGTTTAACCTCCTGCACGATTTCTTCTTCGAGCCCGGCAAGCTTTCTCATCAGAAGAAATGAGAAACCGGTGCACAACAGTCCGCAGATGGAAAGGGACCAGCCGGTTCCGACAAGGTCTCCGAGCTTTCCTGCCAGGAGGCTTCCGAAGGGCGGAAGGCCCAGGATCGAGAACGTGTAAAGGGCCATCATGCGGCTTCTGCTTTCACGGGGGACCATGGTCTGGAGGAGAGTGTTGCAGCTAATCGTGCTCACCACCATGCAGAAACCCACTGGGGCGGCGAGCAGGATTCCCACCGGGATGCTCCGGGAGAACGAAAAGAAGAGGACCGAAACGCCAAAACCGATACAGGACCTCGTGCACCAGCGATCCAGTCGGATGCCTGACCGAAGGGAGGCCATCAGCAGGGATCCGGTCAATGCCCCGATGGCGACTCCCATGAGGAGAAATCCCAGGGTTTTCGGGGTTCCGCCGAGAACCGCCTTTGCCATCGCGGGCATCAGGACGAGACTGGGGAACGCGAAAAAACCGGTGAGGGCGATGAGGATAAGCAGGTATCGTGCAGGAGCGAAATCGCGTGCGAGGCGAAACCCCTCGAGCATGTCCTCGAAAGGGTTGCTTTTTGCCGCACGTGCTATTCCCACGGGAGGTCGATCCATTTTCATCGAACG
>JAJUIT010000008.1 GCA_029267465.1 Synergistaceae bacterium
AACGTTTCGCAGCCATTACGAGGTGGTTTTCAACGACCTCGTGCTGGACCCCGTACAGAGGATCCTGGACGTGGCGGTTTCCCTCTGCGCCCTGGTGCTGCTTTCTCCCCTGATGGGTGCCGTCGCCCTCGCCATCCGGCTGGATTCGAAGGGCGGCGCCTTCTTCGTCCAGGACCGGGTGGGGCTGGACGGGGCAATCTACCGGATGCACAAGTTCCGCACGATGACGGTGAGGGAGGAGGGAAACGAAACGCCGGCCTTCGCGGACAGGGAAGAACACCGGATCACCAAGGTCGGGCGGATCTTGCGGAAGACCCGCCTGGACGAACTGCCGCAGCTCTGGGACGTGCTGAGGGGCAAGATGAGCCTGGTGGGGCCGCGCCCGGAGCAGCCAGCCTTCGTCGAGCGGTTCCGGGAAGAGATCCCCTTTTACGATTACCGGCACGAGGCGAGACCCGGCATAACCGGCTGGGCCCAGATCAACTATGATTATGCGTATGACCTGGAAGGCACGAAACGCAAGCTGGAGTACGACCTGTACTACGTCAAGAGGCGGTCGCTCATGCTGGACCTGCAGATCCTGCTGAAAACGCTGGAGATCATGGTGGGGAGGCGGGGAGCCCGGTGAGGCGGCTGCTGGTGGTGAACAAGGCCTACTGGCCCCATCTCGGCGGAGTGGAAACCGTTGCCCGACAGCTGGCGGAAGGGGCTGCCAACGCGGGATTCCATGTGGAAGTGCTCTGCCTTGGTGAGAAAGATGCGGAAGAGGAAATCAACGGCGTGACAGTGCACCGCGTCTGGACTGTCTTGAGAGTCGGAAGTGCACCCCTGGCCTGGAGGTTCCTGGAGAAATACAGCGAACTGGCAGCAAAGGCGGATGTGATCCACTTTCACACACCGAACCCTATGGGAGAACTCGCCCTGTTGCTCAAAGGGCGCGGACATGCCGAAAAAGTGATCTGCACCTACCATTCCGATCCCCTGAAGCCGAAATGGGCTGCCGGTGCTTACCAGAGATTGCTGAGGTTGTTCCTTGACCGATGCGATACCGTTGTCGCCACATCGCCGAACTACATCCAGAGTTCGCAGGTGCTCAAGCCGATCGAAAACCGTTGCACCGTGATTCCCCTGGGGGTTGACGTGGAGCGATTCTCGAACGTGAGTCGCGAGGCCGTAGCCCAATGCGAAAGCATGCTGG
The DNA here is from genome assembly GCA_029267465.1 of Synergistaceae bacterium. Lineage (GTDB taxonomy): Bacteria > Synergistota > Synergistia > Synergistales > 79-D21 > 79-D21. Next base: position 1,199 of record JAJUIT010000008.1, read on the forward strand.
AAGGTCTTCCCAGGCTGCGGGTGCTTTTCGTCGGGCGGCTTGTCTACTACAAGGGGGTGGACGTGCTGCTCAAAGCCCTGGCTGCGGTCCCGGATGTCTCTGCCATACTTGTGGGGGAAGGCCCGCTGAAGAGCGACCTGAAGGAATTGGCCGGAAGACTTGGGATCGCTCCCCGTGTCCGGTTCCTGGATCCCTTGCCGGATGACCTTTACCCAGCGATCTACCATTGCGCGGATCTCTTCGCCCTGCCTTCGGTAGAAAGAACCGAGGCTTTCGGAATAGTCGGTCTCGAGGCGTTAGCTGCCGGGTTGCCGATTATTACGACGGAATTGGGGACGGGGACGTCGTATTACAACAGGAATGGAATTACCGGCCTCGTGGTGGAAGCGGGTAATGCGGAAAGCCTTTCGGAAGCGATCCTGAAACTTGTTACCTTTACCCGCAAATCTGATGCGGCGAGACAAAAGGATTCTACCCATGCAAATCCAATGACACTGGAAAAGATGTCAGGGGAATATCTGGGGTTGTTCAAAACCTCTACAGGGAAAAAGCAGGAGCCCGAGGAATGAAAAAGTTGGATCTCCTTTTCGATGCACGCTGTTACACGATGAGTGGTATTGGAAGATACATCAAGGGAGAGCTTTCTTCGCTTGGGTTCAAAATCCCGGGAACAAGCACAGTAGCCCCTGCCTCAAGTAAACCCCCAAGCGGCGTCGGTCTTCTTTGCAGGCCGGAAGATGCCCGCTGGTTCAAAGAAGCAGGCTGCGAAAATATCGTCGAGTGGGAAGCGCGGCCTTTTTCCGCAAAAGAGCAGTTCTTGTCCTACCCCTTGCTGAGGAGAGCCTTGAAGATGACGGACACCGTCTGGTTCCCCCACTGGAATGTCCCGATGCTGCTTTCAAAGCCGAAGGGGGTCGAAATGATCCTTACGATTCATGACCTGATCCCCTGGACTTTCCCAGCCTATGCGAAAACCCTGAAATCCAGGCTTGGGTGGCCGATTTTCCTCAACGCGGTCCGAAAAGCCGACGTCATCCGCTGTGTTTCGAAGGCCACCAGGGATGTTCTCTTTGAGAAGGTACCAGAGGCAAGAAACAAGAAAGTTGAGGTCCGCTATCCGAACGTCTTGCCGTCGTTCTTAAAGGACCCGGAGTTTCAGCGAAACCTTCGGGGAAAACCGTGGCCGGAAAAATGGCCTTTCGAAAAGGGGCAGTATGCTCTCTACGTGGGAAATCTCAAGCCGCACAAGGGCGTTGATTTCCTGATTGATGTATGGCAGGAGGTTCAGGGGAAACTGCCTTCGACGGCTCGCCTGGTGTTAGCAGGCAAGAGTTTCGGTGAGGATATCCCTGAAAGGATAGCAAAGACTCCAAAGGCTGTCGGTCTTAGCGAAGTGACTGATGAAGAACTCTGGCAACTCTACGTAAACGCGAAGGTTTTTTGCTTCCCTTCCTTAGATGAAGGGTATGGCATTCCCCCCTTGGAAGCTCTTGCTCTAGGGACGATAACGATGACGTCTGGTATTCCGAGTGTGAAGGAAATGCTCGATGAGGAAGCCGGTATTCCTCTTGCGGCAAACTTTTGGATTGAAAGGTTGTTGGGAATTTTTTCCATGCAACAAGATACAGGGGAAGATGAGAATCGTTCTGCGTTTACCAGATGCACTCCCACTGAAAACCTGGAGTCTACACGATGACGATAAGGATTGGTATAGATGGAAGGGCTATGGGCGGAAACGTGAGAGACGGTCTTTCCAACGTTTCTTGTAACTATTTCTTGCATTTTCCAGAAACCGAAGATGTCGAGTTCGTTGTGTTTTCCCCACACCAGAATCTTTTCCCGGAGATCGCGCATTGTAGGTCCTACAAGCTCGTCGGTGCATCGGGCGTTCGCAAGGGTTGGTTCTACACAAAACTTCCATTTTTACTCCAAAAACACCCAGTGGATGTTTTCTGGTCACCTCTTCAAACGTTACCTTTCGGTATCCCTAAGCACATAAAGACTGCCGTCACTATTCACGATTTTGCCTACTTGAAATACCCTGAAACCATGCCTGCCCTGAGGCGGTGGAACTTAAAATTCCTTGCCGCACATACAGTCAAAAGGGCTGATCTGCTGGTCGCCATTTCAAACACCACAGCTAAGGATTTAGCAATTCTTTATGGTGGATCTGAAAAGACCGTTGTGATTTATAACGGAGTCGATCAGGAAATCTTTTTTCCAGAGAAGACCTTATCTCCTGTTCTACGTGACAAGGGATTGGAGTCTCGTCGTTATTTTCTAGTCGTTGGCTCGCTTGAGCCAAGAAAGAACCTAGGAATTATATTCGATGCGGCCTTAAAGTTCTTAAAGGATATACCCAAAGGAGAACGACCCAAATTTGTCTTTGTCTACGGAAACGCATGGCGCTCCAAAGAATTAGAAAAAAAAATCAAAGAGGGCATCCTAGTAAAAGGTGATTCAATCGCTATGAAAGGGATTAGCTCTGAACTTCTACGTAATCTATACTCTCATGCGTTAGCTCTAGTTTTTCCAAGCCTTTACGAGGGGTTTGGCCTCCCCATTCTTGAAGCAATAGCTTGTGGATGCCCAGTTATTGCTTCAGACATAGAATCTTCGAGGGAAATATGTCGCGGTGTTTGTTTTCTTGTAGACAGACAGGATGTTTCAGGCTTCTCAGACAGCTTCTATCGTATAGAACGTTCCCGTTATTCAGCTAAGGTAACTATCCCTTTATCCGCTTGTTTTAATTGGGATCGATCTGCGTCAATTTTAATAAAAAAAATTAAAAGTTTAATAAGCATTAAATATGATAGGGTCGATTGATAAAATATGGAAAAATTGATAAGAGGTTAAAAAATGAGAGTATTAGTCGTTTTGCCAGCTTTCTCCCAGTATGGAGCAATTCAGATGGTAGAAAACCTCGTACTGGGTTTAAAAAGTTATGATATTACGTGCGAAATAATGAGTTATTACGGGCCAAGCGGAACGGAAATAGAAAGGAATCTGCTTAATGAAAAAGTCAAAATTTATTATCTACATAAACGCAAAGGATTAGATTTGCGTTTTATTAAAAAATTATACGATGTTTTTAAAAATGAACGCTTTGATGTAATACACTCTCACCAATCAGCGTTAAGATATTTATTTTTTATAAGTAAATTCTGGACTGTTCCTCATAAAATCCATACAATTCACAGCGAGGCTAAAAGCGAAGATCCATCTATAATCTCTTTTCTTATTAACTTGATTTCTTTTAGAAGAGGTGTAATTCCAATCGGAGTTTCAAATGCAGTAGCGAAAAGCATTGAAAATAGATATAAAATTTCTGGAGTAGTTGCAGTACTTAATGGTATAAGACAGAAGAAAGTGTATTTGTCGAAGGAAAAATGGAGAGAAGATAATGGTATTAATAAAAATGCTAAAATATTTGTTATGGTATCAAGATTGGTAGAAGAAAAAAACCACGGTTTTGCGATTAGGCTATTTTCAATATTGAGCCGAGCAAATAAAGATTTTTTGTTACTGATTGTTGGAGATGGACCGTTAGAACGAAATATTAAAAATAAAATAAAAGAAAAAAAACTAGCAAAAAATATTATTATGACTGGCTTTAGGAGCGATGTGATAGACATATTAAATGCGTCGGATTATTTTATAATGCCATCCTTGCGTGAAGGCGCGCCTATTGCACTGTTAGAGGCCATGCTGCTTTCTAAAATATCCTTTGTGGCTAAAACGGGTGGCATTTCTGAAATTGTTACGGATTGCTATAACGGGTTTTTTATCGACAATAATGACGAAGACAAAGCAGCGGAAAAAATATCGGAATCTATAGAAAAATGTAAAAACCTAGAAATAGGAGAAAATGCAAGACAAACAATACTTGATAAATATAACAATATAATAATGGCAGAAAAATACTTAAATATTTACAAAATGCACTAAAGACAAGGCAAGAACATTGCGCTTTAGAAAGTGGTAATAGAACAAGAGTCTAAAAGTAATTTAAATAAGAATAAGTCGGCAATGCGCTTAAAAAAGCTGGAACAGAGCGAAAGTTCGTTGACTATTAAAAGCGATAGGGAACCGGGGGTAGCGAATAGTAGAGACGGAGCATTGACAGCATTTTATGATAAAATAATTTTAAGGCTAGTTGTATTCCTATTTGGGGAGGTGTGAGAGCGTTGTTCAAGGAATTCAAGACCTTCATCCTGCGCGGAAACATGATGGACCTCGCGATCGGTATCATCCTGGGCGGCGCCTTCGGGGCCATTATCAAGTCACTGGTGGAAGACGTCCTCATGCCGCCGATCGGCCTGGCCCTGGGCAATTCGGACTTCACCGGTCTTTTCACGGTCCTGAAGGAGGGGGCGACTCCCGGGCCGTACGCCTCCCTGGCCGCGGCGAAGGCCGCAGGGGCGGTGACCCTGAACTACGGGGTGTTCTTCACGGCGATCGTCAATTTCCTCATCATCGGCTTCTGCATCTTCATGATCGTCCGGTGGCTGAACAAGCTCATGCCGAAGCCGGAACCGGCTCCGGCCCCGGCCATGAAGGATTGCCCGTTCTGCCTGTCGAGCATCCCGGCCGGCGCAAAGCGCTGCCCGCACTGCACTTCGGAGCTGTAGCACGCCGAAGCCGACGGCTTGGCGAGTTTGGTCCGTCGAGGGGGTTCCTGCCAAAGGAACCCCCTTCACAATGTGGCCAGCCGGCCCCCGAACGGTTATAATCCGCACATATCCGGTCTTGCCGGATAAAAAGTAAACCTCATTTTAACCCTCATCCAGAAGGAGCGTGCGTCTTCATGTTTACTGATCTGTTGACCGCCCTGGCCGTCGTCATCAACGGCATTCCCCAGGGCATCCTGGCCCTGAGCTTCGGTTTTGCGGCCCTTCCCACGTCCCTGGCCTTCCTGGTGGGCGTGGCCGGGTCGCTCGCGTTCAACTCGGTGGCCACCATCAGCTTCCAGGCCGAGACGATCACCCTGGCGGGGTCGCTGGGGCGCAACATCCGGGAACGCCTCAGCCTGGTGTTCTGGGGCGGCATCTTCCTGCTCATTCCCTCCGTTCTGGGGATGAACGAGGCGATCGTGGCCTTCATCGGCCCCACCATCGTCACGTCGATGATGGCCGGCGTCGGCATCATGCTGGCCTTCGTGGCGGTCAACCTGTACGCCTCCGAGAAGTTCTCCGGTGCGGTCTCCTTCGTTTCGGCCCTGGCGGTCTGGTTCATCACGAAGGACCTGGCCAAGACGATCATCGTGTCGGTGCTGGCTTCCACCGCGGTTTACAACTACCTGCGCTACGTGGCGAAGAAGGAAGTCGACGCTCCGGAGATCCACATGGAAAACGAGCGTTTTCACTTCGGGAACATCGAGTGGTGCTTCTGGCGCAACCGGGCGGTTTTCCTCGGGGCGCTGGGCATCGCCTGCCTGAACATCGGGGCGAACATCTCCTTCGGCAAGATCACGGGCAGCATCGCCAACGTGAACACCAACATCGACCACCTGGCGATCTACTCGAGCGTGGCGGACATCCTTTCGACCCTCTTCGGAGGCGGCCCGGTCGAGGCCATCATCTCCGGCACCGCCACGGCCCCGAACCCGCTGCGTTCCTCGGTGCTGATGATGGGCATCATGGCGGCGATCCTGCTTTTCAAGCTCCTGCCGGTGATCGGGCGTTACGTGCACCGGTCCTCGATCGCGGGGTTCCTGTTCATCCTGGGGACGTTCGTGACTTTCGCGACGAACATCCAGGGCGCCATCGCCACGGCACCGGCCTTTGCCGGCCCCTACGGCTTCTCTCCCTGGGGGATGGTCATCGGCGCCACCACGCTGGTTTCGGCCCGCTGGAACCCGTTCTACGGCCTCCTGGCCGGGCTGGGCATCAAGCTCATCTTTCACCTCTAGGGAGCCTCGACAATGGCTGAGAACGGCCTGGGTTTCTACGAACTGAAGGTGGCGGGCCTGACCCGGCGCCTGAAGAAGGTGCGGGTGGCAGAGCACCTGGTGATCGCCTCGTTCGTCATGCTGGGGGACACGAGGCTCATCGAGGCCTGCGCGGACGCCCTGCTTCCGCTTCTGCCGAAGGAAACGATCGAGATGCTGGTCTGCCTCGAGGCGAAGGGCATTCCCCTGACCCACGCGCTGGCGGTCCGCCTGGGGGTCGACTATGTCACCGTGCGCAAGTCGGTTAAAAGCTACATGGAAGATCCCCTGGTGGTGGAGGTCCAGTCCATCACGACGGCCGGGAAGCAGCTCCTCGTCATGGACGGGGTGGACCGGGCCAAGGTGGAAGGAAGGCGCGTCTGCGTGGTGGACGACGTGGTGTCCACGGGCGGATCCCTGCGGTCGGTGGAGAAGCTGCTGTCTGCTGCCGGGGCGAGGGTGGTGGCGAAGACCGCGGTGCTGCTCGAGGAAGGCGGTTACGACGGGGCAGACCTGGTTTACCTGGAAAGGCTTCCCGTTTTCCCGGACTGAAAGGCCGGCAGCGAAGGTTCTTTCAAAGAGGTGCCGGAACGAAAGGGGCGCAAGCCCCCTTTTTTCATGGGCTTTCCCGGATCAGGAAGGGCAGGGCGGCAAACAGCGACAGCCCGAGGATCGCTCCGGCGTAGAACGGGGCTTCCGGCCCGAAGGCGGCGTAGACCCAGCCCATGACGAGGGGGCCTATCGTCTGCCCCAGGCGGAGGACCATGCCGTTGAGGGACATGAAGACCGCCCGGTTCTCCTCCGGCGCCAGGTCGGACAGAAGTGCCTGCGTGGCGGGGATGTTCATCCCCTGGGCGCAGCCGTAGATGAGGGTGGGGATCAACAGCAGCGGCAGCAGGGGCATGAGGGGGATCAGCACCAGGGCGAGGGCGAAAAGGATGAACGAGGTCCTCAGGACGCTCCTTTCCCCGTAAATCCTTCCCAACCGCCCGGCCTGGGAGGCCAGGACGGCGTTCGAAACCGACATGGACGAGGCCATGAGCCCGATGACGAGGGAGGACACGTTGAACCTGGCGGCCATGAGGATTGGCAGGTAGGTATGGAAGGACCCGTACAGGATGACGAAGGTCGAGGTGCTCGCCAGGAAGATCCCCAGGATGCGGGGGTCCTTCGCCATGCGGGCGGCCTGCAGGAGGTAGGCCTTCAGGGGAAGCCTGGAGACCGGGAGGGGCGGGAGCTTCAGGACGAAAATCGCCCCAAGCCCGACGGGTATGGCCAAAAGCGGGAGGAGAAACGGGGCGTGCCAGCCCAAAAGCCCCAGGGCTCCCCCGAGGGCGGGGTAGACGGCGGTGCCCACACTCAGGACGCTGGCGTTGAACCCGAGGGCGTCCACCCGGTCGTTTCCCCTGTAGAGGTCACCGATCAGCGTCACGTTCATGGCGCTCAGCGGGGCAGCCCCGATTCCCTGGAAGAACCGGAGGACAACCAGCGTTTCGAAGTCGCGGGCGAAAAAGCAGGCGCTCCCCGCGAAAGCGAACAGGAAAAGCCCGGGGACAACGACGGCCTTTCTTCCGATCCGGTCGGCGGCGATCCCCAGGAAGGGCGGCAGGAAGACCCCTGGAAGCGTAAAGGCCGTGATCAGCAGGGATACCTGCCCCGCGGAAATCCCCAGTTCCTGCATGATGGCGGGAAAGAGCGGGGTGATGCTGGCAACCCCCATGACGGAGATGAGCGTGATGCCGAACACCACCTGGAGATTCCGGTCCAAGCACAGCTGAACATTCGGCTTCCGGGGTTTCCCCCGGATGGAAACCGCCCGCGTCTTATTCCAGGCCGACTGGGCCGACTCCAGGATCCTACCCTTCAAAGCCATGGTACGACCTCCCCATTCTTTTAGTCTACCAGCTTTCTCCTGCTAAAATTTCTCTTGGGGAACCACAGCGGAAAGGGGGAGAAACGCGGTGGAAAAAAAGGCGCAATTCGGTCACCCGATCGACGATCTCATCGCCCGGAGATGGAGCCCCAGGGCTTTTTCCGAAAAACCCGTTTCCCGGGAGGCGGTCCGCAGCCTGCTGGAGGCGGCGCGGTGGGCCCCGTCCTGCTTCAACGAGCAGCCGTGGAGCTTCATCGTGGCGACGAAAGACGAGCCGGAGGCCTTTGAGACCCTTCTCGGCTGCCTGAGGGAAGCCAACCGAGTCTGGGCGGGGCGGGCCCCGGTGCTGATGGTGGTTTCGGCCAAGGCGGCCTTCGATCACAACGGCAAGCCCAACCGCCACGCGGGGCACGACGTGGGGCTGGCGGTGGAGAACCTGATGCTCCAGGCGGTTGCCATGGGGATGTTCGCCCATGCCATGGCAGGCTTCGATGCGGCAAAGGTGAGGGAAACCTGCGGCGTTCCGGAGGGGCACGACCCCCTCGTGGCAATTGCCGTGGGCTACCCGGGGGACCCGGAAGACCTTCCCGAAGACCTGAAAGAGCGGGAACTGGCTCCACGCGAGCGGAAACCCCTGGAGAGCTTCGTGTTCGGGATGTCCTGGGGGGAGGCCTGGAACGGCCTCCGGAACGGATAGGGTATAGAACAGAAAAACGGCCATGCAAAAGGAGGAGTCGAGATGATCCGCAAAGCCTCAGGACTGGAAAAAGTCCGAAGGGAAGCCTTCACCAACGGGGTCGGCGGGGGGTACGCGACCCACGCGCTGCCGCCAGGGGAAAAGATCCCCGGCAGCCGCTTCCAGATGGTTTCCCGGATCGAGCTGGATCCGGGTTCGAGCATCGGGCCGCACCTCCACGGGGAGAACGAGGAGATTTACTGGATCCTTTCGGGAGAGGGAATCTACAGCGAGGACGGGACGGAGGTTTCTGCGGGGCCGGGTGACGTGTTTATCGCCCTCCAGGGGCAAACCCACGGCCTGAAGAACACCGGTTCCGGACCCCTTGAGATGATCGCGGTGATCGTCGCCGACCGCAATCCGAACTAGAGGAAGAGGACGAGTCCGGCCAGGCCGGACAGCAGGAAAAGGGCGGGCGGGTTTTCCCTGAAGAAACGAAGGTTTAAGGCTCCGATGCCGGCCGCGAAGAGAACGATTGTGCCGATTCCCGAGAAGGCCGTCCGGGCGAGGGGCAGGAAGGCCAGCGTCAGCAGGGCGGCCACGGTGGGGCGAAGGGCGTTCCGGAAACGGTCCATGCAGTCCTTCGATCCGCACTGCAGGAGGGCGGAAACAGCGATGACGATCAAAAGCGGCGCGACGACCACGGAGAGGGTGGCCACGGTCGCTCCGGTCAGTCCTGCCCGCTGAAAGCCCACGAAGGTGGCGGCGTTGACGGCGATGGGCCCTGGAGTCACCTGCGCCAGGGCCAGGACCTGGTCGAACCCGTCGAGGGAGAGCCACCCGTAGTTGTCCACCAGGATATGGCGGATCAGGGGAAGCGTGGAGATCCCCCCTCCGAAAGCCCCGATCCCGACCTGGGCGAAGCCCCACGCGAGCTTCAGCAGCTCCACCGGGTTCCCTCCGGGAGAAGGAGCCGCAGGCCAACGCCGCAGGCCATGGCCGCCAGCGGATGCAGTCCTGTCCACAGGATCAGGGCGATCACCAGGGCGTAGGGAAGGAGGTTGAGCCAGCGTCCCTTTCCCGTGAACGTCCGGCGGATTTCCCCGTAGACCAGGGTTGCGACGAGGGCCGCCACGGCGCAGAGAACTCCCTTGAAGAAGGCCGAAAGCAGGGCAGAATCCCTGTGCGAGAGGACAAATCCAGAAAGCAGAAGGATGGCGGAAAAAGGGGGAAGAAGGATTCCTGCAAGGGAGGCGAAAGCACCCGGGAACCCGGCGATTTCCCTCCCCGCCAGCCAGGCGGTGCTGGTGGCAATGGGGCCTGGCAGCGAGGTCGCCAGGGCTGCGATCTCGGCCATCTGCTCCTCGGGGAACCCCCGTTTTCTCAGCTCTGTTTTCGCCATGGCAAGGATGGCGATCCCTCCGCCGAAGGTGACGGCGCTGATTTTGAAAAACATGCGGAAAAGTTCGAGTGGGGTCATCGTTTTCTTGGTTCCTTCCCTTGGAGTCTTGATCATTTTACCCGTTTCCGCCCGGAGTGGGACGATCCGGAGGCCTACTTGCAAACGATTTGCAAATGGACTATGATCCCTTCCATGGAAAACGCATGCCAGGCGGCCAAAATACTCAAATCGATCGGCGCCCGGGTCACCCCGGCGAGAGTCCTCATGCTGGAGACGCTCCACTCGGGCTGCGGGCTTTTTACGGCCCAGGCTCTCCACGAGGACCTGCCCGAGGGAACCGCCGACCTCGCCACGGTCTACCGTTTCCTCGCGCTTCTTGTCCGGAAGAACCTCGCCCGGGAAGTCACCGGGACCGACGGAGTGCTCTATTACGAGATGGCGTGTTCCCACAACCCGTCGCACCCGCATTTCGAGTGTCGAAGCTGCGGGCGGATCTACTGCCTGGAGGGCTGCCTGCCGGAAGAGTGGAAGCACTTTCCCGCCTGTCCCCAGGGGCATGGGGTTGAAAGCGTGTCCGTCGTCTTCCGGGGGACCTGTTCGAATTGCCTTGGGAAACTGGAAAAGGAGGCCAAAGAATGAAGCGCTGGTCCATCGGACTTTTTCTGCTCCTCCTGCCGCTCCTTGCCGTCGGCTTTCTGCTCCACCGTCCCGTTTCCGCGGGTCCCATGAAAGTCTTCGTGAGTATCGCGCCGCAGAAATACTTCGTGGAGCGGGTAGGAGGAAACCGGGTCCAGGTTTTCGTCCTGATCCCGAGGGGGGCGGACCCCCACACGTTCGAGCCCAGGCCGGCCGACATGGTGGAGCTTGCCCGCTCAGCCGCCTGGTTCACCATCGGGGTGCCGTTCGAGGGGAACCTGTTTCCCCGGATCTCATCGGCCAACCCGGCGCTAGCTCTCGTTCGAACGGAGGAGGGGATCGAACGCGCCGAGTCCGGGGACGAAGGGGTAGACCCCCACATCTGGCTTTCGCCGCGCCTGGTGAAGCGTCAGGTGGAGAGGATTCTTGCGGGACTGATCCAGGCAGACCCTGCCGGGGAAAGGGTCTACCGGGCCAATGCCCGGCGCTTCCAGGCCGAGCTGGATGCCCTGGACCGGGAATTCAGGATGCTCTTTGCCCCGGTCCGGGGAAAATCGTTTTGGGTCTACCACCCTTCCTGGGGGTACCTGGCGGCCGATTACGGGTTGAACCAGGTGGCGGTCGAAGCGGAAGGGAAAGAGCCGGGAGGGGCGGACCTGGCCCGCCTCATCGAGAAGGCCCGGGAGAAGAAGGTCCGGGTGATCTTCGTCGAGCCCCAGTCTTCCGCCCGGAGTGCCAGGACGATCGCGGATTCCATTGGCGCCAGGCTTGTTCCTGCCGACCCGCTTGCCCCCGACTGGGCCGACAACCTGAGAAAAGTCGCCCGGGCCATCCGGCAGGCTGCACGATAGCTTCCGGCGTTAGGGCGTGCGGAGGAAAAGCCCGTTGGAAAACAGGGAGATCGATATCGAACTTTCGGGTGTCCGGTTTGCCTACAACGGCTCCGGGCCCGTTCTTGAGGGAGTGTCCTTGAGCGTCCCGAGGGGCGAGTTCCTTGCGGTCATCGGTCCGAACGGCGGGGGAAAAAGCACGCTTCTTCGGCTGATCCTGGGCCTCTTGGAACCCCAGGAGGGAACCGTCCGCCTTTTGGGCCGTCCTCCCCGGGAATCGGTCCAGCGGGTTGGGTATGTTCCCCAGGAAACGAACCTGAACCGGGAATTCCCGATTTCGGTGGAAGACGTCGTCCTCATGGGGCGATTCAGCGGGGCCGCGATGCGGTGGATCCCTTCTTCCGAGGACCGGCAAGTGGCCGAAGAAGTCATGGAGCGGCTGGGGGTTCTTGACCTTCGGCGAAAGCGGGTGGGAGAGCTGTCCCAGGGGCAGCGGCAACGGGTCGCGATTGCCCGCGCGCTTGCGGTCCGCCCAGCCCTGATGCTCCTCGATGAACCCACCGCCAGCGTGGACGTGAAGACCCAGGCAGCCCTCTACCAGATCCTCCGGGAGTTGAACCGGACGCTCACGGTGGTCATGGTGAGCCATGACCTGACGGCCATTGCCAGCTGCGCCACGTCAGTGGCCTGCGTCAACCGCAGCGTCTTTTTCCATGATCGGGCCGAACTGACCGAGGAAATGGTCCAAGGGGCCTACGGCAGCTGCCCGGTGGAACTGATCGCCCACGGGATCCCGCACCGGGTGCTGCACCGGCACGAAAACGGGAACGGGAGTGAAAGGAAAGACCATGCTTGAAGCCCTGCAGTTTTCCTTCATGAGAAACGCACTCCTGGCTGGACTGTGGGTCAGCCTGGCCTGCGGGATCATCGGGACCCTTGTCGTGGCCAACCGCCTGGTCTTCCTGGCCGGCGGAATTGCCCATTCCGCCTACGGGGGCGTCGGGCTGGCGATTTTCCTTGGTTTCTCCCCATTCCTCGGCGCCATGGGGTTCAGCCTTGCCATGGCAGTTCTCCTGGCGGTCCTCTCCTCGAGGAACAAGTCCCGGGCCGACACGTTCGTGGGCGTTCTCTGGGCGGTGGGGATGGCCCTGGGGGTCCTTTTCGTGGACCTTTCCCCCGGCTACAGGGCCGACCTCATGAATCTCCTGTTCGGGAGCATCCTCACCGTGAGTTCCCGGGAACTCTGGATGATGGCGGGGATCACGTTTCTCGTCTCCGTTGCGGTGGGGCTGAAATACCGGGACCTTCTGGCCCTTTCCTATGACCCGGAGTTTGCCGCCACGAGAAACGTGAAGGTATCGAGCCTGTACACCCTGCTCCTTCTTCTGGTGGCCGCCGGGACGGTGGTCGCCATCCAGGCCGTGGGGCTCATTCTCGTGATCGCCCTCCTCACCATTCCCCCCATCCTGGCGGAGAGATCCTGCCGTTCCCTCGCTTCCATGATGGGGGTCTCTTCCGCGTGGAGCGCGCTATTCATTTTCCTGGGCCTGGATCTTTCCTACCGGTATAACCTCACTTCGGGCGCCACCATCATCCTGGTCGGAGCCTTCTTCTTTTTCCTCCACTCGATCTGGACGCACCGCCGGCAGGCCTGAAAGTCGCGTTCCGGCCCCGGTTCAGGGGGCGAGGACGATCTTGCCGAAATGCTCCGCCTTCTCCATGCGTTGGTGGGCAAGAACCGCGTCCCGTAAAGGCAGGACGGTGTCGATGACGGGGCGGAGGAGTTTTTGCTCCGCAAGGCGGATGACCCTGCGGATCTCCTCGGGAGTTCCCCCGTACGTTCCGAGGGCCGTGATCTCCTTGCGGTAAATTTCCTGCAGGTTCACGTGGACCTCCGCTCCGGCGGTGGATCCGCAGAAAGCGATCCGTCCCCCCCTCCGCAGGGAAGCGATGCTGCGCCCCCAGGTGGTTTTGCCGACGGTCTCCAGGACGAGGTCGACCCCGAGGCCGCCCGTCAGTCGCCGGACCTCTGCGGAGAAGTCGCTGCCGGAATCGAGGACTGCCTCCGCGCCCATTTCGTATAACCTGGCTCCTTTTCGAGGGTCCCTCGTGGTGGCGAAAACCCTGGCACCCACGGCGCGGGCCAGCTGAACGGCGGCGATCCCGATCCCCCCGGTGGCCCCGACCACGAGGAGGCTTTCCCCCGGCCGCAGATTGCCCCTCGTGATGGCCGCCCGGTAGGCGGTCGTTCCCGTTAACGTGAGGGAAGCGGCCTCCTCGAACGTCAGCGCCGCCGGCTTGCGAAGCAGGGCACTGGCGGGGGCGGCGACGAACTCGGCGTAGCATCCGTCCAGGGAAACCCCGAAGATCCTTACCGAAAGGTTGGGGGGGTCGGTGTAGGGGCGGTCGGGAAAGATCCAGGGGGTCACGATCACGTCGTCCCCTTTTCTGAATTCGCTCACCTGGGATCCGACGGCCTCGACCGTACCCGCCCCCTCGCTTCCAGGCGTGATCGGCATGGGGGCGAAAACGGATCCCATCCGCATCCAGATATCCAGGTGGTTGACGGCGGCAGCCCTGATCCGGACCAGCACCTCTCCCTCTGAAAGTCCCGGAAGGGGCGTTTCCTCCAGTTTCAGGACCTCTGCCGGGCCAGGGGTGTGAACGCGGATCACCTGCATGGGGGTCTCTCCTTTCGCGAGGGCCTTTTCAAAAGAATCGAAGGGTCAAGGGCCGTTTTGCACCAGCCAGGCCCGGGCTTCCGCGGGCGTCGTCACCTGTCCCTCGGCAACCGCCTCGTCCAGCTTTGCCAGGATCTCCCCCACCCGCGGCCCTTCGGGCAACCCCAGGATTTCCATGACCTCCCGGCCGTCCAGGAGGCGGCCGGCCTGCTCAAGGCGGAAGAATGCGGCAAGGGCCCGGGCCCTGTTCTCCATCCAGGGCATGAGCCGGCCGCTCCCGGCAAGGACGTCGGCGTACCCCAGGACGAAGAGGCGTTCGAGCCAGTGTCCCCCGTAGGCCCGGATCTGCCGGGTAAGCCCCTCCACGGGCCAGGCGGCCGTGGGGATCCGGTGCCACCGCACGAGGCTCGTGACGGATTCCGAGAATTCCTGCGGCCAGGCCCACCGGCAAGCCATTCTCCGGACCAGCTCTGCCCCGTCCTGTTCGTGTCCCGTGAAACGGCCCGCAGCGGTCTCCTGGTGCCTTGGCCAGGCCTTCGCCACGTCGTGGAGGAGCGCAGCGGCCCGTGTCGCCGGATCTGCGGTCAGCTTCTGCACCGTGCCGAGGCAAAGACGGGTGTGGAGGTAGGCATCTCCCTCGGGGTGCTTCTCGGGATCCTGCTCGATCCCTTTCAGGGCCTCGATTTCCGGGAGAACGATCCCCAGCAGGCCCGTTCCGTTCAGCAGGTCAAGGAAAAGGCCGATGTCCCCTTCGAGGGCTTTCAGAAGTTCGCGGCCGATGCGTTCCCCCGGGATGCCGGAGAGATCCCTGCCCACTTTCGGGTCACGGCAGGCCGATTCGGATTCGGGGGCCACGGTGAAAAGGGGGAGGGTCGCGGCAAAGCGGAAAAGCCGGACGGCCCTCACGGGGTCCTCCTCCAGCCGGTCCGCGGCTTTCCCGTTGAAGCGCAGGCGTCTTCGCGTGAGGTCTTTCTCCCCTCCCATCGGGTCCACCAGGTTGCCCAAGCGGGTCATGGCCATGGCGTTAACGGTGAAGTCCCTGCGTGCGAGGTCCCGCTCGAGGCTGAAGCCGCAGTACGAGCAGAATTCAACGGCAACCTGCCCGCGCTGGAGCAGTGCGGTCTGGAGAGGCGGCTTGCCGACCGGTTTTGCTTCCGGCCAGAGTTGAAGCACCCGTTCCAGGGGGGCCGAGGTGGCGATATCGATGTCCGTGATGGGAAGGCCGAGGAAAAGATCCCGTACGGCGCCGCCCACCAGGGCGCCCTCATACCCCTCGTTTTCCAAGGCTAGCAGCCATTCAAGCGCCAGTTTGATTTCCTGCTTCATCGCATCATCCCCTCACAGAGAGTATAGCAGAGGGGGGGAAAACGGGAAGGGGGCCCACCGAGGTCTCCCTCGGCAAGCCCCCTTCATCTTTTCAGGGGAACTGGAAAATTCAGCGGGTCGTTTGTCTCTTACTGGGAAATGGCGGAAACGGGGCAGGTGGCCACGCAAGCGCCGCACTCGACGCAAGTGTCGGGATCGACGAACGCTTTCCCGTCGACCATGCTGATGGCGGTGACAGGGCAGACTCCCACGCAGGCTTCGCAAGCGATGCAGGTATCCTTGTCGACAACAGCCTTTGCCATAACTTTTCCCTCCTTGTGTTTTTTTCAAAAGGCAGCGGACCGGAACAGTCCGACCGAATTCTAACGTATACGAACGGAGAATTGCAAATGTCCAGCCCCGTGATCGGCGCCTTCCCCTTATAATGAAAAAGCGATGGAATTGATGAAAGAGCGGAGGTCGATCGGGATGGTGGAGCCGGAAGATCTGCAGATCGAGCTGTTTGAGGGGACGAAGGGAGGCAGGCAGGCCCCGCGCCCGGCAAGAAAAGCCGCGTCACGGCGCAGGGAGGTCCTGGAAGTGCTGGAAAAGAACCTCCGCAGCATCCAGGAGGGCGACGTTGATCGGTACAGGGCCACGACAGCGGACGACGTCACGTTCTTCGAGTGGTACATCAGCCCGGACCGGATCGACGGGATCGACTTCCACCTGAGGGAGATCCGGGTTCACTCCGCCGTCCTAGGAGAGGGCGGGACGATCGAGCAGGAGATCCTGAACCCGAAGGTCCAGGTTTACGGGCCGGTTGCCATCGTCACCTACACGCTGATGATCCGGTCCTTCTGCGGGGAAAAAGTGACGCACAAAAGCCACCACGAGACCCGGGTTTTCCACGACTTCGGCACGCCGGAATCTCCGGAATGGAAGCTGGTTCATTGCCACAAGTCTCCGGTAGCCACCACGGACAGCCTGGGGGTCCTGAGAGGGTAATGGCGCTTCCTGCCCCTGACCCTGCACGCGGTGCCCGGCGGCTTTTGGACTGGTTTGCCGCCAATGCCAGGGAGCTTCCCTGGAGGAGGACACGGGACCCCTACGCGATCCTCGTTTCCGAGGTGATGCTCCAGCAGACGCGGGTGGACACCGTGGTTCCCGCTTTCCTTCGCTGGATGGACCGCTTTCCCGACATCCCCTCCCTGGCGAAGGCCGGGCAGGAAGAGGTCCTGAAGGCCTGGGAGGGGCTGGGCTATTATTCGCGCGCGCTGAATCTCCAGCGCGCCGCCCGCCTGATCCTGGAGCACCACGGCGGCCAGCTGCCCAGGGAGGACGAAAGCCTGCTGGCTTTGCCAGGTGTTGGGCGCTATACGGCAGGAGCCGTCCAGAGCCTTGCCTTCGATTTGCCCCGCGAGGCCATCGACGGCAACGTGGAGCGGGTCCTCTGCCGTCTCCTCGACCTTGAAACACCGGCAAAGGACCGGCGCAGCCAGGCGAGGTTCAGAAAGCACATCCGGGGGATGATGGCAGAAAACTCTCCGAGAAGCGTTTCCGAGGCCCTGATGGAGCTGGGGGCCCTCGTCTGTCTCCCCCGGAATCCCCGCTGCAACGGCTGCCCGTTCGAAGGGGACTGCCTGGCGAGACAGCGCGGGACGGTTTTGGACCGGCCGGTTCCGGGGAAGCGAATGCCGGCTAGGGCGATCCAGGCAGTCTTTGGAATTTTAACGGATGGCCGGAGGATCTTCCTTCAGAAAAGGCCCCCGGAGGGGTTGATGGCCAACCTCTGGGAGTTCCCGGGAGGCAAGCTCGAGGAAGGGGAGTCGCCTCGCAAGGCCCTGAGGCGGGAACTGTTCGAGGAACTGGGGATCCGTTCCAGGGAAGAGGAAAAGGTCGGGACCCTCAGGCATTCCTACACCCGCTTTATCGTGACCCTCCACGTTTTCCTCGTCCGGGTGGAGGACGCTTCAGGGGTCCCGGCACCCGGCAAGATGACAGGACGCCCGTCCGGATGGTTCACCCCGCTGGAGGCCCGAGGGCTTCCCATGCCCGCGGCGAACGCGAAGATCATGTCGCGCTGGGTGGAGGGCCTGGAATCGGATGCGGAGATTTAGCTCTTGCGCATGTTGCATGGATAGGGTGTCAGCGTATAATAGTGGTGCCAGCACGACTTTAAAGGGGGGATTGAAATGGGCGAGCACGATCTGCAGATGGAACTGGAGGCGCTGAAGGGAGAATTGGGCAAGCTCCGTTCGGACCTGGAAGAGCTTAAGGGTCCAGTGAAAGGCATCGCCTGCGCCCTGAAGGAGAACCTGGCGGAAGCGATCGGGGCGGGCTTCGAAAAAGCGAAGGTTTCCGGCAAGAAAGCGGTTGAGGCGGTAGAGAACACGGTGGAGGAGAAGCCGCTGCAATCGGTCCTGGTCGCTTTCGGCGTAGGATTGATGCTCGGCAAGCTGCTCGATCTGTCCCACCGGAGGTAACCCGGCGATGGGACTGGCGAGGCTGGTGGTTTCCTTCATGGAACTGCTGGAGGCGGAGGTTCGTGCCCTGGGAGCGGGGCTTCTGGATCTCAAGATCGCCTCCATCCTCGCCTGGGTTGCCGGCTGCCTGGTCCTTGCGGGATTCTTGCTGGTGGTGTCGGGGGTGTTCTTCACCCTGCGCCGCGGGATGTCCGGTCCAGCCGCTCTGGTGGTAACCGGCCTGCTCACGCTGGCTGTTTCGGGAGGACTCCTATGGAGCGCCCGGAAAATCGTCCGAAGAGCCTAGAAGAAGCGAAGGCGCGCTTCCTCGAGGAAGCTGGCAGCCTGACCCCTTCCGCGTGGATCCGCAAGCACCCGGATGCGGCCCTGGGGGGTGCTTTCGCGGCAGGTTTCCTCCTGGGAAGCTCGCCCGAGGTCCAGGATGCCGCGATCCGAAATGCCGGCTCCGGCCTGAAACTGGCCTCGGCTTTCCTGGCGGGATTTCGGGAATCCGCTGGAGGAAAGGGAACGGGTGAAGCCTGAAAAAAACCGGCCCCGGAAAACGGGGCCGGTTTTTTTCAGGGTTTTTCCGAATTTTCCCAGTCCAGGGCCGGAGGGAGCTCCGGCTTTGGGTCCCGAAGGAAGAGGGCTTCAAGCACCCTCGCGGGGGGAACGGATTCGTAAAGAACGCGGTGGACGGCCTCGGCCAGCGGAAGCTCGACGTTCAGCTCCCGCGCGAGAGCGACCACGGCTTTCACGGTGGTGGCACCCTCGGCGACCTGGCCGAGGCGCTCGAGAGCCTCCTGCAGGGAAAGCCCTTCTCCCAGGGCAAGACCCAGCCGGAAATTCCTGGAGTGGTGGCTATAGCAGGTGACCATGAGATCGCCGACCCCGGCAAGCCCCGCGAGCGTGAGGGGACGGGCCCCGAGCCGAGCGCCAAGGCGCATGGTCTCTGCCAGCCCCCGGCTTACGAGGGCAGCCACGGCATTGTCCCCGAGCCCCATGGCCCGGGCGACGCCGGCGGCGACCGCCATCACGTTCTTGACGGCGCCTCCCACTTCCACGCCCACGACATCGGTTCCCGTGTAGACGCGGAAGGTGCCTCCGTTCAGCAGGTTCTGCCAGAGAGCCGCCTCCCGGCTTTCGGACGAAGCGACCACCACTGCCGTGGGTTGCCCCACGATCACTTCCTCGGCGTGGCTTGGCCCTGACAGCACCGAGTAGCGGGCCTCGGGGATGATTTCTGCGACGATCTCGTGGATCAGCTTCCGGGAGCCGATCTCGATCCCCTTCGCGGCGTTGCAGATCGAGAGAGAACCGGGGGAAAAGGGGGCGAGGCGGTTCAGGACTTCCCGGATCGCCTGGGTGGGGATAGCGAGGATCCAGCGTTCGGAGTGGCCGGCGGCCTCTTCGAGGTCTCCCGTTGCATTCAGCGAGGGAGACAGGGACGCCCCGGACAGGTAGCGGGGGTTTCTTCCCGTGGCGTTGATCGCCCGCGCCTGGTCCTCCTCGCGGCACCAGAGGATCACGTCATGGCCGCGCTTGGCCGCGAGGTCGGCCAATGCCGTGCCCCAGCTTCCCGCCCCGAAAACGGTGATGCTTTCCATGAGAATCCCTCCGCGGTCTCTGTTTTTGTCCGGATGGACACCAATGTAGCACGAACGGCGCAAAGTTCGCACCAGGGTCTTGCTGGAAATTTGGCACACCGCCCTGAACAAAAGGGCAGATTATCCTGTATAATCAACCGGATTTTTGGGTTCCGGCTTCCTGGGAAGAAGGGGCCGACCCAGCAAAGGAGGATCCCGATGGATCGCGTGACACTCACTCTGAGCGATGGAACGGCCTGGAGCGGCTTTTCGGCGAACGGCCTGACCGAAGCCGAGGGCGAGGTCGTCTTCACGACGGCCAGCTGCGGCTATCCGCAGTCGATCACGGACCCGTCCTACAACGGGCAGGTCCTGGTTTTTGCCTTCCCCCTGGTGGGCAATTACGGGGTGGATGAAGACAGGCTCGAAAGCGGTAGACCGTGGGTCCGGGCGGTTCTTGCCACCTGCCTAACCGGGGAATCCCGGCTGGGGCCCCGGCTCGAGGACTGGCTGGCCAAGTGGAAAGTGCCGGCGGTCACGGGGGTGGACACCCGCGCTCTCATCCGGCACCTCCGCGAGAAAGGAACCGCCATGGGGCGGCTTTCGAGCTTGCCCCGGCTTCCGGAAAATGCCGACCTTTCCCGCGACCTGGCGGTCGAGGCCTCCACGAGCGAGCTGGTCATCCACAACGAGGGTTCGGGAGGGCCCCGGATCGCCCTCCTGGACTACGGGGTCAAGGCCAACATCATCCGGGAATTTGTCCGGAGGGGCTGCACCGTGTTTCAATGCCCCGCGGGAATGGACGATGCCGAGATCCGTTCGCTGAGGCCGGACGGGGTCGTGCTGAGCAACGGGCCCGGGGATCCGTCATGGCTGGTGCCCCAGGTCCGGACCGTGGCGAACCTGCTGGGCCGGCTGCCGCTCTGGGGAATCTGCCTGGGGCTGCAAGTCATGGCCCTTGCCGCGGGGGCCCGGACGTACAAGCTGCCCTACGGTCATCGCGGCGTGAACCACGCCGTGGGGGAAGCGGAAGGCCCCAGGGGCTGGATCACGAGCCAGAACCACGGTTACGCGGTAGACGCGGAAAGCCTTCCCGGGACCGGCTTTACCGTTTCGATGCTCCACCTGGGGGACGGGAGCGTGGAGGGAATTGTCAGCGAGCGTCTTCGGGCCTGGTCGGTGCAGTTTCACCCTGAAGCCTTCGCAGGACCGAAGGACACGGGATTTCTTTTCGACGAATTTCTGAAGGGGCTGAACTAGATGAAATCTTCGATGGAAAAATCCATCCAGACGGTCCTGGTGCTGGGTTCGGGCCCGATCCGGATCGGCCAGGCGGCGGAGTTCGACTATTCGGGAAGCCAGGCCTGCCGGGCGCTCCGGGAGGAGGGCGTGAAAGTCATCCTGCTGAACAGCAATCCCGCGACGATCCAGACCGACCCTGGGCTGGCGGAGGTCACGTACATCCGGCCCCTGACCCCGGAGGTGGTCGAAGACATCCTCAAGGCCCACCGTCCGGACGGGGTCGTGGCGACTCTCGGAGGGCAGACCGCGCTGAACCTCCTCGTCGAGCTGAACCGCCAGGGAGTCTGGGAGCGGTACGGGACGCTGCCTCTCGGGACCTCTCCCGCAAGCGTGGAACGGGCGGAAGGGCGCGAACCCTTCCGCGACCTGATGCGGTCCATCGGGGAACCCGTCGTGGAAAGCCGGATCGTGACGGAGCCCCAGGCGGCTCTCGAGTTTGCCGCGCATGTCCCGTTCCCCCTCGTGATCCGCCCGGATTTCACCCTGGGGGGAACGGGGGGCGGAGTGGCGTTCGACGAGGGGTCCCTCGTGGAGAGGGTCCAGGAAGGCGTGTCGGCGTCTCCTGCCGGCCGGGTGCTGGTGGAGCGCTACCTCTCGGGATGGTACGAGGTGGAAATGGAAGTCGTCCGGGACGGCTTCGGGAACGCCCTTTGCGTCTGCGGCATGGAAAACGTCGATCCGATGGGCATCCACACGGGGGACAGCATTGTCGTCGCTCCCGTGCTGACGCTGAGCGACAGCCAGTGGCAGAGCCTGCGCCGGGCCGGGCTGAAAATCGTGAACGCCCTGGATATCCGGGGGGCCTGCAACGTTCAGTTCGCGGTTTCGCCGGACATGGAGGAATACGCCGTGATCGAGGTGAACCCGAGGGCCAGCCGTTCGAGCGCCCTGGCCAGCAAGGCCACGGGATATCCCATCGCCAGGATGGCGGCGAAGATCGCCCTGGGGAAATCCCTCGCCCAGATGCCCAACCCCGTCACCGGGGTCGGCAGCGCTCTTTCAGAACCCGCCATCGACTACGTCGCCGTCAAGTTCCCGCGCTGGCCGTTCGACAAGTTCCCCGACGCCGATCCGACACTGGGGACACGAATGAAATCGACCGGGGAGGTTCTTGCCATCGGTCCGAATTTCCCCCAGGCACTGCTGAAAGCCATGCGTTCCGTGGAGTGGGGCGGAGGGCTGAGGCCCGCGGGATGCGCCCAACTGTCGGAACGGGCTCTATGGGCTGAGGTCCGCCGTCCTACCCACCGTCGCCTGTGGTTCATCCTCGAGCTGCTCCGACGGGGAGAGGATGTTGAATCCCTTGCCCAGGCCAGCGGGATCGCGCCCTTTTTCCTCCGCCAGATGGCAAAGGTCGTCGCTGCCGAACGAAACCTGGAAAAACGGGGAATCCAGGATCCGGAAGCCCTGGCGGAAGCGAAATGGCTGGGGCTGTCGGACCGGGATATCGCGGCTCTTTTGGAAACGAAGGAGGAAGCGGTCCGGGAAGTTCGCTTTTCCCAGGGGATCGGGCAGGGCTTTCGCGAGGTGGACGGCTGCGCGGGGGAGACGCCGGCAGGTTCCCGGTACCTGTACGGGGCCTACGGCGTGTCGAGTGACGGGACCCCGGAAGGGAACACTCCCGCGGTCGTCGTGCTGGGTTCGGGGCCGATCCGGATCGGGCAGGGGGTCGAATTCGACTACTGCTGCGTCAAAGCCGTGGAGGCGCTGAAAAGCCTTGGAATCCGGGCCGTGATGGCCAACAACAACCCCGAGACGGTCAGCACGGATCACGATCTCTCCGATGCCCTCTACCTGGAGCCGCTGACCGTGGAGGATGTTCTGCCGATCATCCGGAGGGAGAACGCTCGGGGCGTTTTCGCTTCCTTCGGCGGGCAAACCGCGCTGAAGCTGGGGATGGAGCTGGCGGAGGCGGGAGTCCCGCTACTGGGTACCGGGCTGGGGGCGATCGAGGCGGCAGAGGACCGGGGCCAGTTTTCTGCCATCCTGAAGGACCTGGGGATTTCCCAGCCGGAAGGCGGGGCCGTCCGGTCCGTCGAGGAGGCGCTCAAGCTGGCGGACAGGCTCGGGTACCCGCTCATGGTCCGGCCCAGCTTCGTCATCGGGGGGCTGGCGATGGCGCTGGTGGAAAGCGAGAGCGATTTGAGGTCGGTGCTGTCCCAGGCGTTCGAGGCCATGCCCGGGCAATCGGTCCTGGTAGACCGCTTTGTTTCCGGGACGGAGTACGAGCTGGACGCGGTTTGCGACGGGGCCGACATCGTGGTCCCGGGGATTTTCGAACACCTGGACCCCGCCGGGATCCATTCCGGCGATTCGATGGCCGTGTTTCCCGACCTCTCGCTGAACGAGTCCAGGCGGCAGGAGATGGTCAAGATCGCTTCTTCCATCGCTGAGGCCCTGGATGTCCGGGGGCTCCTGAACGTCCAGTTCGTCGAGAAGGGGGGGCGGCTGACGGTCATCGAGGCCAATCCGAGGGCCAGCCGGACCGTACCGATCGCCGGCAAGCTGACGGGTGTTCCGCTGGTGGAGCTGGCCGTCCGGGTTGCCCTGGGCCAGCGCCTTCGGGACCTTGGTGTGCCTCTTGGACTTCTGCCTCCGCGCGGCCCCCTGGGAGTCAAGGTTCCCGTTTTCTCCACGGAGAAACTCCCAGGCGTGGACAGCCGGCCCGGTCCCCAGATGCAGTCTACCGGGGAATCCCTGGGAGTCGGGGAGTGCGTGGCGACGGCTCTCTGGGAAGGCCTGGGCGGGGCCGGATGGGTGCTCCCGGAGAAGGGTCGGATCCTGGTTTCGGTGAACGACGCTTCCAAGGCAGGGGCCTGCAGCGTCGCCGCGACCCTTTTCGGCCTTGGGTGGGAGATCGAGGCCACCGAAGGGACGGCCGGCTACTTCCGTCGTTGGGGCCTGCCCGTCACCACGGCCGAGAAAGGACAAGCCCTCGTGAATGCCCTTCGGGGGCGCCGCTGGGATCTTGTCGTGAATGTCGCCGGGTCCCGGCTGGGGGCCCTCAAGGACGGGTACGCGATCCGGAGGGCCGCGATCGAAACGGGAATCCCCTGCGTCAGCAGTCTCCCGGTGGCCTCCGCCCTCGCGCTGGCCATGGCGGTCCGGCATGGTAACATGAAACCCTAGGGGTGGATTCCTTTCCTGGGGGTGTTTGCGATGGGCGGATTCAAGCGGTGGCTGGCGGGAGCGTTGGGTGCCCTGGCGATGGCGGTGCCCCTGGCCCTTCCGGCGCAGGGAGCGGGCGTAGACCTGGAACGGATCCGGGGGCCGAAGGTCCGGGACCTCTACCTGGTCGTGGTGAGGGACCCGGACGCGGCGATCCTGGCCCTCGAAAGGGGAAAGCTCGACATCCTGGGGGATGTCACCCGCCCCTCCGATATCCGCAGGCTCTCGAAGGACCCGCGTTTTTCCCTCTCCATGGCCGAGAATTTTCACATGGCGCAGGTCGGGTTCAACCTCCGGAAATTCCCCTGGAATGTCCAGGAGCTGAGAAGGGCGGCGGCCATGGCCATCCCGAGGGACCGCCTGGTCCGTGAGCTTTTTTCGGGGTATTCGGCCCCGCTGACGACGTTTCTTCCCCCGGTTTCCCCCTATTGCGACAAAAGCGCGGCGGCTCCCGGGCTGGACGCGGAAGGGGCGCGTGCCCTGCTGAAGAAGGCGGGATGGACCTGGAACGGTTCCGGGATCCTGGTCCCACCCGGGTCGAAGACCCCGCTGCCCCCGGCGACGATCCTGTCCCCCACGGCGGGGGTGGCTCCCACGACCGCGGAGCTGGCCGACCGGATCGCGGCGGCTTTGAGGGAAATCGGCATCCCGGTCAAGGCCGAGCCGCTCGATTTCGCGGCGATGGTCCAGCGGATCGACGAGAGGAAATTCGACCTCTACCTCATGGCCTGGCAGCTCGGAAGGGATCCCGACAGCCTTTACTCGTTCTACCACTCCTCGATGGACGTCCGGGGAGGCTATAACCAGACCGGCCTCAAGGACGCCGTGATGGACGGCCTGCTGGAGGCGCTCCGGTATTCCCCGGACGAGCCCGCGGCCCGCAAGGCAGCCAAGGCGGTTCAGAAAGCCCTGGCGGACCGGCTTCCGATCATCCCGATCTACACAAGGTACTCCGTGGCCGCGGTTTCCAGGGAATGGAAAGGGGCCGTTGTAACAAAGGCTTCCGCGGCTGACAACAGCTGGAGCCTTCTTTCCATGGAGCCGGCATCGGGGCGGGAGAGGCCGCTCTACTGGGCCCTGGGCGACGAGCCGCGGACGCTGAACCCGTTCACCGCAAGCACGGCCACGGACTGGCAGGTCCTGGGCCTGGTTTACGACACGCTGCTGGCGGTGAACCCGAACGACCTTTCCGACCTGCCGTGGCTGGCCCGTTCCTGGAAGGTGGAAACGATGGCGAAGGCGGGAGCGCCGAAGACGCGCCTGACCTTCTCCCTTCGGGGGGATGTCTTCTGGCAGGATGGGAAGCCTTTTACCGCCAAGGACGTGAAAGCGACCCTTCTCTTCCTGAAGAAGCACGCGATCCCGCGCTATTTTGATTCCGTTCGGGACATCGAGTCCGTCACGGTTCCGGATGACCGGACGGTCGTGGTGACGATGAAGAACGTCAGCTACTGGCACCTGCACTCGATCGGCGGCCTTCCCCTTTTCCCGGCGGCCCTCCTGGACCGGATTCGGGACTGGCGTTCCTGGCAGCCCTCGCGAACCCCCCTTCCCGGTAAAACGGGGCTGACCGAACTGTACGGAACGGGGCCGTTCGTTTTCAGGGAATCGAAAGCCGGCGACTTTGTCCGGTTTACCCGCAACGAGCGTTTCTGGCTGATTCCCAGGTGAGGCCCGTGAAACGGTACTGGACCCGGCGCCTGGGGGGTGCCGCCTGTGTCGTGGCGATCGTCCTCGTGGCAAATTTCTTCCTCTTCCGGCTCATGCCGGGGGATCCCGTGGCGACCGTCCTGGATCCCAGGTTCTCTCCCGAAGCGAAAGCGCAGCTTGAGGCCCTCTACGGGCTGGACCAGCCCCTGGGGGTCCAGTTCCTTCTCTACCTGAGGAGAATGGCCACGTTCGATTTCGGCCTTTCGTTCTCCACCCAGCGGCCCGTCCTGGAAGAGATCCTGGAACGCCTTCCAAACACGCTGGCCCTTCTGGTTCCCGCCTACCTGCTTTCGGTCCTGCTGGGAACTGTCCTCGGCGTGATTGCGGCCCGCAGAAGGGGGCACCTGGCGGAGAAGGCGGTCCTCGCGGCCGGGGCGGTTTCGTTTTCCTTCCCCTCGTTTTTCGTCCAGATGGTGCTCCTGCTCCTTTTTGCCTACGTGTTTCCCGTTTTCCCCCTGCGAGGCAGTCTTTCCATCCCTCCGCCGGAGGGGACCTGGCGAATCCTGGCAGACCGAATCTGGCATCTGGCCCTGCCGGTTTTCTCTCTGGTCCTCCTGGGGTTTGGCGGGTGGGCCCTGACGGTGCGCAACCTGGTCGTGAAAGTCATGGGGGAGGACTTCATGATCCTGGCCCGCGCCAAGGGCATCGGAGAGCGCCGCCTGCTCTGGGGGCACGCCCTTAGGGCTGCCCTGCCCCCGCTCTTGACGCTCTTTCTGCTTTCCCTCCCCGGGGTGGTGTCGGGAGCCGTGCTGACCGAAACGGTCTTTTCCCTTCACGGCGTGGGCCGCTTCCTGCTGGATTCCGTCCTCGGGCAGGACTACCCGGCTGCGGGAGGGGCATTCTACCTCCTCACTCTCATCACGGTGGGGAGCAACCTCCTGGCCGATTTTCTCGTCCAGCTCGCGGACCCGAGGATCAAAACGGGGGGGGAGGAGTCCCGGTGATGAAAATGCGGTGGAGCGCATGGGTCCTGGCGGTTTTCCTTTTCTGCGGGTTCCTCTTGCCCCTTTTCCTGAAGGGAGACCCCCGCGAGCCAGTGGCGGCTCCCTTTTCAAAACCGGTCTGGGCGGACAGGACTCAGGCCCCGGCGATGTCCTTGACCGTTCCCACGGGGGAGGCGGGAAAGACGTTCTCCTGGTCGTGGGAAGCCCCGAGGGGCCTTTCCGTCACGGGCGAGGTCCTGTTTGCCAAGACTCCGTCGAAAGCGGCCCTCATCTGGGAGACTCCCGCCGGGGCGAAGTGGGTGCTCTCGGACTTGTCGGGGCAAAACCGCTGGACGCTGGACCTCGATGCGCGGGACATGGCGTTTCGGATCTCCCTGGGCCTTTCGCCCTTCGACGAATCTCTCCGGGGCCTTTTCGACAAACACGGCATGATCCGAGTCCGGATCGAAAGCGATGTCCCGGTGGAGCGTTCTTCTCTTTTGGTTAAGATCCCCGGTGAACGGTGGGGGCTTTTTGGGACGGACCAGAGGGGCCGGGACGTGTTCCTCCTTTTTCTCTACGGGATCCGGGTTTCCCTGTTCGTGGGCATCCTGGCCGTGCTGGTTTCCTCCCTGATCGGCCTGGATGCCGGGCTCGTCGCGGGATACGTGGGGGGGGCCGCGGATACGTTCCTGATGAGGACCGTGGACGTCCTTCTTTCGGTTCCCCTCCTTCCGGTCCTCATGGTCCTGGCGGCGCTCTGGGGCAAGGGGCTGTGGCAGCTTGTCCTGATCCTGGGACTGTTTTCCTGGATGGGAACGGCCCGGACTGTCCGGTCCATGGCGCTCTCCTTCCGGGAGGCTCCCTATGTCGAGGGGCTTCGGGCGCTGGGAGCCCCGACTTTCTACATCCTGGCCCGGCACGGGATTCCCACGGTCCTTCCCCTGCTGTTGGCGAACATCGCCCTCGGGGTCCCGGGGGTGATCCTTTCCGAGGCGGCGCTCGCCTACCTGGGGCTTTCCGACCCCCGCGTCATCTCCTGGGGACGGATGCTCCACGAGGCCCAGTCGTTCGGGGCATTCACGACGGGAGCCTGGTGGCTCCTCCTGCCGCCGGGTCTCGGCATCGCCCTTCTTTGCCTGGCGTTCATGGACCTGGGAAGGGCCCTGGAGGAGTGGGCGGATCCGAGGCTCAAGGGGGGACGGGCATGATCGAAATCGAAGGACTTTCGGTTTCCTACCGTTCCGGCAAGAAAGAAGAGCAGGCGCTTTCCGGTGTGAGCCTTTCCTTGCCCTCGGGCCAAATCACCGGGCTCGTCGGAGAATCCGGCAGCGGGAAGACGACCCTGGTGATGGCGATCCTCGGCTTGCTGCCTCCCGAGGCGCGCGTAGCCGGGCGCATCCTGGTCGACGGGGTCGATGTCGTCGGGATGGCGGAAAACGAAAGGGACCGCTTCCGCTGGAGGCGGGTCGCCCTCGTTCCCCAGGGGAGCCAGAACGCCTTCAATCCGGTCCTGTCCATCGGGTCCCAGGTCGCCGAGCCGCTTCGCGTTCACCGGGGACTCGGGCGCCGGGAGGCTGAAAGGAGAGCCCGCATGCTCCTGGACGAAGTGGGACTTGGCTCGAAGGCGGCAGAACGGTTTCCCCACGAACTTTCCGGGGGGCAGCGCCAGCGTGCGGCCCTGGCGATGGCGCTCTCCTGCGATCCGGCCTTCCTGCTGGCCGACGAACCGACCACGGCGCTGGACGTGCTCATCCAGGCGGAGATCGCGGACCTTCTGAAGCGGGCCGTTCGGGAGAGGAAGATGGGAATGGCCCTGGTGACGCATGACCTGCCGCTGGCGTCAGGCCTCTGTGAAACGATCTGCGTCCTCGACGGCGGGCGTCTGGTAGAAACGATACTGGCCAAAGACCTGGCCCGGGGGGCGAAACACCCCAGGACGAGAGCCCTGGTGGCCGCGCTGCTGGAAATGGAGGGAAACCTCTCATGAGCGCGCTGCTGGAAATCCGGGGGCTTTGCGTGTCTTTCCGCAGCCGCGGGGGAGAGCATCCGGCCCTGCGTGGAGTCGATCTTGACCTGGGCAAAGGAGAAAGCCTGGCCGTGATCGGTGAGTCTGGAAGCGGCAAGACGACGCTCCTGAGAGCGGCCTTGGGCCTGGTGCGACCGCAAGCGGGGATGGTCCGCCTGTTCGGCAGGGACCTGGCTGCCGCAGGCCGGCGGGAGCGGACCGAACTGCTGCGCCGATGCGGCCTGATGCCCCAGGATCCCTACGGGGCCGTTCCCCCGACCCTTTCCGTGAGGGAGGCAGTCCTGGAGCCGCTCTTGCTGGTGCAAGGCTTCCGATCAACCCCGGGAAGCGCTCTTAAAGCCGAAGCGCTGCTTCGGGAGTGGGGATTGCCCGAAACGGGTCTCTGGGATGCGCGGGTTTCCCGGTCCCTTTCGGGAGGGCAGCGGCAGAGGGTTTGCGGGGCGAGGGCCATGGCCCTGGACCCGGAACTTTTCCTTGCCGACGAACCCACGAGCATGCAGGACGCTTCGCTTAGGGGGGAAATCGTGGCGATCCTGGAAAGGCGTGTCTCCTCCGGGATGGGGCTGGTCCTGGTGACGCACGACCTCATCCTGGCCCGGAAAGCCGCCCGTGGAGGAATGGTCCTTTACAGGGGGACAGCGGTGGAGAAGGGACCCACCTCGTTGTTGCTCGAAGAACCCCTTCACCCTTACACGGCCGCTTTGGCAAGGGCTCTCCCGAGGCTGGGCAGGGCGATCTCGCCGCCGCCTTCGGGAAGGGCCGCCACGGAAGGCCTGGGGTGTCCTTACTCGGAACGCTGCGATCGGGCCGACGCGGCCTGCAGGGAGGCTCCGCCTCTCAGGGAAGTCGAACCGGGCCGGTTTGTGGCTTGTCATCAAGTTTGAGGCGGATTTCGATACGGGAGGGATCTGGATGATGTTGCCTGAAAACCGCCGGGGCCTGCCGGGATTTCTTGCCCGGGGCGCACTGGTTGCGGCTTTGTACGCCCTGCTGGTGCTGGCGTTCGCGCCGCTTTCCTTCGGGCCGGTTCAGTTTCGGGTGGCCGAAGCGCTGACGCTGCTCCCCTGGCTTTTCCCCGAGGCGATTCTCGGTTTGTTCGCGGGCTGCCTGGTTTCCAACCTGTTCGGCGGTCTGGGGATCATCGATATGGTTTTCGGC
>JAJUIT010000064.1 GCA_029267465.1 Synergistaceae bacterium
GCAGAAAGCGGTCCCCGTGGGGCAGGAAACGACTGCCGGCGAGCTGTCGGAAATTCTGGCGCGGGAGGGTAGCCAGATTTTTTTAAAAAGCTTAGAATATCTCCGTGGTGGTTATGCAGAATACATTGCGCAGGATGAGAGCGCCGCGACTTTCGCTCCCAAGATTGACAAAACCGAGGAGCGGCTCGCCTGGAGTGATCCCGCGCAGGTTCTGCACAACCGCGTCAGGGCCCTGAACCCTGCACCGGGAGTGCACTGTTTTTTTTCGGGAACGCGCCTGAAAATTTGGAAGACTCGCCCGATCGACGGTCGCCGCGCCGACCAGGGAAGGGTAACGGGCTTCGAACAGGGATTCCCTGTGGTGGCATGCTCAAGGGGGCAGCTGGTCCTGCTCGAGGTTCAACCGGAAGGCCGGGGGATCCTGAGGGGTGACGACTGGGCCAGGGGAAGCCGGATCAAAGAAGGAGACCAATTCGAATGAGCGTTGCCGAGAGAAAGGTTCCCGATCTTCTGACAGGCCTGGGCGGTTTTTCCTGGGAGAAAGTGATTGCCGTCGTCGGAGCCCTCGGATCCGGGAAATCCGAATGGCTTCTGAACCTCGCCAATGCCTTTCTCGACCGCGAGGAAACGGTCACGGTCGCGGACGTGGACATAATCAACCCTTATTTCTGCATCCGGGAAGTTTCTGCCCTTCTGAAGAAAATGGGACTGTCGGTGATCCTTCCGTTCAAAGGAACGCAATGGTCTGATCTGCCGTCCATTTCGCCGGAAGTCGACCGGGCGTTTGACGGCCCCGGTAGGCTCCTGATCGACATCGGGGGGGATCCCCGGGGAGCGATGGCCCTGACCCAGTTCGCCCCGCGCATGGAACAGGCGGGTTACAACCTACTGGCCATCGTCAACGCTTACCGCCCCCAGACTTCGACGGTCGAGGGAATCGAGGCGATGATCCGGTCGATCGAGAGGGTCAGCGGCCTGAAGGTCTCTGCCGTCATCAGCAACTCCCACATGATGTCAGAGACAACCCTGGACGATGTCCTGCAAGGGTATGAAACGGCACTCGCCGCGGCCGAGAAGATGGGGCTTCCAATCCTCTTCGTGGGAGTGCCGGAAAACGCGATGGAAGAGGCGGAACGCCGGTTCGAAGGCAGGAAGGTCAACCTGTGGCCGGTTTCCAGATACATCCTATTACCTTGGGAGAGGGGTGGCATGTGATGGCAAAGGGACGCGTCGGGGTCAACGAGGAACGATGCAAGAGCTGCGGTCTCTGCGTGGCAGCCTGTCCAATGAAAGTCCTCAGGATCTCCGACAAGATCAACAAGAAGGGCTATCGGCCTGTGGAGCAGTTCAAGGAGGGGTGCATCGCCTGCAGGATGTGCGCGATCACCTGTCCGGACGTGGTCCTCGAAGTCTTCCGGCTGGAAGACGACAAGGCCTGCAACGCCTAAAGCGAGGTGAACCCTGATGGGCAAGCGTTTCCTGATGAAAGGCAACGAGGCGTTAGCTGAAGCGGCAATTCACGCGGGCTGCAAATATTTCTTCGGATACCCCATCACTCCCCAGAACGAAATCCCCGAATACATGTCCAAAAAGCTGCCGGAAATCGGCGGCGTATACCTTCAGGCCGAAAGCGAGGTCGCAGCGGTCAACATGATTTTCGGGGCGGCCGGCACCGGGAAGAGGGTCATGACCTCTTCTTCCAGCCCCGGCATTTCCCTCATGTCCGAGGGAATCAGCTACATCGCGGGAGCCGAACTGCCCTGCGTCCTGATGAACGTGATGCGAGGGGGTCCGGGGCTAGGCGGGATCCTGCCCTCCCAGTCGGATTACTTCCAGGCGACCCGTGGCGGTGGACATGGCGACTACCGTCTCCTGGTCCTTGCCCCCAGCACGGTCCAGGAAGCGGTGGATCTTACGATGCTGGCCTTCGACCTTGCCGAGAAATACCGCAACCCCGTGATGGTTCTGGCAGACGGTTTCATGGGACAGATGATGGAAGCCGTCGAATTCAAGGAAACCCGCGCGGAAGGGCTGCCTGACCCGGCTGAATGGGCCGTGGGCTACATGAAGCAGCGGGGGAGCAGGGCCCTGATCAAGAGCCTCTACCTCGACCCCG
Source organism: Synergistaceae bacterium (assembly GCA_029267465.1). Taxonomy (GTDB): domain Bacteria; phylum Synergistota; class Synergistia; order Synergistales; family 79-D21; genus 79-D21. The sequence goes on from JAJUIT010000064.1 coordinate 2,117, forward strand.
AGGAACTGGAGGCCCACAACTGGAAGCTCCAGGCCAAGTACGCCCAGATGGCCCAGCACGAAAAGCGCTTCGAATGTTATCTCATGGACGACGCCGAGATCCTGATCGCTGCCTACGGGACCGTGGCCCGCATCGCTCGCACGGCGATCAACGAATTGCGCAGTGAAGGCGTCAAGGTCGGACTTTTCCGCCCCATCACCCTTTTCCCCTTCCCCTACGAACCGCTGGAAAACCTCCCTGCCTCCGTTCGCCAGGTTTTGACCGTCGAGATGAGCTGCGGACAGATGGTGGAGGACGTCCGGCTTGCGGTAGGAAAGGAGCGTCCGGTTTCCATGTACGGACGCGTCGGAGGCATGACGCCTTCAGTCGACGAGATCAAGGACCAGGTCCGAAAGGCCCTGGGGCGATAAGGGGGGCCCTTCAATGAAAGAAACGAAGATTTTCGAGAAGCCGAAATCCATGATCGATGTCACGACCCATTACTGCCCGGGTTGTACCCACGGGGTCGCACACCGGCTGGTCGCGGAAGTCATCGACGAACTGCAGATCCAGGAAAGGACCGTCGCCGTGGCTCCTGTCGGCTGTTCGGTCTTTCTTTACAACTACATCAATGTGGATTCCTACGAGGCGGCTCACGGCCGGGCCCCCGCAGTCGCTTCCGCCTGCAAGCGCCTTCTTCCCGACAGCGTCGTCTTTTCCTATCAGGGAGACGGAGACCTCGCTTCCATCGGGATGGCGGAAATCGTTCACGCGGCCAACCGAGGGGAGAAGATCACCGTTATCTTTATCAACAACGCCATCTACGGAATGACGGGGGGACAAATGGCCCCGACGACGCTGGTGGGGCAAAAGGCCACAACCTGTCCTCTCGGCAGGGACCCGAAGCTGGCGGGATACCCGATCCGCATGTGCGAGATGCTCGCAACCCTCCAGGCTCCCGCATACATCACCCGCGTGAGCGTGGCAAAACCCAAGTACACCATCAAGGCCAAGGAGGCCCTGACAAAAGCATTCCAGACGCAGATCGAAGGGAAAGGGTTTTCCTTTGTGGAGATCCTTTCCACATGCCCCACGAACTGGGGAATGCGCCCCGTGGACGCCACCAATTGGCTAGAAGAGCACATGATGCCCGAATTCCCGCTGGGCGTCTTCAAGACGCCGGAATAGAAGGGGGAGAAAGATCATGGCTAAGTTTCTGCGCGGTCTGATCGCTGCCGGATTTGGGGGCCAGGGGGTTCTGCTCCTCGGCCAGATTGTCGCACACGCGGCGATGAAGGAAGGACGCTACGTCACCTGGATCCCGTCCTACGGACCCGAAATGCGGGGGGGGACCGCCAACTGCAGCGTTGCGATCAGCGATGAAGAGATCGGCTCGCCGGTCGTTCCCCATCCGGATTGCCTGGTGATCATGAACCAACCGTCCCTCGCGAAGTTCGAGCCGGACCTCAAGAGCGGCGGAACCCTTCTCTACAATTCGGATTTGGTCACCTACCCCGAGCCCCGGACAGACATCCGGGTCGTTCCCGTACCCTGCAACAGCATCGCCCTGGAACTCGGGAATGAAAAAGTTGCGAACGTGGTGACCCTCGGAGCGCTTGCTGCGGCAAGCGACCTGGTTTCGATCGAAGGATGCAAGGAAACCCTTGCCGAGCTGATGGGCAAGAAGAAGGCCGCCCTTGTGGAAATCAACATGACCGCTTTTGACCGGGGAGTCGAAATCGCCCGGAAAGCGCTGGGGCAGTAGACGGGAAATGGCGGAGGACTGGTCCGTCCTGCACAGCCGCAAAGTGTACGAGGGACGCATCCTCAACCTTCGGCTGGATGAAGTCCGGTTGCCCTCCGGCAGGCTCGCCGTCCGGGAAATCGTCGAGCATCTTCCGGCCGTGGCGATGCTGCCGGTCGCGGATGACGGAAGCGTCCTCCTGATCCGGCAGTACCGGGACGCCATCCGGCAGGAAATCCTAGAAATTCCCGCGGGGATCCTGAATCCGGGTGAATCGCCCCGCGATGCCGCCCGCAGGGAGCTACAGGAAGAGATCGGTTTCGATGCGGAGCACATGGAGGAGTGGGGGACGTTCTTCACCTCGCCAGGCTTCAGTGACGAGCGGGTGACGCTGTTTTACGCTTCCGGCCTAGTCGAATCTAGGCTCGATCCCGACGAAGACGAATTTATCCGAATCCTTGCGGTTCCGAGGAACGAGATCCCGTTTCTGCTTGAAAGCGGCCAAATTCGTGACGCCAAAACCCTCGCCGCGCTGGCCTGGTATCTCGCCAAAAAATGAAATTTCTGCTTTACTTTGGGCAGGCGGTTTCCCGCCTGCCCTTTTTGTTTTCTGGAGGGATTAGAATTGCACGGCGAACCGGAAGACCGTCTCAAGGCCTTTTGCGAATACCTCGAGTTTGAACGCGGGGCCAGCGCGAACACCGTGGCCTCCTACCGTGCGGACCTGAAGAGCTGGCTGGCCTTCAGGAGGATGTCGAACATCGAGGACGAAGTCCCCGATTCCGCGGAACTCGCCCGATACCTGCGGCATCTCGCCTCTCTCTCGAAAAGCAAGAGCACCATCCAGCGCCATGCGGCGGCCCTCAGGACCTGGAAGCGCTTCCTGGAGGAAGAGGGCTTCCGGCAGCCGGATTCAGAAAGAATGCCCCTGCCTGGAAAGGAAAAAAAGCTCCCGCAGGTCCTTGGAGAAGGGGAAGTCGAGCGAATCATCCAGGCCTGCGCCGGAAGCTCCGCGATGGACAGAAGGGACAGGGCCCTCATCGAAACCCTTTACGGCTGCGGGCTTCGGGCGAGCGAAGCCTGCGGGCTCAAGCTGCCGGACGTTGACTTTTCGGCCGGATTCCTCCGAGTCACCGGAAAGGGGGACAAGGAGCGAATCGTTCCCCTCGTCGGGACCTGTCGGGCAGTCCTGGAACGGTACGTTTCCGAAACCCGCCCCCTCTTCAGGCCGGTTGGGGAAGTCCTTTTCACCACCCGCTCGGGGAACCCCATGAGAAGGGAAGACGTCTGGCGCGTCGTCCAGAAAAGGGGACAAAAAGCCGGGATCTCGTTGTCGCGGCTCCACCCCCACGTTCTCCGGCATTCCTTCGCCACCCATCTTTTGAGACGGGGGATGGACCTGCGGACCCTGCAGGAACTTCTGGGCCATGCCTCGATCGGCACGACGGAGCGATATACCCACTTCGATACCGAGCTGCGGGACATCTACGACCGCTGTCACCCAAGAGCCTAGAAGACGCTGGAAAAGGAGGAGAGCGCTTTGGAAAACTATCCGGAAAAAGTGGAAGCGGCCCTCGCATGGCTTAAGGAAAGGGTACCGGACCGCCCACTTGCCGCCATCGTTCTGGGATCGGGGTTGGGGGGCCTGGCTGATCGGCTGGAGGACCCGATACCGATCCCTTTCGCGGAGATCCCCCACTGGCCGGTTTCAACCGCCCCGGGGCACGCCGCCCGGCTGGTTTTCGGCCGCCTGGCCGGGAGGAGGGTGGTCGTTCAGCAGGGAAGGGTTCATTATTACGAGGGATACTCCATGAAGGAGGTCACCTTTTCGACCCGTGTCTACGGGGCCTGGAAAATCCCCTACTATATTCCGACAAACGCCTCCGGGGGGATTCATCACGGCTTGAGGGCAGGAGACATCGTTCTCATTCACGACCACATCAACCTGCTCGGGACCAACCCACTCATCGGACCGAACCGGGAAGAGTGGGGACCCCGTTTCCCCGACATGTTGAGCGCCTACGATCCCAAACTGCTGCTTTTGGCCGAGGAGGCGGCCCGTGAAAACGGAATCCTGCTTAAGCGGGGGACGTACGTGGCCTTCACCGGGCCGTCGTTTGAAACCCCCGCCGAGATCCGCATGGCCCGCATCCTGGGTGCCGACCTGGTGGGAATGTCGACGGTTCCGGAAGTGATCGTGGCCCGCCACATGGGGATGAGAACCTGCGCGCTCTCCTGTGTCGCAAACCCTGCAGCGGGAATGACCGGGCAAGCCCTCACGCACCAGGAGGTTCTGGACGAAATGGCAAAATCCTCTGCCTCGCTTCTGCGCCTCGTGGAGGGACTCATCCGGAAACTGGAGGAAGACTGTGCTTGATATGCCCCGTTTTATCGAGAACAAGCGCGACGGCTTGGAGCATTCTCCAGAGGATCTGCGGGAATTCGTCCAGGCCTTCCAGACAGGGGAGATCCCCGATTACCAGGCTTCCGCCTGGCTCATGGCGGTTTTGTTCCGCGGGCTCAGCCGGAAAGAGCTTATGACCTTTACGCTTGCCTTGGCGACCTCGGGCAGCGTGGTCAAGTTCCCCGATTCCCTGGCCTGCGTGGACAAGCACAGCACGGGAGGCGTAGGGGACAAGACCAGTCTTGTCCTGGTTCCCCTTGTCGCCAGTTGCGGTGTCCCGGTGGCAAAACTTAGCGGAAGGGCACTGGGCTTCACCGGCGGAACGGTGGACAAGCTTGAAAGCATCGAAGGATTCAGGACGCATCTCACCCGGGAAGATTTCGTACGCCAGGTGGAAACGGTTGGCTGCGCCATCAGCGGCCACTCGGAGGAACTGGCCCCGGCGGAAAGGCGATTCTACGAGCTCCGGGACGTCACCGGAACAGTTCCTTCCATCCCCCTGATCGCCAGCAGCATCCTGAGCAAGAAGATCGCCGGGGGCAGCCGTTCCTTCGTCTTCGATGTGAAGACGGGTAGCGGGGCATTCATGCGTACCCTGGAAGACTCCCGGGCCCTGGCCCGGCAGCTTGTGGACCTCTCCCTCGCTCTCGGACACAGGAGCCTGGCGCTGATCTCGGGAATGGACCAGCCCCTGGGCCGCTGGGTCGGGAATGCCGCCGAGGTTCGTGAAGCCATCGAAGTCTTAAAAAACACCGGTCCCGCGGACACGAGGGACCTTTGCATCCGCCTTGGTGGCGCGATGGTCTTTTTGGCCGGAAAGGCGAAGAACCTTCCGGAAGGAGAGGATCGTTGCCGGAAAGCCCTGGCATCCGGGAACGCGATGGAGCGCTTCCGGATGCTTCTCGAGGCCCAGGGGGGACAGACGCTCTGCATCGACGAGCCGGAGCGGGCTCTGCCTCTTGCCCCGGTCAAAACCCTCGTTTGTTCCCAAAGGAAAGGAGTGCTCGCGTCCTTTGAAACAGAACGGATCGGGAACGCGCTGCGTCACCTGGGCGGAGGACGTCGGAAAAAGGAAGACTCCATCGATCCTGAAGTCGCTATCGAGGTCCTGGTGAAAATCGGAGAAGCGGTTTCACCGGGAGATCCCGTCTTCGCCGTTTACCATCGCAACGGTCACGAAGATCCCATCGCTCTTGCTCTCCTGGAGGAGGCCTATGCCGTTTCGGACTCGGCCTCCGTGCAGCCGATCGTCAGGGAGGTGATCGAACCGCTTGGAAATGGATGGGAGGAACCCTGAGGAACCCTATGGGGGCTGTTTCGGCCGGGAAAGGAAATCGGTCCGGGAAAAGGATCTCGTGGAGCTTGCCCCGATGATCCTGAAAATTGCCCGCGCTTTGGCCCCCTACGATGCCCGCTTGAGGGAAGACCTGGCCCAGGAGGGATTTCTCGGCCTCATCCTGGCTTCCTCTTCCTACGACCCCGAACGCGGTACCTTCGAGGCGTTCGCCCGGCGATGTGCCCGAAACCGGATGATCACATTCCTGCGGAAGCAAAAACCTTCCCATTCCCTAACGGACGAAGAGATGGAAAGCCTGGCCGTGGAGATTTCGCCGGAAGAAAGGATCGACCTGCACCGGGCAAGAAACTCCCTCTTCAGCCGGCTGAGCCCTTTTGAAATGATCTGCCTGGATGCCTATCTCTACACGGGGACAAGTACAGGCGCTGCCGAATTGCTAGGCTGGGAGCCCAAAAGGGTGGAAAACGCCCTTACGAGAATCCGGGCAAAGGCGCGCCGCATCCGCGAGAATCCCTTTCAGGGAAGCGAGGCCGGTTCATCTGGACAGGAACCGGACCTTTCCCTACAATAGTCAGCAATCACGGAGGCGAGTGCTGTCTGGTGATGACCCCGGGCTTCAAACCCGGCGGGGGTGGCTTCAAGGCCGCCTCGGTGGGTTCGATTCCCACACGCCTCCGCCATGTGTTTTGTCGCGCAGCCCCCTTTCGGGGTTGCGCTTTTTTCTAGCATCGGCCTTGATGTGCTAATCTTGGAGAAGGAATCCTTCCGAAGAGGGGATACGGGATGAAAACCTTTTTTTCCGAGAAAAAAATCGAAGACCGCTTCTCGATGATCCTGAGCGAGATCGAGGACGACGTGAAACGCCTGGAGCTTCCGGAAGTGGTCGAAGTGGGCCGTCAGAAAACCGTCGATTCTCTTTACCGGCGTTACAGCATCGGACATATCGACGTCGACATCACCCGGATGAAGCTTTCTGAGCTGAAAAAGATCGAGGTCGGGCGCATGGAAAAGAACGGACGCCCCGTCCCGATCTACAAAAGCCACGTGATCCTCTCGATCCCTTACGTCGGCCCAGAATCCCTCTTCGACTACATCCCTACCCGCACGAACGGCCCGGCCCCGGTAGGGAACCTTTCAGACGGCTGCGTGGTTCTGGCCATCCCCATCGAGAACGCCTCTGCCCGGGCCCGCAGAGAAGTGGAATCCCTGAGTTTCTATGTCGAACAGATCAACCGCGACGCGAAGGAGTTCAACGAGCGTTTGATGGAAACCCTGGAAAGGAAACTTGAAGAGCGCCGCCGGGAGATCGAAAAAGAACTCGAGGAATATCAGAAGGTCGAGGCGTTCGTCAAGGAACACAACAAGCTGCGATGGTCCTGAAACGATGTGAGCGGTCCGTTCTTGTCGACGTTTCCCAGGGAATGGAAGAATTCGTTTTTCCGGGGAACCCGGCCGTGAGGAAAAACGGCCCTTTCAACCGTGTGACAGGGAAAAACCGCGAGTTCGTCTACGATCTGACGTTTTGTACACAAAGTGGAACCCATATCCAGGGACCTCATTATTTCCTGGAAAAGGGGAGGACGATCGACCGCTTTCCTCTCGAGGACTTCGAGGGCCCCTGTGTCATTATCGATCTTGAAAAGAGAGGCGCCGACACAACAGCAGAGGAACTCGAACGCTTGATCAGGCCGAGGGAGAGGAGATTGCCTGTTCTGATCCTTCGGACAGGCCACATGGAAGAGGTTCTTGCCACTGGGGCTCTGGACTCGGCCAGGCGGCCCGGTCTTTCGCTCGGTGCAGCCTTTTTCCTGACCGAAAAAACTTCCTTCCGGATGATCGGGATTGACTCAGTGGGACTCGAGTCCCGGAGCACGGAGAATTTTGATGTTAACTTGCATTTATGCCGTCGAGGCATTCTGATTCTGGAGGGGCTCGTCAACCTTTTCGCGGTGAAGCGGCGCCATGCTTATCTCCACGCCTTTCCCCTCAAGCTGCAGGGAGTGGAGGGCACTCCCTGCAGGGCGGTCTTGCGTGTAAAACCAGGAACCCGATTTTTAGGAGCGTGAGAGCGATGTTCCTTTACCTCGTCCGCCACGGAGAAGCCGTAGATGAAGCGGTTAACCCCGAAAGGCCGCTTTCGTCTAGAGGGAATCAGGAGGCGGCACTGACAGGGCAGTTCCTGAAGGCGATTGGAGCAAAACCGGGGCTTTGCCACTGCAGCGACAAGCTGAGGTCCAGGCAGACGGCAGAACGCATCGTGAAGGAGCTCGGGATACCCATCAGGATCGAACAGAAAAAAGGGCTGGCCCCCAAGGATTCCCCGGAGGCATTTCTCCAAGAAGTGGAAACGTTTTCCGAAGACCGGCTCATCTCGGGACACGCCCCGTTTCTTCCCAGGCTCGCCGGGCTGCTGCTCTGCGGCCGACCTGACGCGGACGCGTTTCCCATGGCTCCGGGAGGACTCATCCGGCTGGAAAGGCGAGGCCGGGGGGCATGGAGCCTTTCACTTGCGATCTCTCCAAGCGAGGTCGTCGAATTGCTTTAGGACCTGCAGGCTCCTGTCAAACGGTAGGCCAGCCTGCTGCATCGTCGCTGGACCCGATCGTTCCTGACGGCTATGCTCACGGCTTTTTTCGTCCCCACGAGGACGGCGAACCGCTTGGCCCTCGTCAGGGCCGTGTAGAGAAGATTCCGCTGGAGCATCATGAAATGCTGGGTTGTCAGGGGAAGAACCACCGCCGGGTACTCGGAACCCTGGGATTTGTGGACGGTGATCGCATAGGCCGGAACCACCTGGTCCAGGTCATCGAAAGCATAGGGAATCGCTTTCCCGTCAAAGGCCACGACGGCGACCTGGTCGTCGGGATCGATCGACAGGATCCTGCCGATGTCTCCGTTGAAGACATCTTTCTCGTAATCGTTTCGAATTTGCATGATCCGGTCGTTGACCCTGTAAACCCTTCCGCCCCGGTGCAACGCTTCGGCACCGCCGTTCAGGGCGGACTGGAGCCTTTCGTTGAGAGCCATCGCTCCGGCTTCGCCTTTGTGCATGGGGCAAAGCACCTGGATCTCCTCCATCGGATCCAGGCCAAAGCGATCGGGCAAGGTCTGGGTCACCAGTTCGCAGACTTTCAACGCGACTTTTACGGGATCTTCTTCCTGGATGAAACAGAATCCGCCATAAAATTCGCTCTGACGGCGGAATACAGGCATCTGCCCGTCCCTGATGCGGTGGGCGTTGACCACGATGAGGCTCTCGCGGCTCTGACGGAAAATCTCGTTCAGCTCAACGACTGGGACCGTTCGGGAATCGATGCACTCTCTCAGGACGTTGCCCGGTCCTACCGA
>JAJUIT010000046.1 GCA_029267465.1 Synergistaceae bacterium
AGATGACGAAGAGCAACATCATCGGCTACGTTGCGGCGAACCCGATCCCTGAGGTCATTCGCGGCATCAACGCGTTCACGCTGGGTGTCCGGAAGGTGAACCCGAAGGCGAAGGTCAAGGTGGTCTGGCTGTTCTCCTGGTTTGACCCCGGGAAGGAGAAGGAAGCGACCAAGGCCCTGATCGACTCCGGCGCGGACGTTATCGCAATGCATGCCGACTCCGGCGCCGCCCCCCAGGCTGCAGAGGAAGCCAAGGTCTGGGTTGTCGGGTACAACAACGACATGAGCCGCTACGCCCCGACCCGGCACCTGACTGCCCCGATCTGGAACTGGGGCATGCTTTACAAGTACGCTGCGGAAAACGTGATCAAGGGGACCTGGAAATCCGAATCGATCTGGTGGGGGCTGAAGGAAAACATGGTCGGCCTGGCACCTTTTGGGAAGGCGGTTCCGGAGAGCGTCCGGAAACTGGTCGCGGAAGAAAAAGGGAAGATCGTTTCGGGAAAGTGGGATGTCTTTACCGGCCCCATCAAAGATCAATCAGGGAAAATCAGGGTTGAAGCGGGCAAACGGATGTCTGACCCGGAGATGCTCTCCTTTAACTGGTTTGTTCAGGGTGTCGAGGGGACGATCCCGAAGTAGGCCCGCAGGCGGGAATCCAGGGGGGCTCGTTCGGGCCCCCCTTTTTGCTGAGCGTTGACAATTCCGCTCATTCGGGCAAACTTGGAAGGTCTCAGGTATTCTTCTTCCCGGAGGGCCTACCTCATGGAATCAGGAAAACAGCAGCCGCTCGTCCAGATGCTGGGCATCACGAAAAGCTTCGCGTCCGTCAAAGCGAACCGGGGGATCAATTTTGACGTTTTCCCGGGAGAGGTTCATACGCTTTTGGGTGAGAACGGGGCAGGGAAAAGCACCCTGATGAATATCCTAAACGGGCTCTACCAGCCCGATGCGGGCAGCATCCGCGTCAAAGGGGCTGAATGCCGCTTCTCCTCGCCGCGGGAAGCCATCGCGGCAGGGATCGGGATGGTACACCAGCATTTCATGCTCGTTCCTGTCCTCACGGTCTGGGAAAACCTTGTGATGGGGCTTCCGGACCTGAAGGCGGTGCTGCCCAAAAGGGAAGTGATCCGGAAAATCGGCGAACTCTCCGGCCGGTACGGCCTCGATGTTGAGCCGGAAGCCCAGGTCTGGCAGCTTTCTGTTGGAGAGCAGCAGCGGGTAGAAATTTTGAAGATGCTGTACCGGAATGCCGAGGTGCTCGTCCTGGATGAACCCACGTCGGTTCTGACTCCCCAGGAAGTTCGCCGGCTTTTCGATACGATCTGCCAGATGACGGCCGAAGGACACGGTGTGGTGTTCATCTCCCACAAGCTGGATGAGGTCATGGAGATCTCCGACCGAATCACGATCCTGCGGAGCGGGGAGGTGGTCGAGACGCTGCCCGGCCCGATGGCAACCCGGGAAATGCTGGCCGAGAAAATGGTGGGAAGAAAGATCGTTTTTGCAGTGGACAAGGCCGTTCTGAATCCCGGGGATACGGTCCTGGAGGCGGAAGGGATCTGCGCGCTGAATGACCGTGGTCTTCCGGCGATCCGGAACCTGAGCCTCTCGATCAGGCAAGGAGAAATCCTTGGCATAGCAGGAATCGCCGGGAACGGACAGAAGGAACTCTGTGAAGCGCTGGTGGGTTTGAGGCCGATTCAGTTCGGAAGGGTCCTGCTGCGGGGAAAGGACATGACGGGGCGCAAACCCATGGATTTCCTTCGGGCCGGGGTGAGTTACATTCCAGCGGACCGGAAAGGGACAGGGCTTGTCGGAGCCATGAACCTGAGGGAAAATTTCGCCCTGAAGAACTTCTGGAGGAAACCGTATGCCAAGGGCCCATTCCTGAGCTGGGAGAGCATCGCCGGGGAAACCGGGCGGATTGTGGAAAGGTTCGGTGTTTCGGCCCCCGGCCTGGGGATCCCGGTTCGAAACCTCTCCGGGGGGAACCAGCAGCGCCTCATGCTTGGCAGGGAACTTTCAGGAACCCCGGATTTGATTGTGGCGATGCAGCCGACATGGGGACTGGATGTCGGCGCGACAGAGTTCGTACGGGACCAGCTTCTCCGTCAGCGGGAAAGGGGAGCGGCCATCCTTCTGGTTTCGGAAGACCTGGAAGAGGTCTTGGCCCTGAGCGACAGGCTTGCCGTCATTCACAAGGGAGAGATCATGGGGATGGTCGAGGATCCCCGGAGCGCTTCCGAGGAGGAATTGGGGCTGATGATGGCGGGGATCCGGAGGGAAACCGCGATTGAAGGAGAGAAGGGCAGATGAAACCGCGTTTGCGGATCGAAAGACGGTTGGACGTTCCTTCCTGGATGAACTGGTCCATCCCCGCCGGAGCGGTGGGGGTTGCTCTGGCGGCCGGGGCCGTCCTCCTGTCCCTTTTGGGGGTTTCGCCGCTTGCCGCCTATAAAGCAATGATCCAGGGTTCGCTGGGGGATGCCTGGGGGATCAGCGAGACCATTGTCAAGGCGATTCCTCTAACGTTGGCAGGGCTTGCGGTGGGGCTCGCGTTTACGATGGTCGTGTGGAACATCGGGGCCGAGGGCCAGATCGTCATGGGAGCCCTGGCGGCCGTCGCGGTCGTCCGGTACGCTTTCGTCGACAATTCCCTCGTGATGTTCTCTCTCATGTTCCTGATGGCCTGCCTTGCCGGAGGGGTTTGGGCAGGTTTCGCGGGTTTCCTCAAGGCCCGTTGGAATGTGAACGAGACCATTACCACCCTGATGATGAACTACATCGCCATTCTCCTCGCCGATTACTTCATCTACGGTCCATGGCGAGATCCGTCGAGTCTCGGGTTTCCCATGACAACTCCCTTCCCTGAAGCCGCCCGCCTGCCTGTCCTGGGAGGAACGAGGGTCCATGTCGGGATTTTTCTGGCGGTCGGCCTGGCGATCCTTTTTCGGGTGCTCTACCGATGGACAAAGTGGGGATTCGAACTGCGGGTCATCGGGAACAACCCGAACGCGGCCCGGTATGCCGGGATCAACGACCTGAGGAACGTGGTCCTGGCGATGTTTTTTTCCGGGGCTGTTGCGGGAATCGCCGGGATGACGGAAGTTGCGGGGCTCCAGGGACGTCTCCAGCCTGGCTTTTCGGGGGGGTACGGCTTCACCGCGATCATCGTGGCCTGGCTTGCCCGCTTGAATCCGATGGCGACGATCCTGGTTTCCTTCCTCCTCGGTGTGCTTCTGGTCGGCGGGGATACGCTCCAGGTTGTCATGCGGCTTCCTCTGTCGAGCGTTCAGGTCCTGCAGGGGTTGATCCTTTTCTGCGTGCTGGGGGCAGAGTTCTTCCGGAACTACCGGATCGTTTTCATCGAAAGAGGGGAGCGAAGGGAATGGAAATCCTGATCCCAATCCTTTCTGCCGCCATTCGGAGCGGGACGCCGATTCTCTATGCGACCCTCGGGGAGATCCTGACCGAAAAGGCCGGGGTGCTCAACCTGGGGCTCGAGGGGCTGATGCTGCTGGGGGCTTTTTCGGGTTTCTCCGCGACGATGGTCACGGGCAATCCCTGGGTTGGCCTCGCGGCGGCGGTTTGCGTGGGGATGGCCGTTTCCGCCCTGCACGCCTTTCTCTGCGTGACCATGGGAGCCAACCAGGTGGTGAGCGGCCTGGCGATCACCATGTTTGGAACCGGGATGAGCGCCCTTCTTGGGAAGGCCTACGTGGGGGAAACGATCCGGGGGCTCGGGATTCTGCCGGTCCCCCTGCTGGCGAAGGTCCCCCTCCTGGGGCCCGTCCTCTTCAACCATGATCCGCTGGTCTATCTTTCTTACGTCCTCGTGGGGCTAACCTGCTGGTTCATCTCCTCGACCCGCTGGGGACTCACCCTTCGAGCCGTCGGCGAAAACCCGCGGGCTGTGGATGCGGCGGGCTTGAGCGTCGCCCGGCTGAGGTACGCCTATACGATGGTCGGTGGAGGTCTCGCGGCTCTGGGGGGAGCCTATCTCTCGGTGGTGTACACGCAGATGTGGGTGGAGATGATGACTGCCGGAAGAGGCTGGATCGCCGTCGCCCTTGTCATTTTCGGGATCTGGAATCCCCTGAGGGCGGCTTTCGGTTCCTACCTGTTCGGAGGGGTCGGGGCCCTGCAACTTCGAATCCAGGCGGCAGGGACCACCGTACCGGCTCCGCTTCTTCTGATGCTTCCCTACATCCTTACGATCGTCGTGCTGGTAGGGATTTCGGTCAGGAAGGGAAAGGGGATCCTCCTGGGTGCTCCGGCCTCGCTGGGGCAGCCTTTCCACCGGGAGGAACGGGACTAGGTCCTTCCGATGATCGGCTGCGAGAACGAAAATTCCGAATCCCAGGGGAAGAGGATCCAGGTGTCCTGGCTGACTTCCGTGATGAACAGATCCACCAGGGGCCTCCCCTCGGGCTTGGCGTAGACGGTGGCGAAACAGGCTTCCGGGAACATCCGTCGGACTAGCTGCGCGGTTCTACCGGTGTCCACGAGGTCGTCGATGATGAGGGACCCCTGAGGGTCGTTTCCGAACGAGGTGGCCAGCTTGAGGATTGCCGGCTCTCCCTGGGTGCGGAGGGTGTAGCTAGAAACGCAGAGCGTGTCGATGAAATGAATATCCAGCTCCCGCGCGATGATCGCCGCCGGGACAAGCCCGCCGCGGGCGATCGCGAGAATCCGGTTCCATCTCCCCTTCTCGTGAAGCCGCCAGGCCAGAGCCTTGCAGTCTCGGTGCAGCTGATCCCAGGAAATCGGGAACGTCTTCTTGTAGCGTTCGGAAGAATCCAAAGGAACTCGCTCCTTCCCTGAAAGCCGTGCGATTACTATATCAGCCTGAGACAGGCGCCGCAAGGAAAGGGCCGACGAGAAAGAACGAAAGGAATGTCTGGATGGTGAATTCGATGCAGGTAATCCGGGAGTGGTTCACTTCCTACATGCGAAGTTTCCAGGAGGGGGACAGTCCCCTAGAACCTTTGCTGGACCTCAAGCTGCGCCACAGTTTCCGAGTCTCCGGTGAAGCGGGGTTCCTCGCCCGGGAGATAGGACTGGACGCCGGCTCTGTCGATGTTGCGGAAACGCTGGGGTTGCTGCACGATGTCGGCCGTTTCCCCCAGTACCGGGAGTTCCGGACCTTCTACGATGCGTCCTCAGTGGATCACGGGGAATTGGGCTGGGAAACCGTGAAGCGGTCGCGCATCCTCGAGCGGCTCGAGGATCGCGCGAAGTTCGCCATTCTTGATGGGATTCGCTTTCACAACAAGAGGGAGATCCCTTCCGGAATCCGGCCGTCGAGCCTGGCCATGGTCAAGTTGATCCGGGACGCGGACAAGCTGGATGTTTTCGAGCTGGTCCAGGACTATCTAGACCGGGGGACAATCCGGGAACTCCTCCCAAGGATCCCGGATACGGGGAGAGTCAGCGGGGAACTCCTGGACACCCTGAGCGAAACGGGCAGGGCATCCTACAGCCAGGTCCGGTCGGTTCCCGATTTCCTCCTCGTGCAGTTGTCCTGGGTGTTTGACTTGAATTTTCAGCCCTCCTTCCGGAGAATTCTGGAAAGGCGGGTCATCGAAAGGATTGAAAACCGGTTGCCTCGGATCCCGCAGGTGATACGGCTAGCGGGAAAAGCCCGGGATTTCGTTCGGGCCTCCGCGGAGGCAGGGGAGGGGACCCTGGATGGGGAGTAGCCCGAACAAGAAGTGCTGCTGGAAAAACGACTCGCTGGGGAGAAAGTTCATGAATTCCCTGAACGGGCTGAAGACGGCCTTTTTCATGGAAACCGCGATCGCCAGGGAGACGGCGTGTGCCGTTATTCTGACCGCGCTCGCGGTTTATGCGGGGAAAGGACAATTCTGGCTGGCCTTTCGGGTTTTCCTGCTCAGCCTTGTCCCGATGGTGATCGAGCTGATCAACACTTCCCTGGAGTTGCTGATCGACAGCCACGTGGGGACCGAGTTCAACGAAGATGTGAAACGGACGAAAGACATGCTTTCCGCCTCGGTGCTCCTGGCGCTGTTGGTCAGTTACGGCGCGGCGGCGGCCCTGATCGTTCCGAATTGGAGGTAGGCACGGATCAAAACGGGAGGAAAACGGAGGGATGAGAATGTTTTGGGTTCGATTCGAAAAGGAAGGACGGGCTCGGTCCGGGCTCCTAGAAGATGGTACGGTCCGTGAAATCAGGGGGTCGTTTTTTGAAGGCGGCGAGTTTTCCGGGGAGGTTTTCCCCCTCGAAGAGGTTCGCCTTCTCGCTCCGGTAGAGCCGAACAGTATTTTTTGTGTTGGAAGGAATTATACCGAACACGCGAAAGAACTGGGACACGACCTCCCGGAAGAGCCGCTGATCTTCCTGAAAGCCCCGGGATCCGTGCTGAACCCGGAAGGGACGGTTCGCATCCCGCTCTGGGCGGGACGGATCGACTACGAGGGGGAACTGGCGGTGGTCATTGGAAAGACCTGCCGGAACATCCCGGAGGACGAGGCCCAATCGGTCATTTTCGGCCTGACCTGTCTGAATGACGTCACGGCAAGGGATCTGCAGAACAAGGATGGCCAGTGGACCCGCTCCAAAAGCTTCGATACCTTCTGCCCGCTAGGTCCCTGGATCCTGCAATCCGGGGAAACGCGGGGAAGGCGGATCGAGACCCGCCTGAACGGCCGTGTCGTCCAGGCGGCCTCGACGGACATGATGATCTTCCCGGTCGGCAGGCTGATCTCCCATATCAGCCGCTTTGCGACCCTGCGGCCGGGGGATGTCGTTGCGACGGGAACTCCGGCCGGCGTCGGCCCCATGCTTCCGGGAGACGTGGTGGAAGTGGAAATCGAAGGGATCGGGATCCTTAAGAACCGCGTGGCCGCGGACCCGTCTTAGGGAGGAGCCGAAAATGCCGAGGGATTTCCGGGCCGGATTCTACCGCCGGGTTTCCGAAAAGACACCCCAGGAGTCTCGACCGAAACCCCCTCGGCTGGGCTTGATCACCTACACGAACGAGCGTTTTTTCGAAAAGGCAGACTGCAGCCTGGAAGAGTGTCTCGCTTCCCGCGAAGCCGAAGGGATCCGGTGGATTAACGTGGACGGGCATTCGGATCCTGCCCTGCTGGAAAGGCTCATGGAGGCCTTCGGCATCCACCCCCTGGTCCTGGAGGATGTGCTGGCCCTCGAACAACGGCCGAAGCTAGAGGATTACGGCGAATACCTTTTCGCCGTCCTGAACATGCTGACGCTCGAAAAGAGATCGGGCCGGACCGTCTCCGAACAGGTGAGCGTCATCCTGGGGAAGGGATTCGTGCTTTCGGTCCAGGAGGATCCCGGGGATGTGTTCGACGCGGTTCGGGACCGCCTTCGATCAGGCGCAAGCTGAGAAGGATGGGGTCGGATGCCCTTGCCTACAGTCTTTTCGATGCCGTCGTGGACGGGTATTTCATCGTCCTGGAGAGCCTTAGCGACCGAGTTGAGTCGCTGCAGGACGAGCTCGTAAGTTCCCCCAATCGGGAAACGCTTCAGGCGCTGCACGGGCTGCGAAGCGAGCTGAATTACGTCCGCCGGTGCGTCTGGCCCCTCCGGGAACTGATTGGTAACCTCGAGCGCAGGGATTCCCCTCTTTTAGACGAAACGCTGGCCCCCTACCTCCGGGATCTTTACGACCATACGGTTCAGGTCCTCGAATCGGTCGAGAGCCTGCGGGAAACGCTTTCAGGCTTTTTGGACATCTACCTTTCGAGCCTGAGCAACCGAATGAACGAGATCATGAAGGTCCTCACCGTCATTTCCACCCTGTTCATCCCCCTGACCTTCATCGCAGGCGTCTACGGGATGAACTTCCGCTTCATGCCGGAACTGGAATGGCGCTGGGGGTATCCCGCCGTCCTGGGAGTCATGGCCGGTGTTGCCGCGGTCATGCTCCGCTATTTCCGGCGTAAGGGCTGGATCTAGCTCCTTCATCCCAAAACGGCCGGTCTCCCGATGGAGTAGTAAGTAAAGCCGTGCCGTTTCATTTCCTGCGGGTTGTACTGGTTCCTTCCGTCAAAAATGACGCAGGAGCCCATCAGGGCCGCCAGCCGGGCGAGGTCGGGCTGCTTGTAAAGGTCCCATTCGGTGACAAGAACCAGGGCGTCGGCACCCCTGACGGCCTCGAGGTGGTTCTCGCAGAACTCCAGGTTCTCATGGTTAGGCAGGGCCTTTCGCGCCTCGGGGATGGCGACCGGGTCATGCGCCCTGACCCGGGCTCCAGCGACCAGCAGGTCTTCGATCAGGACGAGGGAAGAGGCCTCCCTGGTGTCGGAAGTGTTTGGCTTGAAGGAAAGTCCCCAGATCGCGATCGTCCTGCCCGCGGTCGTTTCAAAGTGATGGGCGATCATCTTGAAAAGAAGGTGTTTCTGGGCGTTGTTCACCTTTTCCCCCGCTTCCAGGATCCGGGATTTACACCCGAAACTGGCCGCCGTATGGATCAGGGCCCGGACGTCCTTGGGGAAACAGGATCCCCCGTAACCGCAACCCGGGGAGATGAACGCGAAACCGATCCGTGCGTCCGACCCGATCCCGATCCGAACCTTTTCCACGTCGGCACCGACGTTCTGGCAGATTCCGGCGATCTCGTTCATGAACGAGATTTTTGTCGCCAAGAGCGCATTGGCAGCATATTTGGTCATTTCGGATGAAAGGATGTCCATGAAGAGGAGCTTTTCCTCGTCGAGGAACGAATACAGCTTGGCCAGGATTTCACGGGCCGTTTCGCTTTCCGTTCCGATCACCACCCGGTCCGGGTTCATGAAATCCAGGACGGCCGACCCTTCCCTCAAAAACTCTGGGTTGTTCGCCACTTCGAACGGGACGGTCTTCCCCCGCCGGTGAAGTTCTTCTTCGATCATCGTCCGGACCTTGAACGTTGTTCCGACCGGAACGGTGGACTTGGTCACGACGATGCTGCCCTGTTCCAGGGAACATCCGATCGACCGGGCGACTTCCCAGACGGTGGAAAGGTCTGCTTCCCCCGTGGGTCCCGGCGGCGTTCCGACGGTAATGAAAATGATCTCGGCTTCCTTGACCGCGCTGCCCAGGTCGGTCGTGAACGCCAGGCGGCCGGCGGAGAGATTGGGAGAAAGAAGGTCTCCCAGCCCAGGCTCGAAAAAGGGGACTTTCCCGGCTTTCAGACTTTCGACTTTTTCCTTGTCGACATCCACGCAAAGGACGTCGTTTCCGAAATTTGCCAGGCAGCTTCCCGTGACCAGCCCGACGTATCCCGTCCCGATGATTGCGATCTTCACGGACGCCACTCCTTTCCCTGCAATGCGACTTTTCCGGCTCTGCCGGGGATTTCTCCCGTTTCCAGGAAACAGGGGGGGAGTTCCTCCCTCGACCGGAAGCGGGCGATTTCCCCGAGGGTGCAGAACCGAACCCCCCTGTTTTTGCATTCCACGAGGAATTCTTCGAAAAGCCTTATTTGACCGATTCCTTCCATTTCAGCGTGGAAGGTGTGAACATTGATTCCCTCCCGGAGCCCATCAAGAAGCCTCCTGTTGGACTCTTCCGGGGACATCCCGTCAAGGCCGAGAATTTCATCCAGGGTCGGCAGTGTCGAGGGAATCTGGGGCGTCGAAAAGCGACGGTTCCCCAGGACAGGCAGGAAAGGGCCCTGTCCCCGGGTGTCGCTGCAATATTCAAGCTGCAATTCGTCCTGCACTTCAAGGCTGCTTTCGGTCACCTTCCAGGCAGGGGCGGCACAGGACCGGGCAGGCTGACCGACAATCCTCTCGAAGGCGTCGAACGCACGCCTGAGGGCGTCACGAACGGCCTCGATTCTCATCCTGTCGAGGCAATCCTGCCATTCAACATGATCCCAGGCGTGCACGGCACACTCGTGACCAAGCTCAGCAGCGCGGCGCAGGATGGAAGGGTCGGAATCGACGATGAGGGGTGCCGGGAGAAGGGTTCCGTAAAGCATCGTCTTCAGCCCGTAAGTGCTGACCGCCCGGGTCCGCCGCATTTTGGACAGGAAGCCTTTCCGGAACACGCGGCGGATGGCTTTCCCGCTGTTGTCCGGACCCATGGAGAAAAAGATCGAGGCGCGGATGCCGAGTTTTTCGAACAGGTCCAGAAGAGCCGGGACCCCCTCTCGGTAGCCTCTCAGCGTATCGACGTCCAGTTTGAGTCCCAGCGTGATGCTCATGCAGGCCGTTCCTGTCCGATCGCTGCGGAAAGCGTCTTGCGGAGGGTTTCCTCCAGCGGGATCCGCGGTTCCCACCCCAGCAGGCGCCGGGCCTTCTCGATCGAGGGAACCCGGTACTCAACGTCTTCGTATCCCTCGCCGTAATAGGTTTCGCTCGGCGTGTCGAGGATGCGGGCATTCCTGGCCTTTTCCGCGTACCCTGGGAAGGTCGCCAGGACCTTTTGCAGGGTTTCCGCAAGTTCCCGGATGGAATGATTGTTCCTCGGGTTTCCGATGTTGAAAATCTGTCCGTCGGCGACGTTCCCCTCGTTCTTCAGGATGGCCATCAGTGCATCGATCCCGTCCTCGATATCGGTGAAGCAGCGTTTTTGCCTTCCCCCTCCGACGAGCTGAATGGGGAGACCTTCGAGCAGGTTGTAGATGAACTGGGTAAGGACACGGGATTTCCCCTCTGCCGCGAGGGACGGGTCGTCCAGGCGGGGCCCGATCCAGTTGAAGGGGCGAAAGAGGGTATATTGGAGTCCCTTCTGCATGCCGTAGGCGGCGATGACCCGGTCGAGCATCTGCTTGCTGCAGCTGTAGATCCAGCGGGTCTTGCAGATCGGGCCCAGGACAAGGTTGCTTTCGTCTTCCCTGAATTCCTCATCCTGGGACATCCCGTAGACCTCGGAAGTTGAGGGAAACACCAGGCGTTTCCCGTAACGGCTGCAAAGGCGGACAATCTTGAGGTTTTCCTCGAAATCCAGTTCGAAGATGAAAAGGGGGTCCTCGACGTATTTCTTGGGCTGGGCGACGGCCACGAGCGGAAGGATGACATCGCACTGGGAAACCTGCGCTTCGATCCATTCCCAGTCCTCCCGCATGTCGTTCTGCCTGAAGGTGAAACGGGGATGGTTCAGGCAGGCATGCAGGTTCGTCGTTCGCAGGTCGTGTCCCCGGACTTCCCAGTCGGTCGTGTTCAGGATGCGCTCTGCCAGGTGGGATCCGATGAATCCGTTCACTCCGAGAATCAGGATCTTCAATTGGTTTTTCCCCCCAAAATTTGACCAGGCCGAAGCGACCTGGAAGCGAAATCGGCTCCGTCGGTTTCCGGTTCTCCTTCTGCCTGGCAGCGGTCAATTCGAAGAGATCCCTCTCTGGTTCCGATCACCAGGGGATCCAGTCCCAGCACCTTTCCTTCCTGCCCTTTCCCCCCGCTTTCCAGGGGCCAGGCTTTCCAGATGAACCACTTTCGTTCCCCGATGAAGGAAAAGGCTCCCGGGAAGGGATGGGTCACGGCCCGGACCAGGTTGTACAGTTCGAGCGCGCTCCTGTTCCAGTCGATCAGTCCGTCCGAAGGCCTCCTCCGGCCGAACGTGGTCGCCAGTGACTCGTCCTGCGGCGTTCGGGGGGCCCGTCCTTCGCGAAGCAGCGGCCAGGTCCTGGCAAGGACTTTTCGAGCCGCGTCCCGCACTTTCCAGAAGACATCCTGCGCCGTGTCGGTGAACTCGATGGGGACGGCTTCCTGATCAAGGATGTCCCCCGCGTCGGCCTTTTCGGTCATCACGTGGAGGGTGGCACCGGTCTGGGTTTCTCCTTTCAGAACGGCCCAGTTGACGCAGGCCCGGCCCCGGTACCGGGGCAGCAGGGATCCGTGCATGTTGTAAGCCCCCAGTCGCGGGATGTCCAGGATCTCCTTCGAAATCAGCTTCCGGTAGTAGAAAGAGAACAGGATATCCGGCCGAAGCCCCCGGATCCGTGCGATCTCTTCCGCGGCATTGATGTTTTCCGGCATGAAGACCGGGATCCCTGCCTCGGCTGCCGTGCGTGCGACCGAGCGAAACCAGATCTCCTCGAACTGGTCGTCTGCGTGGGTGAAGACCCCGACGACCTGTGCTTTCTGTGCCAGCAATTCCTCCAGGCAAACGACGCCAACCTCGCTATAGGCGGCTAGAAGAACACGCGGTTCAGCCTTCATGGTTCCAGACCTTCCGGATCACGAAACGTGGCCGCTCACGGACTTCCTGGTAGATCCTGCCGATGTATTCCCCGACCAGGCCCACCGAGAAAAGCGTGATTCCCATGAGGAAGAAGCTGATGGCCATCAGGGTGAAGACGCCTTCCACCTCCGGGCCGACGACGAGGCGGCGAAGAAGAAGGAAAACGCTGAACAAAAAGCTCAGGATCGAAACGATGATCCCCAGCATCGTCACAGCCTGCAGCGGGATGAGGGAAAAGCCTGTCATGAGGTCGAAATTCAGGCGGATCAGCCGGTACAGGCCGTACTTGGATTGCCCCTGCTCCCGTTCGGAATGAGCGATCGGGATCTCGACGGGGTTCATGGCAAATTTCTGGGCCAAAGCCGGGATGAAGGTGGTCGTTTCCTTGCACTGGTTGATGAAGTTGATAATCCGGCGGTTGTAGCCCCGCATCATGCAGCCATAATCATTCAACTTTAAACCGGTGATCCGGTTGGAAATCCGGTTGACGATTTTTGAGGCGAATTTCCTGAACAGCGGGTCTTGCCGGCCGGAGCGGACTGTACCGACGACATCGTGGCCGGCTTCCATTTCCGCTAGAATCCTCGGGATTTCTTCCGGGGGATTCTGAAGATCCGCATCCATCGTCACGATCATTTCTCCCCTGGCTTGGGAGAATCCCGCCATGATGGCCATGTGCTGTCCGAAATTGCCGTTGAAATCAACGACGACAACTCTGCCGGGGTAGCGCTCGCGGCACTCCAGGAGCAGGGCGAGAGATCGGTCACGGCTCCCGTCGTTGATGAACACCACCTCGTAAGGGCGGTTCAGGTTTTCCAGGACCGGCATCAGACGGGCAAAGAGGAGGGGGAGGCTTTCCTCTTCGTTGTAGACCGGAATCACGACGGAAAGATGGGGCGACGTCATGCCTTTCCCCTCCCTCTTCGGAGGCGGCTTTTAAGAATCGAGGTGACCGCCTCGATGACGTCCTCCACGTCCTCATCCGTCATGGCAGGGAAGAGAGGAAGGCTGACGATCCGTTCGGATACCCTTTCGGCATTGGGGAAATCCCCGGGTTTGAATCCGAACGTCTTTCGATAAAAGTCGAAAAGATGCACGGCCTGGTAATGATAGGCCGTTCCGATATTGGCCTCTTTCATCAACGACATGAACTCGTCCCGGGTGAGGTCCAAGCGGTCCAAGTCCAGCAACGGTGTAAAGATGTGCCAGGCGTGTACGTGCTCGTAGGAGGGGGTCGCCGGAAGGACAAGCCCTTCCAGCCCCGAGAAAGCGCTCTTGTAGCGCTCCACGATGGAAGCCCGACGGGCGTTGAAGGCATCGAGCCTGGAGAGCTGCCCGAGTCCGATCGCGGCCTGGATGTCCAGCATGTTGTACTTGAGCCCTGGCAGCGCGACATCGTAATGCGGGGTCCCGCTCGCCGCATACCGGCTCCAGGCTCCCTTCGACATGCCATGCTGCCGGAGGATTGCGATGCGTTCTGCGACCTCCTCAAGCCCCGTGCAGACCATGCCCCCTTCGCCGGTCGTGATGTTCTTCGTAGGGTGAAAGCTGAAAACGCTGACGTGCTCCGGATCGGAACCGATCGTTCTCCCTTTGTAGGAAGCTCCGAGAGCGTGGGCGCAGTCCTCGATGACCGCTAGCCCATGACGCCGCGCCACTTCGTTGATGGCGTCCAGGTCCACGGGAAGTCCTGCAAAATGGACGGGGACGATGGCCTTCGTCTTCGAGGTCACCGCCGATTCGAGACGGCCGGGGTCCATGTTGAAGGTGCCCGGGTCGATATCGACCAGAACGGGGCGGGCGCCGGCAAGGACGATCGTGTTGAGGGTCGCCACAAAGGTCATCGGGGTGGTGATGACCTCGTCGTCAGGTCCGATTCCCAGTGCCAGGTGAGCCAAGTGCAGCCCGGCCGTGGCGGAATTGACCGCCAACGCGTAGGGAGTGCCGACGCGTTCCCGGAAGGCGTTTTCGAACCGGATCGACTTTGGACCGGTGGTGATCCATCCCGACCGGAGGGATTCGCAGACGTCCCCGATCGTCGACTCGTCAATGCTAGGCCGGGAGAAGGGAAGGAACGTTTCCCTTCTCATTGTGTTTCTCCCTTCGGCCGGTTCGTGACCACGACCGCACCGTTGGCTCTTCCCAGAACGTGCATGTTGCCCACTCCTTTCGAGAGCAGTTCCCTGTATCGATTTTCCCTGAAGATGACGATCATGTGGCGGTTGGATTTCCAGAGATCCATGAACTTTTCGCGGCTGATGAACCATTCGGATTGATCTCCGATTCCGCTTCCGAATTCCAGCTCCCCCTTCCAGTTCACCAGGACAACGCGGGTTTTTAGGTAGAAGGGGATCCCCTGGTCGTAGTCTTCGTAGCTGACGATCAGGTCGTCGGGTCTCCGTGTCTTTTCGATGATTTCGGCGGTTTGCTTTGCCGAAAGGAAACTTCCGTAGAAGGCGAAACCGCCTTTCAGCGCCAGGCAAGCAAAAGCGGCCCCGATGAAAAGGGAAGCCACGAGGGCCTGCGGCCGACGCTTCATCCAGAAGGTCCAGGCGCAAAGGAGCCCCAGGAGGAGTGTCGAGGCCAGCGGGACCGTGACCCTGAGAAGAACTGCGCCGGGAAAACGGTCCTGCAGAAAGGGATAGGCGATCAGTGCGGCGGAAAACAGGCCGATCAGGATCGACGAAA
>JAJUIT010000105.1 GCA_029267465.1 Synergistaceae bacterium
GCTTGAGGGGTTTCTGGGAACGTAGCGGATTGACCGTAAGGATGTGTTGACAGGTTTTTCAAGGCCGGATATACTATCCCTCGCGTTCGGGCGGATAGCTCAGCGGAAGAGCACCTGCCTTACAAGCAGGGGGTCACAGGTTCGAACCCGGTTTCGCCCACCAAGAAGGAATACGGAAATTGGCAATCGAAATGGAAGCGGGGTTGTAGCTCAGTCGGTTAGAGCGCCGGCCTGTCACGCCGGAGGTCGCGAGTTCGAGTCTCGTCAGCCCCGCCAACATATTTTTCTCTCCGTAAGAAGCGGCGGGATAGCTCAGTTGGTAGAGCAGCGGACTGAAAATCCGCGTGTCCCCAGTTCAACTCTGGGTCCCGCCACCATCTTTAACAAGCGGACGAGCGGAAGTAGCTCAGGGGTAGAGCACAACCTTGCCAAGGTTGGGGTCGCGGGTTCAAATCCCGTCTTCCGCTCCATTTTCGTTTCTGGGGCGGCATAGCCAAGTGGTAAGGCAGAGGACTGCAAATCCTTCATCCCCGGTTCGAATCCGGGTGCCGCCTCCAAGACTTTAAACCGCGTGGTACAATAAGTTCAGGTCATCCAGAAAAACGTCAAGGTCTTCTGGGAGAATCCCGGACGGCCTTTTTTGTTTTGGCGGCGCATCCCTTCCACACAATCACGATGGAACCGAGACATCCTGCATTGCGCGCCGTCTCGTTCGGAATCTGCAAGGAAAGGCAAGGAAAAACGCATGGGAAATAAGCTGGTGTTCGTCAGCGGAGCGCCCTTCTGGTTCACGCCGGAAGGCCGTTTCGAAGCGGCGGAGCAGAGCAACGGGCTGTTCGTAGAACGGGTGCTGCTCCGCACGGAGCGCGGACTGCGGGAAATCGTCAACGGCAAAGTCGTTCGATAGGACGCGGAACGCAATTGAGAGAAGCCGGAACGACCGGCTTCGAACTGACAGATGAAGAGGACCTCCCTGGATTGGGAGGTCCTCTTTTTGTGTATGGGCTGTGCTATAAATAACTAAGACAGCAATATGTCTTAGGTAAGAAGCGAAAAAGGAGGACGCGCTATGAAAAGGCGAGTGGGAATAGTTGTAATTTCTGCTTTTCTCGTAATGGGGCTTGTTGCTCCCTCTTTGGGACAGATGAACATGATGGGACCCGGCATAGGAAACGGCATGGGGATGATGGGATGGGGCATGATGCCCCAAGGGGTGCGGTTCGACCAGGCCTTCCTGCTCATGATGATTCCCCACCATGAAGGAGCGGTGGAGATGAGCCGTTATATCCTGGAAAAAGGCAAGGACAAACAAGTCAGGGAATGGGCGGGCATGATCCTGAAGGCTCAGGAAGAGGAGATTCGACTGATGAAATCCTTACTGAAGGATACCGGAGCCGAGTCGCTTGCCGGGCAAGACCACATGATGCAGGACGACATGGACGAGATGATGCAGTCTCTTCTCAAGGCTTCGACTAATCCGGACAAGGCCTTTCTCGAACTGATGATCCCGCATCATGCCCAAGCCATCATGATGAGCGTCCACGTGCTTCAGAAGGGCACCGACGAACGAATCCTGAAACTCGCGGACAAAATCATCCAGTCCCAGTCGGGCGAAATCCTGCTCTTCAGGGAATGGTTGGCCAAACATTGAAAACGGGACCCAGGAGGAGTTCGGAATGTTTGACTCCACAGTGACCAGCGACAAGAATCCTGAGGCGGCGTTGGCAGATTTGAAAGTGTCGTTGGCCGAATCGAATTCGGTGTCCTGTGGGAGTTGGACATTGTAGCCAAGATGAAGGAAAAGGGAATCGACTACCCCGGCCAGATCGTCATCATGGAGGTGGTAACCCGCAAAGGGCGAAATCCGTTTTGGGAATCGACATCAAGGCGGGATATTTCCTGCCCTGCAAGGTCGCAGTTTATGTTAAAGAACGGCGTGACTCATATCGGGGGGGCTAGACCTTCGACGTTGATCGCACTCAGGGGAAACGATAGATTGACTGGGATTGCAGAGGCGGTGGACAAGGATCTCAGCGCTGCCATAGACCGTTCGATATAGGCTAGTCTTTCTCTGACCAGCCTGCACGAAATCGAACCTCGGCAACGTCGTTCGATAAAGCGTGGAAACGCAATGGAGAGAAGCCGGAACGACCGGCTGTATTGACCCCCTCCAGCCCTGCACATGGTATTGTGCAGGAGAAGGGAAGGGGTCCATGATTGCGGTTTCAGGTCGTTTGCTGAAGATCCTTCGCAGGCGGAGATGCTTTCACGGTTGCCCCTGAGTTCCAGGGGGAGGGATTTGGGGAAGAGGCCGTTTTGGCCCTTTTGCATCTTCTTTTCCGGAAGGATGGGAAACGCAGGGTGTATGCATCGGTTGATCCAGAAAACGCACCGGCAATCGCCTTGTTCAAGAAAGCCGGGATGAGAACCGAGGCTCACTTTTTTGAAAGTCTTTGGTTCAAGGGAAGGTGGGCAGACGATATGATCTTCGGACTGCTTGCCCGGGAGTAAAAAAGCAAAGACTGAGAGCAACGGTTTATTCCTGGAGCGGGTCAATGCTTTGCTCTTAGCGCGGCCCCCGCGAGGTCCGACCTCGGCAAAGTCGTTCGATGGGACGCTTGAAGCAGAGGAGAGAAGCCGGTGAACCGGCTTCGAACTCGTACGTTTGGCCCATGATCATCCCCCTTGGGGATCCCCCCGTGATCAGGATGGTATGGGGCAATCGTCAACATGGACAGGCGTGCTTACACCTGGGGCGACCGCGAACAACCGAGCAAATATTCGTCCCAGAACCGGCCTTAAACGCCCCTTTTTCCCGTCCCGGCAAGCTCCCCTGCCGAAACAACCGGCAGATCCCAAATTGAACCTGCGAAAACGGTCGAAACTCTCGGGGTATCCGCGATGCAAGTGGGGAAAAAAGAGGGGCGAGCGTTTTCCGCCCGCCCCTCCATGCCCTATTCGGCAGGACAGATGGCAAAACAGCGAGCCGGGAAACCGGTGCCGCCCTTAAGCTTCGGGAAAGTGCAGAAGATCACGGCACCGACCGGCGGAACCTTGTCGAGGTTGCACAGGAGTTCGATCTGAATCTTGTCCTGCTTCAGGATGTAGTCCTCGGCAGCGAACCCGATCTGGGCCTGGCGGCAGGCTGGATCGCTGTCGGGCGTTTCATGCCCCATGGCACCGATCTTCCGCTCCGCACAGAGCCACTTCACGGTTTCGAGATCCCAACCCGGGTAATGGGCGCACCCTTCCTGATCCTTGTTGTCGAACTCCGCTGCCGGACGCTTGTACCAGTCCGAACGCAAAGCGACGAACGCCCCTTCGGGGATTTTGCCGGAGGTTCCCTCCCACTCGAGCACGTCGTCGATCGTGAGGGCGTAGTCGTTGTCCGCTGCACACTTGGCGGACACGCCGATGACACAGAGCGGGTAGGCAAACTCGTCCACCCGGATCTCGCTTTGAGTTCTGCCGTTCGCATCGAAGTGAGACGGGACGTCCACATGCGTTCCGTACTGGCCGGGAAGCGTGTACTCGAATACTTTCATCGGGGCCTGGTCGAAATCGAAGAGGACCCTGATACCGAGAGGCTGGAAGCCGTACCAGTGGGGGGTCTCCGGGGAAAGTTCGTGGGTCAGGTCCACCCACTTGTACTTGGGCGTCTTCCATTCCGCGAGAACCTTCCAGAGCGTCAAGTCCGCCATAATAACACCTCCTAATCGAAGTGATACGCCTTGTCGAAGGCGTCCTTTGTCGCTTCATAAATGCGTCCGGCCTGTGCCGCATCCCCTATGGGGATGACGCGTCCGCAGGCAGTCTCGAAGGCCTCGGCGAGAGCCGGGTTCGGAGCCGTGCCCAGGGATAGGACCACGTGGTCGACTTGCACCTCTGCCTGCGTTCCGTCTGCTTTCTCCATCCGGATGGATCCGGGAACGATCTCCACGAGCCTGTGCCCGGGAAGCAGTTCCGGTTCGAAGGCCATGATCCGGCCCAGAATGTCGTTGCGAATCACGGGGTATATTCCGGGCCCGATCTCCGGCAGCATCTCGACGAGCGTCAGCCTGCAGCCCATGTTGCCCAGCATTTCCGCGGTCTCGAGACCGGTCATCCCCGTGCCGATGACGGCCACTTTTCCGCTCAGCTTTGCCTTCCCAGCCACGACGTCTTCCGCAAGGTGGACGTTTGCAAGTTCGATCCCCGGCAATTTCGGGATGATCGGCGCGGCACCGGTAGCGAGAAAAACCGCCTCGGGGGCAAGGGCCTTGACCATTTCGGGAGTCGCTTCCGTCTCACACCGAACATCGACACCTAGGACCTCGACCTGCCTGATCATGGCCTTTGTGAGCTTGGTGACGAGTTCCTTGTGGGGGGGCTTGTCCGCGAGGTTCAGGGTTCCTCCTAGCACCGACTGTTTTTCCAGGAGCGTCACCTGGAACCCCCGCTCCGCGAGTACGCGGGCGGCTTCGAGGCCACCGGGGCCGCCTCCCACGACGCAGACCTTTCGGTTCATGCCGTTTTTACGGTAATCCGGGTAAAGGTGTTCGCGCCCCATCCTTGGGTTGACGGCGCAAACCACCGTCATCCCCTTCGCCAGGAGGCGTTCCCGGCAGACCATGCAGCCGATGCACGGGCGAATCTCGTCCGATCGGCCAGCCTTCGCCTTGTTGACGAACTCCGGATCCGCGAACTGGGAACGCCCGAGCCCGACAAAATCGCAGACCCCTTCCTCCAGCAGCTGTTCTGCGAAATCCGGGTCCTTGATCGTGTTCGTCGCGATGACCGGTATCCGCAGGACCTGCTTGAAAGCCTTCGCGACATGCTTCTTCCATCCGGGCTTGTAGGAATAGGGGTCGCAGTTCGCGTTCGCGTTTAGGCCGCTGCCGTTGCTGACGTTGAGGACGTCGATCCCCTTGTTCTGCAGGTACAGGCCTATCTGGAGGCCATCCTGGAGGTTCAGGGTGCCGGGAACCTGGGGAGTCATCTCGTCGCCGCTGATGCGGACAGAGATGGGGAACCGCCTCCCGAGTTTTTCCCGGATTCCGTCGATGATCTCGGCAATGAAACGCATCCGGTTCTCGAAACTGCCGCCGTATTCGTCGGACCTCTTGTTGTAGTAGGGGCTGAAAAACTGCCCAATGAGGTACGAATGGGCCCCGTGCAGTTCAACTCCGTCGTACCCCGCTTTTTGACAGCGGATGGCGGCATCCACGAACTTCCGTTGGACCTCGCGGATCTCTTCGATGGTCATGGGCCTGGGGATCGGCGCCCCGGGTGCGATCGGCACATCGCTGGCGCTAAGGGCCTGCTGTCCTGTCAAGGCCGGTTTCGACGTGCTGCCGGCATGATGAAGCTGGGCAAAGATGCAAGCCCCGTGCGCGTGCACAGCATCGACGAGCATTTCCAGGCCGGCCACGTGGACATCCGAGGAGGCCCTGAGCTGGAAAAGGGCTGGGATGCTCGTTACGTGGTCGACCCCCGTGTATTCGTTGATGATCAGGCCGATTCCGCCTTTCGCCCGTTCCTGGTAATAACGGATCAGCCTCATGGAGGCCGTTCCGTCCGGCGAGGCAAAGTCGGTGGCCATGGGGGTCATGACTGCCCTGTTCCGGATGGTCAGGTTCCCGATACGGCCTTTCTGGAAGAGTTTTTCGTAGGGCATCTTTTCTGCCTCTCAGCGATTGTGGCTGTAGTGGCCTGGGTTTGCGATGGGCTCGATGGTGCTTACCCAGCGGTTGGTGTAGTTGAAGAACCCGGCGACGAAGGCCGCCTCCAGGATCTCGTGATCGTCGAAACCGACCGCCCGGAGCTTGTCCACCTGCTCCTTCGTGATCTCCCGGGGATACACCGTGACGAAATAGGCGTAGTCGCACAGCGCCCGCTGCTTCTCCGTCAGCTTGGCTGCCCGGTAATTGTAGGTAAGCTGGTCCACCCACGCAGGATCCCCGCATATGCCCCTGAGGTAGTCGCTGTGAGTGGTCAGGCAGTAGCTGCAGCCGTTGGTGGAGGACACGACGAGGCCAATCATCTCCTTGTCGGCGTCGCTCAGGTAGCACGTTTTCGGGTTGAACAGCGAGGCCTTGAAATCGAGAAAGCCGATGTACTGGGCCGCGTTTAGGGGAAGCACCTTGAACAGGTTGTTGATGAACCCCCAGTTCTTCTCCATGGTTTCCACCGCTTTTTCGAACACCGCGAAATGCTCGTCCGAAATTTCTTCCCGCTTCGGTTTTTGCAGGTAGGAAAGCTGCTCGTCGAACTCCAGGCTCATGAAAATACCTCCTTAGAAAGGGTTTTGCCCCGGGGCGTTCTCGTGACGCAGCCGGGGGCTTTTTCTTTCTACGTGCGCCTGCACTTTGCTTTTTGAATGCTTCCTCTGACGAAAAAGATGATACACCTTCTCATTACAACGAAGCAAATCCTTGTCAAGGGCGATAAATACTGTGTTAGTTGAGTGTCTGGCTCATGGGGCGAGGGCAGTTGATGCGGTCCCTCAGGACGGGAAAAGCTTGTGCCAGGGTTTTTTGAACTAGACCGCCAGGTTTTCCCCACTTTTCAGTGGTTTAAGGCCCCTAATGCAGAATTCCTGAAAAGAAGAGGTGAGGCGATGCCAAGCAATCCTGACATGCCATTTTGGCAAGATTACCTGGATAAGCTCCTCGAACGACTGAAAGCCATCTTGGATTGATCGATCCCGCCCGTTTCCGAAGCTTGTAGTAAAACTCCGCCTCGGCAGACCGAATCCGCTTTATGCTGACTTTTTCCCCTCTCGTTCGAGCTTCGCCTGCAGTGCCCTTACTCTTGAGCGAGTTAGCCGAACAAACGCGACAAGTACCCCGGCCTTGGCCTGCAGGTTCTTGATCTGGCTTTCGTATTGCTCAGATAAGTTCCTTCGGGCAGCTTGATCTCCATGCCCCTGAAGCCTTCCTCGAGCCCTTCCTCGATCTCCGCAGGAGTGATGTCGTAGGTCCGGGCCGCCTGGGTAAC
>JAJUIT010000035.1 GCA_029267465.1 Synergistaceae bacterium
CCAAGCCTGACCTGGCGGTTTCAGAGCTCATGGAGTCCCTGAAGAAGGGAACATCCATGGAGCGGATTCTGGAAAACCTGTTCCTGATCTTTCGGGACCTCTGGATCCTGAAAGCATGGGGAGAAACCGCCCTGGAGGGTCTTGAGCTTTCGGGGGAAGAAAGAGCCTTTCTTCTTAGTGAAGTCCCCTTCTGGACGTTGGAGGGGCTCCGCGCTTGTCTCGACACCCTTTCCCGGCTGATCAGCCGTGCCCGGACGGGGATGCGGACCGATGTCCTGGCTGGACTTCTTCTCGAGGGCCTTGGCCCGGCTGCGCTCGCTTCCGGCCCGATCTCGAAGGGTGCCTCTACGCCCCTCCAACAGGTGCAGGCGGCGTCCCGGGATGAAAAGATTCCTCGGCCCTTTCCTGTCTTGCCTGACCCGGAAGCTCAACCGTCCGCCAATGCGCTGCCCACGATGGATTTCGATGCGGTTCGCCGTTTCTGGATCGGACTCTTGGAAAGCCGGGATCCGGAAGACCGGCAAATTGTGGCGGCGATTGCCCCTGCCCGTGTTTTGGCGGGAAAGGGAGGAGTCGAGGTGGTTTTTCCCCCGCGGGACCGGATCTGCTATGAACTGATTCGGCTGGAGCGGAACCGAAGACGGTTCCATTTCCTGAAGGAAGGGGCCCTCGGGGAGATTCCCTTTACCTTCTGTTGCGGGAAGGACCGGTTTCTCGAGAAGGAAACTCCGGCCATAGAAACGGTTCCTGCCGGGGTAGATTCCAATCCGATCCCGTGGCTCCGAAGGGACCAGGCTGAAGACTCAGAGGCAGGAAAAAGGAAGCAGGAGACGGGACCGGAGGCCGAACCGGCCAGGGACGCTTACAGGAATGCAACGATTGAGGAGATGCTCAGCTGGTTTGGCGGGGAAATTCTGCTGGTCAGGACGGATGATCAGGAAAGCGGAATCGGCGGATTTGAAGAAGGGAGCGCGGGGGAATGAAGGACCCGTTTGTTCACCTTCACGTTCATAGCGAATACAGCCTGCTTGACGGAGCGATCCGCTGTGCTGAGATTGCAGCCAGGGTCGCGGAGTGGGGATCACCCGCGGTCGCGTTAACGGATCATGGCGCCATGTACGGGACTGTGGAGTTCTACGAAAAATGCCGAGCATCCGGGGTCAAGCCCATTATCGGATGCGAAGTCTACCTTGATCCGCTGGGGCATACCTGCCGAGATCGGAAGGGAGGAAACAATCACCTGATCCTTCTGGCCCGGGATCTGGAAGGATACCACAATCTGGTCAAGCTGGTTTCCATTGCAAACACAGACGGATTTTACTACCGGCCGCGGATTGACCACGATCTTCTTGCCCGTTATTCAAGAGGGCTCATCGGTTCTTCCGCCTGCCTGGCAGGAGAGATCCCCGCCTTGATCCTTGAGGGAAACGAGAAGGGGGCGGCGGAGAGGGCGATCCTGTATCAGGACATCCTGGGGAAAGGGAATTTTTTCCTTGAGGTCATGCACAACGCCCTGCCCGAGCAGGCCCTTGTGAACAAGGCGATCATCCGCATCTCGAAAAGCACGGGGATCCCTCTGATCGCGACCAACGATGCCCACTACCTGAACGCTTCGGATGCCTCCTGGCACGATATCCTGCTTTGTGTCCAGACCAACGCGACGGTAAATGACCCCAACCGCTACAGGTTCGGGGCATCGGAGTTCTACCTGCGCTCTCCGGAGGAGATGTGGTCTCTGTTCGGAAAGGAACTCCCCGAAGCGCTGACCAATACTCTTGAAATTGCAGAAAAATGCGATGTCAAACTGGAATTCAACGTATACCGGCTTCCCCGCTTTGAAGTCCCGGAGGGAGACACCCTGGAGAGTTACCTGGAGAGACACGCCTGGGACGGTCTGAACGAACGAATGGGAGGTTCCCCACCTCAGGAATACCGTGACAGGATGTCCTACGAGCTGGGAGTTATCAAAAAGATGGGTTTCGCCGGGTACTTCCTCGTGGTTTCCGATTTTATCCGAGCGGCCAAGGCGCGCGGAATTCCCGTGGGGCCGGGGAGAGGATCAGCGGCGGGTTCTCTCGCCGCGTGGGCGTTGAAGATCACCGAACTGGATCCGATCCGGTATAACCTCCTGTTTGAGCGCTTCCTTAATCCCGAGCGCATCAGCATGCCAGACATCGATACAGACATCTCCGACAAGAGGCGGGACGAAGTCCTTGAGTATGTTGTGCGTAAATACGGCCGCGAGCACGTCGCCCAGATCATCACCTTTGACCGGATGAAAAGCAAAGGAGCGATCCGCGATGTCGGACGAGCGCTGGGGATCCCTCTGCCTGATGTGAATCGGGTGGCGAAAAGCGTGCCCGATGGGGTTGGAAGTATCGCCGAAGCGCTAGAAGAATCCCCGGACTTGGCCCTCTTTCAGAAGAAGGAACCCGCGATCCGAAACCTACTTGAAGTGGCGGGCAAGATTGAAGGGCTTGCCCGCCATTGTTCCCAACATGCCGCAGGGGTCGTAATTTCCCCGGTAGAGGTGACCGACTTGGTCCCCGTCCGGAAAATCGGCGATGGTCAGGTGGTCACCCAGTTCGGCATGGAGGCTATCGAAAAACTTGGCATGGTCAAGATGGATTTTCTCGGATTACGAACCCTTTCCATGCTCGAGGACACGCTCGAGAACATCCGGTTGAATGGGAAAGAAATCCCCGACATCAACGCCCTTCCGCTGGAAGACCCCTCGACGTTTGCCCTGCTTCAGGCAGGCGACACCCTGGGTGTTTTCCAGCTTGAATCTCCCGGGATGAGACAGCTTCTGAAGAAAATCCTTCCCGATTCCTTCGAGGACCTTGTGGCGATTCTGGCCTTGTATCGCCCGGGTCCGCTCGAGAGCGGCATGGTGGAACAATTCATCAACTGCAAGCACGGCCGATCGGAGGTCGTCTACCCGCACCCTTTGCTCGAGCCTGTCCTCAAGGAAACCTACGGGGTCATCCTTTACCAGGAGCAAGTGATGCAGATCGCTGCGACTCTGGCAGGATTCTCCCTTGGGGAAGCGGATCTTCTTCGGCGGGCGATGGGGAAGAAGAAGATGGAAGTGATGGAGCAGCAGCGCAAAAAATTCGTGGACGGCTGCCTCAGCAACGGAGTCGAACGAACAACGGCAGAATCCCTTTTCGACCTCATCCAGAAGTTCGCCGGCTATGGCTTCAACAAATCCCACAGCGCGGCTTACGCCCTGATCAGTTACCAGACCGCCTATCTAAAAGCGCATTACAAGGCGGAATTCCTGGCAGCTTTCCTGTCAAGCCAGATTGGTGCCAGGATGGATGTCCTTGCACGGTATGTCAGGGAAGTCAGAAACGCAGGGATCCAGGTTCTGCCCCCGGACATCAACGAGTCAGGAGCCGCTTTCTCCGCGGTGGGAGGAGTTATCCGCTTCGGGCTCAAGGCAGTAGCGAAGGCGGGAGAAACCGCCGTGGAGGCTATCCTGACGGCGAGGCAGTCGAAAGGGACGTTCAAATCTCTGTGGGATTTCCTGAACAAGGTTGACCTCCGGATCGTCAACCGCAGCGTGATTGAGAATCTAATCAAGGCAGGGGCCTTTTCCGGACTGCATCAGAATCGGAAACAACTGCTCGAGAATTTGCCGTTGATGATCGACCGCGTGCAAAAAAAACAGAGCGACGGAGCCCAGAGATCCCTGTTGACACTGGTGGAGGAATTGCCCCAGCAGGAACCGGTGATGGGGGAGTGCGACGATTTTACGCTTCTAGAGGCCCTGGACTTGGAGAAGGAAGTCCTGGGGCTTTTCATTTCGGGGCATCCGCTGGAGAAGGAGGAGGAGCGGATCGCGAGGTTTTCGACCTGCCGGATTGCCGACCTGCGATTCTGGAAAGCCCATGAAAGCCAGGCGACCGTGGGGGGCCTTCTCGTCAGCTTTAAGGAGAAGACGACGAAACGAGGGGACCTGATGGGGATCCTGGAGTTCGAAGATACGGAGAGTCGGCTGGAAGTGGTCTGCTTCCCGAAACTCTGGCAGACGGTCAAGAGCATCCTGGATCCGGGAAAAGTCTTTTTCGCCCGGGGGAAAATCCAGGATCGGGGCGGAATCACGATGGTTGCAGACGAGATCATTCCTCTGTCGGAGATCGAGACATCCCAGGAACCGTTTGTCAGGATTCGGCTAAAAGGCGAAACAGGCCCACTGCCCTTCAAGGCGCTTTGCCGAGAGCTGAAGGGACACGCCGGGACTTCCCCTGTGATCGTCGAGTACTTTGAGGAAAATTCGATGACAGTCATCCGCCTGAAGGAGATCCGGGTGAAACCGGAAGCTTCCCTTGCGGAGCGCTTGACGAGTCTTTCCGGGGGAAGGCTTGAAGTCATCCTTTAACAATTCTTCAAAACGGGGGGAACTTTCATGAGGGAAGAAGCGGGAGAGATCACGTCTGTCCTTAGTGACTACATTGTAATCAAGGCCATGGAAAACGGCGTCACGGTGATCGGACTTACGAGAGGCCAGGAAACGAAGTTTAGCCATACCGAGAAGCTTGATGCAGGAGAGGTCTGGATTTCTCAGTTCACCGAACACACTTCGGCGATGAAAATCAGGGGGGCGGCTGAAATCTACACCAAGCATGGGAAAATCCTTTGCGGGAGGTTGCATGATGAAAAAGGTTAAGATCGTCTGCACGCTGGGGCCTGCCTGTCGCTCCAGGGAGACGCTCACCGAAATGGTCAAGGCCGGAATGAATGTCGCCCGGCTGAACTTCAGTCACGGCTCGTACGAGAGCCACGGGGAAAATCTCGAGAACATACGAACCGTTGAGCAACAGTTGAGAACTCCGATTGCGACGATCCTCGATACAAAGGGGCCCGAAATCCGTACAGGCAGGCTTGTCAAAGGTCTTCCCGTCACCCTTGAGCGGGGGCAGCTCTTCCGGTTTGTCGCCGAAGAAGGGATGGGGACTGAGAACCAGGTCTCGATCAGCCATCCCCAGGTCTGCAGGGAGCTAAAAAGGGGCCAGGATGTTTTTATCGATGACGGGAGCCTGCATTTGAAGGTTCTCGAAGCGGGAGAGACCGATTTGTTGATGGAAGTGCTCGTCGGTGGAGAACTGGGAGAGCAGAAAGGCGTCAGTTTCCCGGGAGCAAAGTTGAAAATCCCGACGCTGACCGAAAAAGACCGGGAAGACATCCGCTGGGGACTCGAGCACGGCCTAGACTACATCGCCGTTTCTTTCGTTCGAACCCGGGACGACATCATGGAGGTCCGCCGCGTCATGGAGGAAATGGGCGGATCCATGAAGATCATCGCAAAGATCGAGACAAGCGAGGCCGTTGCTTCCCTGCAGGAGATCGTCGAAGTCGTCGACGGACTGATGGTGGCACGTGGAGACCTGGGGGTAGAACTCCCGGCCGAAGAGGTGCCGCTGATCCAGAAGCGCATGATTGACTTGGGCAGGTCGCAGGGAAAACCGGTCATTGTGGCGACCCAGATGCTGGATTCGATGATCCGGAACCCGAGGCCGACACGGGCAGAAGTGAACGACGTCGCGAACGCGGTTCTGGATGGAGCGGACGCGGTAATGCTATCCGGGGAAACCGCGAAAGGTGCATACCCGGTCCAGGCGGTGGAAACCATGGCGCGGATCATCGCCAGAACAGAGAAAGAAATCCGTGTATGGCAAAGACCTTCTTCCCTTCCTCCGGTGGCTTCCCAGACCGTTCCCGATGCCGTAAGCCACGCGGCTGTGACGATCGCGGAACAGATGCAGGCGAAGGTCATCCTTTCCCTGACCCAGAGTGGAAGCACGGCCAGAATGGTCAGCAAGTACCGGCCCGGTTGTCCGATAGCGGGGGTAACCGCGGAACGCGGCACCTGGAGGGAACTCGCCCTTGTATGGGGAGTCGTTCCGATCCTGACTGGAAAGACTCACGCTGAAGAACGCGAGATGGTGGAATCGGGGCTTTTGGCAACCCTGGCGGAAGGGATGGCCTCGGAAGGGGATATCGTGGTCGTGACCTCTGGGTTGCCGACCGGCATTGCGGGAACGACGGATATGGTCCGGGTTCACACGGTCGGCAGGATTGTCGTGAAGGGGATTTCTCTCGTTCGAAAAGAAGCTTACGGACCCGTGGTTAAGGGTACCACGGCAGCCGAAGTACGAAGCAAGATGCGCCCAGGAGCCGTGCTTGTGACGCGTCAAACGGACCGGGATTACGTGGATGCCATTCGGAAGGCCTCGGCGATCATCTGTGAAGAGGGCGGACTGACGAGCCATGCCGCCATTCTTGCTCTTGAGATGGGCATTCCTTGTGTGGTTTCGGCGACGGATGCCCTGAAACTTCTTGAAGACGGGATGTTTGTCACGGTGGATGGATCCCGCGGTCTGGTCTATCACGGCAAGGTCACCGTCAGGTAAGCCCTGCAAGGGGAGGAAAATGCTCTGGGAAAAAAGGCTACGAGAAGAAATCCCGGCGGATTGCCCGGACTGGGAAGAGATTCGGACCAAGGGGAAGTTCCGCCAAAGCGCGGTGCTTGTCCTTTTTTGCGGCCCTGAAGAAGATACCCGGATCTTGCTGATCCGGCGTCCGAGGCACCTGAACCGTCATCCCGGGGAAATCGCTTTTCCCGGCGGAAGAAGGGAACCCTGCGACCGAGGACCTTTTGAAACGGCTGTTCGCGAGGCGAAGGAAGAGATCGGACTTGATCCGGCGCGGATCCGTCTGATTGGGATGCTGGAAAGGGAATATGCCTATACCAGCGATTTCGAGATCCAGCCGGTGCTTGCTTTCCAGGAAGCCGGAGCGGTTTCCTTTCCCCGCGTAGACCCGAATGAGGTGGATGAAATCTTGCTCCCCAGAGTGGAGGAGTTCCTTTCTCCGCCCCGCCTGGAATGGGCGAAGCACAGGACGGTACAGGTCCTTTACCCCGTGTTCGAGCTACCCGGAGCTCACCGGGTCTGGGGGGCCACAGCCAGGATCCTTTGGCAGCTCGGCAGGGTCTTGAGAGAGACTCAGGAGGAAACCCCGTGTCGCTGATTGGACTGCATGTTTCAATCTCGGGCGGGTTCCTCAAGGCGATCGAGCGCGGCAAGGCCTTTGGCTGTGAGGCGATTCAGATTTTCACAAAAAACCAGCTCCAGTGGAAGGCCCCCTCCATTCTGCCCTCGCAGGGAATTTCATTCCTGAAGGCTTTACGGGAAAGCGGAATCAGGAAGGTCGTTGCCCATGCGTCCTATCTGATCAACCTGGCATCGGAAGGGGATCAGAGACGAAAAAGCGTAGAGGCCTTGATCGGGGAGCTAGACCGGTGCGACCAGCTGGGAATCGGAGATCTGGTGCTTCACCCGGGGGCACACCTTGGGGTTGGGGAAGAAAGGGGGGTGGAGAACCTCAGGGAAGGGTTGCGGTTCGTGCTGGCGAAGACGAGCCACATGCAAGTGAAGATCCTTCTGGAAACAATGGCGGGCCAGGGAACAGTCCTCGGCGCCAGGCTCGAATTGTTCAGGGAAGTCCTGGAAGGGCTAGACTGGGACGAGCGCCTGGGACTCTGTCTGGATAGCTGCCATCTGTTTGCCGCAGGCTACGAATTCCGTGAACGATCGTCTTACGAACACTTCGCAAGAGGTCTGGAGAAAACCTTCGGTCTCAGCAGAATCGGCTGCTGGCACCTGAACGATTCGAGGGCTGGACGGGGAAGCCAGCGCGACCGTCACCAGCATCTAGGGGATGGAGAAGTGGGCTTGAAGCTTTTTTCCATGATCCTGAATGACGACCGGTGGGAAAATGTGCCCTTGATCCTCGAAACCCCT
Source organism: Synergistaceae bacterium (assembly GCA_029267465.1). Lineage (GTDB taxonomy): Bacteria > Synergistota > Synergistia > Synergistales > 79-D21 > 79-D21. Next base: position 7,812 of record JAJUIT010000035.1, read on the forward strand.
AAAGACGGGGTTGGTGACGCGGGAAACATGGCTCTACTTAGAAAGTTAAGGGGTTATTGAACGGGCTTCTAGAAAAGAATTGAGATAAACTAAGCGAGGGAAGAATCCCCGAAAATCCTTCAGGATTCACCTTGAGAGACGAGGCTTTCCGAAGGAGGCATCCATGCTGGAAAACTTCCGATGGCAGGATCTGCTTGACATTTTCATCGTGGCCTTTATCCTTTACCGGGTTTTGCTCCTGATGGTCGATACCCGGGCGATGCAGCTAGTCAAGGGGATTCTGGTCATTGGGGCAACAGCTGCGGTGTCCAAGTACTTTGATCTGAAGGCTCTTTCCTGGCTGCTGGAGAGGGCGCTGGGAGCCATTTTTATCGCGATTCCCATTGTGTTTCAGCCGGAATTGAGACGCATGCTGGAAGAGCTGGGCAGGGGAAAAATCTGGAAGCGGCGGAAAGCCATCGAGCGTGCGGAACAGATGGCCGACGATGTCACGAGAGCCATCTCTTTTCTCCGGGACCAGCGTCAGGGGGCGATCCTCGTCTTCCAGAGAGAGACGGGCCTGGCGGATGTCTGGCGCTCTGCAGTCCGATTGAACGCCGAGATCTCACAGGAATTGATCGTCTCGATCTTCTGGCCGAACAATCCTCTTCATGACGGCGCCGCCATTATCGATCGGAATGTCATCGTGGCCGCCGCTTGCTATCTGCCCTTAACGTCCAACACCGACCTGTCAAGGTGGTACGGAACGAGGCATAGGGCTGCACTCGGCGTTACCGAAGTTTCAGACGCGATTGCCCTGGTTGTTTCCGAGGAACGGGGAGAAGTGGCCCTTGCCACAAATGGACACCTTTCCCGGGGATTAAAGGAAGACCAGATTCATCGGCTGGTTTACCATTACTTTATGGCCATGGAAGGTCCAAAAGGTTTGTGGGATCAGCTTCGGGAAGAAATCAAGGCTTTGTGGCGGGAGGAAGGCCAAGATGGCCTTTAAGAGTGTCGAAAGCCTGCTTTCCTCGAAAATGTTTCTTAGAGGGGTCGCGTTTATCGTCGCCCTGCTCATGTGGTTTTACGTTTCCGGTGATCGAGGATATGAAGTCAACCGGACCCTGCGTCTCAAGGTCAACTACCAGAATGCCTCTCCGGGGTTTTCCATCCTGGGTGGGGAAAGGGAAGTGCAGGTCAGGATCGCTGCCAACCGGAAAATCTTTGAAAGCCTGGAACTCGACAAAATGGAATGCGCAGTCGATCTCAAGGGACTTGAAGGCGGCAAGTACCGATTGCCGGTTCGTGTACTCCTTCCTCCCGGAGTCAGACTGGTCTCGGTCAGGCCGGAGCAGGTGACGGTTGAACTCTCCCGCCTGATCGAAAAAGTTTTGCCCGTGAGAATCGTCTGGGAAGGGGAGTTCCCAGAGGATGTCCTCGTGGAAAAGCTTGAGGTAACCCCCTCTGAAGTCACACTCCGGGGACCGGAAAACGTCCTTTCGGGCCTGAATGAAGTGTTCCTTCAGGCCACTCCGGCAAAAGTCCTCTCAGGAGAGGAGATCACGCTGGAAGTCAAGCCAAGGACTGGAAAAGGGGAAAGCCTGCCAAGGGGTGCGGATCTTTATCCCAGGGAAATACGGCTAAAGGCGATTTTGGTCAAGGACGTGGAGAAAAAGGAGATCCAGGTGGTGCCGACCGTATCGGGTGTCCCAGAAGCAGGATATCGAATCGAGGAAACGGTGCCTCAGCCTTCAGCCGTGCAGGTTGTCGGAGCCAGGTCCGTTCTAGAAAAACTGGGACACCTGGAGACCAAACCCATCGATGTGACGGGACTTGCCCAGGATAAAACCTTCGAAACGGAGCCGGTCCTTCCAGAAGGGCAGATAAAGCTGCTCGGGTCAGGAAAGATCAAAGTTTCCGTTGTCGTTCGCCCTCTTGACAACGGGACGGGTTCCCTGAGGCTGAAAATCCCGGTAAAAGTGGAGGGAAAGAGCCTCTATTCCTCGTGGAAGGCGGTCCCCTCATCGGTGGCTGTCCAGGTGGTTTCAGAATCGGGAAGCAGCGCTTTTCAGAACCTGAACGAACCCCTGGTGGAAGCCTACGTCGATGTGACAAACCTGGTTTCAAAAAGAATTGTGGTTCCGGTCCAGGTCAGGGTTCTCTCAAAGGATGTCCGGGTTTTGAAAGTCGAGCCGGAACGCGTGGTTTTATACACCGTAACCCCCTAACGGAGAAAAGGATGAGGTGAAGTCGGTGATGTCTGAGACCGGAAAAATTCGTTGCCTGTTTGGCACGGATGGCGTCAGGGATATTGCAAACAGAGGGCTGATGACCCCAGAAATGGCCTTGAGCCTGGGACGGGCTTTTGTCCTTTTCATGACAGAAAGGGGAATACCGCGGCCCACGGTAGCGCTGGGCAGGGATACCCGAAGGTCCGGGTGCATGCTCGAAGCCGCTCTTTCGGCGGGCCTGACCTCAGCGGGTGCGGACGTCCTCAGCCTAGGTGTGATCCCCACTCCCGGCGTCAGCTACACGGTCCGAAACATGGGGATCCATGGGGGTGCAGTGATCAGTGCCTCGCACAATCCCGCAGAGTATAACGGGATCAAGTTTCTCGACTCCAAGGGATACAAGCTGAGCGATGACGACGAGGCAGCGATCGAGGAATACCTCGGAGATCCCCTGATGGACGAGTGGAGGCCTTCGGGAGCCTCGATCGGCGTCGTCAGGCAATCGCCCGAGTCCGTTCTGCGCTATCTCGATTGGCTCAAGGGGCTATTCGGCGAAGGATGGCTCTCCGGTAAAGTTGCCGTCATCGATTGCGCCAACGGAGCGGCAAGTTTGATCGCCGGCGAACTTTTTTCGGGATGCGGGCTGGATGTCCGGATGGTTGGGAACAGCCCGGACGGCTTGAACATCAACGAAGGGGTCGGAGTCATGCACATGCCGCACCTTGCCAGGGCGATCTCAGTCAGCGGGGCCCACTTCGGAATTGCGCTGGATGGGGACGCAGACCGTGTCCTGTTGGCGGATTCAAAGGGAAGGATCATTGACGGGGACATTCTTCTCTGGGTCCTTGCCCGCTGGCTCCAGAAGAAAGGCACCCTTGGATCCGGCGTCGTTTCAACGGTTATGAGCAACATGGCGCTTGAAGAGCGTCTCTCGGAAATCGGGATTCCCCTGACGAGGTGCCCGGTCGGCGACCGCTACGTGCTGGAGGGGATGAAGAAGAGCAATTCAAGGCTGGGAGGAGAACAGTCGGGACATATTATCCTGTACCAGCACGTCCATACAGGGGACGGACTCTGCACGGCGCTCAATTTTCTGAAGGCCTGCGAAGAACTGGGAGAGGACCTGGATACTCTGGTAGATCGCTTTGCACGGTTTCCCCAACTCCTGAGAAACTTCCGTGTTGAAACGAAGTCGGGGATTCTGGAGAGCGAGCGAGTTCAGAAGGCGATTAGGGATTGCCAGCAAAGACTTGGAGACAAGGGGCGTGTTTTCGTTCGGATGTCTGGTACGGAACCGCTTGTCCGGATCCTCGTGGAGGCCAGGGAAGAATCGCTACTTTCGGAAATTACGGACCAGATCCTGGAAACGATCCGTGCGGTGGGAGCCGAATCGTCTCCGGAGAGGAGGGGCTAACCCGATGCGATTCCGGAACCCGCTTCAAAAATGCCTTTTCCCTGTCGCCGGACTGGGAACTCGGTTTTTGCCTGCGACCAAGGATATTCCCAAAGAGATGCTTCCCCTGATCGATCGCCCCATCATTCATTATGGAGTGGAGGAAGCGGTTTCCTCAGGCTGCCGGGATATCGTTTTCGTGACGGGAAGGAGCAAGCGGTCGATCGAGGATTATTTTGACCGTTCGCTTGAGCTTGAGAATCTGCTGGAAAGAAGGGGGCAACTCGGCCTCAGGGACGAAATGGCCAGGATTTCGGAGATGGCCCGAATTGCCTACGTGAGACAGTCCGAGCCGTTAGGGTTGGGGCATGCCGTGCTTTGCGGCGAACCCTGCTTCAACGATTCTTTTTTTGGGCTCATTCTCCCTGATGACGTCATCCTTTCGGATCAACCGGTCCTCGGGCAGCTGGCCGAGGTTCATGAGTCCCTCGGGGGATCGGTTCTGGCCCTCGAGGAGGTCCCCTGGGAAGAAACCTCCCGATACGGGATCGTCGAGGGGTACCCTAGCGGGGAGGGCGTTTTCCGGATCACGAACCTGGTGGAGAAGCCCGCCCCGGGGAAGGCCCCAAGCAGGTATGCCATCATCGGCCGGTATCTTCTCAGCCCCGCGATTTTTGGGTGCCTTCGCTCGGTCCGGGCAGGAGTCGGCGGGGAGATCCAGCTGACGGACGCCTTGCAGGCCCTCCTGGCGGAAGAACCCGTCTACGGCCTCCTGTATCGCGGGAAGAGGCTGGACTGTGGAACGAAGCTAGGGTGGCTGAAGGCGACGGTAACCCTGGCTTTGCATGACAGTGAGCTCCGGGAAGCCATCCTAAACATCGTCAGGAAGGAGGAATGGAATGACTGAAGTGTTCTGAACCGTTTGCGTGCTGTTGGAAGCGCCTGAACTGGCGAAGCCAGTTGACGAGGTCGGGGCGAATCGAAAATTCGGCGGATACCCCGGGGCCTTGGTGAGAGAGGCCCGTTGAAGCCCGGCTACAAAACCGCGAAGCGATTTGCGGGACAAAGGCCGGGTCTCCCCATGAGTAACCAAAGGAGAGAAAAGGAATATGTGCGGAATCGTTGGCTATGTGGGCATGCGAAATGCCCCGGACGTTCTTCTGGAAGGATTGAAGAGGTTGGAGTACCGGGGTTACGACTCCGCAGGCCTGGCCGTGAAGAGCGATGGGCGCCTTGAAGTCATCAAAGAGGTTGGCAAGGTGGCCGATTTGGCGCGCCTTGTCGCGGAAAGGCGGCTTGAAGGCTGCCAGGGGATAGGTCACACGCGGTGGGCCACCCACGGTGGCGTTTCCGTGGACAATGCCCACCCGCATTGTGACGATTGCGGGAATTTCGTGCTCGTCCACAACGGGATCATCGAGAATTACCTGGATTTGCGGGAAGAACTCGAAGCGGCCGGGGTACCCTTCACTTCGGAAACGGACACCGAGGTCATCGTGCAGCTTCTGGCACGCCTCTACCGAAAAGACATGCTGGATGCCCTGGTGAAACTCACCGAAAAATTGCGGGGATCCTACGCTCTTGCGATCATGAATCGGGAGATCGATGGGACCTTTTACTGCCTCAGGAAAGGCTCCCCGCTCATCCTGGGGATCGGGGAAGGAGAGGGATTCTGCGCATCGGATGTTCCTGCCCTCCTGCCTTATACCCGCCAGGTGGTGTACCTGGAAGAAGGGGAAATCGCTGCCGTTTCGAGGGACGGCATCCAGGTGTGGGCAAGCGACGGGCAACGGGTGGAGAAGAGCATTTCCACCATCGACTGGGAAGTCTCCATGACGGAGAAGGCGGCCTACCCCCACTATATGCTCAAGGAAATCCATGAACAGGGGGCGGTTCTCCGAACGACTCTCAAGGGGAGGGTGGAAAACGGGAAAGTCGATCTTTCCCCCGAGCTTGCCTGGGACAAGGAGTTGGCCCAATCCTGGAGGAAGCTTCACATCGTGGCCTGTGGGACCTCCTATTATGCTGCCCTGGTTGCCGAAAGAGTCCTCGAAAAATGGACGGATCTCGAAGTGAAGGTCGACATCGCTTCGGAGTACCGGTACCGCCAGCTGAGGGCCGATACGGAAACGCTCGCGGTATTCGTTTCGCAGTCCGGGGAAACCGCAGACACCCTCGCAGCCTGCCGCCTGGCCCGTTCGCAGGGAGCCCACTGCCTTGCGGTGACCAATGTCCGTGGATCTACGCTAGCCCGGGAAGTCCACGATGTCCTGCTTTTGAAAGCGGGGCCCGAGATCGGGGTGGCGGCCACCAAGACCTTTATGGGACAGATTGCAGCCTTGTACCTTTTTGCCCTGTATTTGGGGCGCTTGAGAGAAACACTGTCGGCCGCGGAAGGGAACCGTCTTCTTGAAGAAATGCTGAGGTTGCCCTACAAGGTTGAGGTCACTCTAGAAAGAGAAGACTCCGTCCGCGCACTTGCGGAGAAATATGCAGACCGGAAGGATTTTCTCTTTTTGGGAAGAGGGATGTCCTTCCCCGTCGCCCTGGAAGGCGCGTTAAAGCTTAAGGAAATTTCCTACGTTCACGCGGAGGCCTACGCGGCCGGCGAGATGAAGCATGGACCCATCGCCCTTCTTGAGGCGGCCGTCCCGGTTATGGTCGTCATTCCTCGGGACGGGCTTTACGAGAAGACCCTTTCCAACATTCAGGAAGCCAAGGCCAGGAAAGCCCCGATCCTGGCGGTTGCAACGGATGGAGATGAACTGATCTCACGCCACGCGAACGATGTCCTCCGCGTTCCATGGACGGACGAAGAAATGACTCCGTTTCTCACGGTGGTTCCCCTGCAGCTGTTTGCTTATCACATGGCAAGGCTGAGGGGATGCGAGATTGACCAGCCGAGGAACCTTGCGAAAAGCGTGACTGTGGAGTAGGAAGAAAAAACGGGAGGGAAATTAAAAAAGAGGATGCACCGGACAACACCGGTGCATCCTCTTTTTCCCGGGTTCAAGGTTTCAGAGGTTCGGCTCTTCTACAACAGGAAAATAGATTCGGAGATGCGTCACGTTCTCCAGGGCATGGTCCTGTCTGCCGACCACCTCAGGCAGCCTTGTCCAGGGGCCGCCGTCGATCCGGCAAAGGACGAGCGGTCTCCTGCCGTAAGTGGACCAGAGATCCCAAAGACGTTCCGTCTCGCGGGGCCCGGGGACGAGGATTCCCCCGAAGAGCGGAGGACGCCCGGTAAGGGGAGTTTTGCCGTCAGGAGAATCAATGATCAGCCATTGGGTCCTTTGCCATGCTCCTTCCATTTCCGCTGAATGGGCATGATTGAAGGGGATGATCTGGAACCCCCCGATTGCCCCCTCGGGCGATGTGCTGATGTCGATCACGCCGGGGTGGTTCGCCCTGAGCCGTCCTACGGATTGGAAAAGGGTCCCCTCGAAACGGCCGACTCCCCGAACGGGCCGGATGACCCTGGCGATCACGCCGCTTTGTTCAACGGACCTGGACCAGGCAAACACCCTGCCGCCGGGCCGGTTTTCAATCTCGATCATGTAGGGGGAGCAGCGGCTGTTCACTTCGATCCGGAGGGTTTCTCCCTCCTGAGGAAGAGATCCCCCATTCAGCGGGCGTTCTTCCCCGGAAGCAGAAATCACGGTCACCGGCGAACCCACTGGTGGGGCCCATCCACCAAAAAGTCCGTATCCTCCCTTCCCCATGATAACAAGGGCACTCCCCGGTCCCGCGGCAGGAGCAATGGTTTCGGAGGGGAGCAAGCTGAGCGTTCTGCCTCGGCCCTTTTCGATGTCGATCAAAAGGTGAATCGCATTGACGGCAGAAGCGGCAACGGTTCCCGGGGTTCCCCAACGGGTTGCCGTGTAGGCAGGCCATCGAGTTTTTTCCGGGAGCATCTCGACCCTTCCGATCGGCTGTTCCGATCCGTCCGGAAGGATGACTTTCACGGTTCCGCCCACCTGGAAAGGAAGGAGGATCGAATATAGGAACTGTGGTGTCTCAGCCTGGGCTGACGCCGGGTTGAGTACGAATCCGCATAGGAGAACAAGGCTTATCAGGACCTTTTGAAGAAGTGGCAGTGCTATTTTTGGATAGGCAGCCTCTGTTTTCATGATTCAATTATACCCTTTCCGGTTTTTCGCTTTTTTCCTTTTCTATTTCCATTGCGTCCTGCTTTTCGGGAGAGGCAGCCCCGTCAAAAAGGAAGGGGAAACGGATCCTCAGGAGGAGGAGCAGGAAAAGAGGAACAAGTGGACCTGCAGCTAGCCACCATCTCCCGGCCCACCCAAGGAAAAGCGCTGAAACAAAAAGCCCTGAAGCGAGGCAAAGCCAGAAAAATTTTCTTACCCGCCTGTTTTTAAGCCGGCCTGCCTGAAGCCCCAGCGCAATTGCGACGACAAGGAGCGCAACCGCCCCCGAAAAAAAGAGGATCATCCCTTTAGAAGCGTACTCACCGGACGTTGCAGCTGGGGCACAACCCGTACATGTACAGCTGGACGCTTGAAATCGTTGAATCCTGTCCCATCTTCAGCATTTCAAGCAACGATTCCGTGATCGGGAAATCCTCGATATGCCCGCAGGCCGTGCAGCGGAAATGTCCGTGGGGCTCGGGATTGGGGTCATAGTAGACCCTTTTGTCGTCGATCGTTAGAATCTGGACGAGGTTTTTTTCGGCCAGAAGCTGCGCCGTGCTGTAGATCGTGGCAAAGGAGATGGTCGGAAAATCTTTCTTGAGTTCATGGTAGATCTGCTCGGCGGAAGGATGATCCTTTCGCCCTTCCAGGCGTTTCAGGATGGCGATCCGCTGTGCCGTTATCTTTGTCCCGGATTCTTTTAACCTGGCGATACCATCGTCAAGTGTCCACATTTGACAACCCTCCAGATCAATAACTGTTTTTATATGATAATCCCTTTAAAACGTAATGACAAGCCCGACCTTCACGAAAAAGGAGCAAAGATTTGCGATGTCCTTTGTGAAGAGCTTCGAGAGAAAGCTGCAGCGAACATGCAGGGAGATCCGGGGATTTCGGGCGATTTCGGAAAATTCGCCTTGCCAAAGGAGGACCTCGTCGATATAATATCCACCGCAGATGCGGACATAGCTCAGCTGGTAGAGCATCGGCTTCCCAAGCCGAGGGTCGCGGGTTCGAATCCCGTTGTCCGCTCCATTAGAATCCCGGGGGAGGCTGAGAAAGCCTCCCTTTTTTGATTGAATCGAACAAATTTCCCATTTTTCCCGCCGATTGTGACAATTGACACAATATTCCGTTGCCGATTAGAATACTCAGGGTGAATTTTTCTGTGTATTGTAGAATGCATTTTTTTAAAATGGTTCGCAAGGGAGGTGAAAGCAATGGCGGCTAGTTTGGCTGAAGAAATAAGGCAGGCAGAAGAAAGCGCTAAAAAAATCATACAGCAGGCAAAAGCCGAAGCCTCTCGTCTTGTTTCCGACGCGCGTTCCGAAAGTGAAAAAAGGATAAAGGAAGCGAAGCAGGAACTGCACCAGAAATTCCGCCAGGAAATCGCCGAGGCGGAAACGCAAGCGGAGAAGCGCGCCGAAACGATCCGGGCCGAAGGGAAGAAGCAGACGGAAGCCTTCGTCCAGGCACGCAAGTCGCGGGTGGAAGAAGTGGCGACCTGGCTGGTGAAAGAGGTGACGGCAAAATATGGCCTTAGTTGAGATGAAGAAGGTCGAGCTTGCCCTGCATCGATCCGTGACGGATCGGGTGGTAGCGTCCCTGCAGCGCCTCGGGTGTTGCGAGATCATCAGGGGAGGTCCCGAAAGCGCTTCTGAGAAGGCAGGGGGGGCAACGGCATCGGAAGAGCTCAAGCGCTATGACAACCTGCTGGCCGATGCGCGCTTCGCCTTGCGTTTCCTGGAAACCTACCAGGAAGGAAAAGCCGGTTTCCTCTCGAGAGTCCTGGCTGAAAAACCCCAGTATTCGATGAGCGAGCTCGAATCCTGGTCAAACGAAACAGATTTTCAGAAACTGATCCTTCACCTTCGCAGCCTGGAAAGGCAGTTTGTCGAAATTCGAACGGAACTTTCGCAGACCGCGGGATTGGAAGCGATTCTGCGATCCTTTGGCGAGCTTCCCCAACCCCTGTTCTTTTTCACAACCGGGACAGAAAGAGTCAAGGGAATTCTTGGCACCTTGCCGGCAGACCAGGTCGACCGGCTTGAGCTGGCCTTTTCGGCTCAAGTAGGAAAAGAAGGGGAATTGTTTGTCCGGATCAACAACCCCGAGAAGGACAAGGATGCAAAGGCGGCTCTCGTTTACCTTCGTGAAAACGAGGAGAAGGTGGCCTCGATCTGCGCGGAAGTCTCTTTCAACCGGATCGATCTTCCAAGGGATCTTTCTGGCGCCGTCGGGGAGGAAATCGCCAGGCTGGAAACACGGAAAGAACTCCTAGCGAAGAGGGAAACCGACCTGCAGGCCGAGGCGAGGGCGCTTTCCGCGGAATGGCTGAGCCGTGTACAGGCCCTGTCGGATTATTGGAGCGTGATGAGGGGGCGTTACGAGGCCCTTGATTCGAGCGAGAGGACCGAACAGAGTCATTTCATTCGTTTCTGGGCCCCTGCGGAATCCCTGAAGATGATCGAAAAAGAGCTGGAACCGTTCAGCTCCCTTTCCGAAAAAACAGTCAAGGCTCCCGAAGAGGGGGAAGTGGCCCCATCCCTGCTCAAAAACCCAGCCTGGGCTTCACCCTGCGAACCCCTCACGAACATGTTCGGCGTCCCGACGTACGGTGGTGTCGACCCGACGCTCATGATGGCTCCCTTCTTCTACGTCTTTTTTGGCATGTGTCTCGGAGACGCGGGCTTTGGGATCATCCTGTCGGCCCTGCTCGGGTGGGTGCTTCTCAAATTCCCCGTCGGCGGCAACCTTAGGAAGCTACTTGTCGTCATGTTCATTTGCGGCCTTTCCACGATCGTCATGGGCGCCCTGACGGGCTCTTGGCTCGCCAACACGATCGACAGCTTTGCTTTCCTCCATTTCCTTCGTCCGCTCAGAGACCGTTTGGTTGTCTGGGATCCGATGAACGATCCGATGACCTACCTCGGAGTTTGCCTTACCCTGGGGTTCATCCAACTGATTTTCGGGCTTTGCATCGCCTTTTGGGATGCCCTCCGGCGCAAATCCTACCTGGAGGCCTTTGCCGACCGCGGAGGCTGGATCCTTTTGCTCAACGGCGTTGCCCTCCTTTTCCTCGTTATGATCGGGAAGGCCCCCGCCTGGATGGGGATGTTCGCAAAAGGTCTTTCAATTGCGGGAGCGGTCACCCTGTTCTTGACCCAGGGGAGGACCAAGAAGGGGATCCTTGGGAAGGCTTTCTCGGGAGCGCTCAGCCTTTACGGGATCACTTCCTACCTTGGGGATACCCTCAGTTACAGCCGCCTTTTGGCTCTTGGGCTATCGGGTGCCGCCATCGGGCTGATCATCAACCTGCTTGCCAAGATGATCTCCGAGGGAGTTCCGTATGTGGGCTGGATCCTTGCCCTGATCCTTTTTGTCGTGGGCAACATTTTCAGCCTGGCGATCAACGTTCTGGGGGCTTTCGTCCATTCCCTGCGCCTCCAGTACGTCGAGTTCTTCAGCAAGTTC
>JAJUIT010000130.1 GCA_029267465.1 Synergistaceae bacterium
AGAACGGAATCGTTCCTCTGGTAATAGTTTCCCAGGAGGGATTGGAAAAAATCTCTCCGCGTCCATTGCTCTCCCACCTTGAAGCCGAAGACCGCTTCTTCGTAGGCCTTCTTCTTCCCAAGTCCGTAGATGCATGACACGCTCGCGACAACGATGACGTCCCGCCTTTCAATAAGGGCCTTGGTTGTGGCGAGCCGCAATCTCTCGATCCGTTCGTTGATCGAAGCGTCTTTTTCGATGTAGAGATCATGGGCCGGGACGTAGGCTTCTGGCTGATAGTAATCGTAGTAGCTGACAAAATAGTGGACCTCGTTCTCCGGGAAAAAGGTCTTGAACTCGGTATAAAGCTGGGCGGCCAGTGTCTTGTTGTGCGCCAGAACCAGAACGGGGCGGTCGAAACGGGCGATGACGTTTGCAACCGTATAGGTTTTCCCGCTTCCGGTCACTCCGACCAGCGTCTGCATCGGGAAGCCTTTGGCCAGCCCCTGCGAGAGGGCTTCGATCGCCTGGGGCTGATCACCCGCCGGCGGCCATGGACAGTTCAGCTTGAAAATTCCCAAACGTTGCCTCCTGCGGTTTCTCCAAAAAATGAAGACGCACGAGTGTCACGTGCGTCTTCATTGCCCTTCAACCCAAAGGATGTCATGCAGCGGGTTCCGGCTCCGGATTGCCTCGCCCTCCCGGGAGCGGTTCAGTCCCTTCTGCCGCTTCCTCACGACCCCCCGTTGCGGGCTTCGAGGCCTTGCTGCCGTTTTCTGAAAGCGGGGGAAGATCCCCTCCGGCGATCAGTGTTTCCAGCTCTTCTCCCTCAAGGATTTCCCTATCGAGGAGGTTTCGCGTCACTTTATGAAGCAGATCGAGGTTTTCGGAGAGGAGTGTTTTTACCCGGCTGTGACAACCATCGATGATGCTCCGCATTTCCTGGTCGATGGCGAAAGCCACCTCGTCGCTGTAATTTCGGTCGTCCACGATGTCTCTTCCGAGAAACACCTCGTGCTGCTTCCTGCCCAGGGTCATGGGGCCGAGCTTCTCGCTCATGCCGAACTCGGTGACCATCTGCCTAGCAAGCTGCGTCGCTCTTTCGAGGTCATTCTGGGCGCCCGTCGTCACGTCCCCCTGGGTGATTTCTTCGGCAACCCGTCCGCCGAGAAGGACGCAGATGCGGTCGATCAACTCCTTCCGGGAAATGAGGAAGCGATCTTCCTCTGGCAGCTGTAATGTGTATCCGAGAGCCATATGTCCCCTGGGAATGATCGAAATCTTGTGCACTGGATCACAACCGGGGATCAGCCGGGCGATCAGGGCATGTCCGGATTCGTGATAGGCGATGATCTCCTTCTCTTTTGCGTTGATCAGGCGGCTTCTCCTTTCAGGACCTGCGATAACCCTGTCGATGGCCTCTTCAAAATCGGTCATGGCGAGTGCCTTTCTGCCCCTCCGCGCAGCAAGGAGTGCCGCTTCGTTCACGAGATTTGCCAGGTCGGCTCCGACAAAACCAGTGGTCCGCCGCGCGATGATGTCGAGACGGACGTCCTCTTCAAGTTTTTTCCCTTTCGAATGGACCTCCAGGATCGCCTGGCGCCCCTTCCAGTCGGGCTTGTCGACGACAATGTGCCGGTCGAACCGTCCAGGCCGGAGAAGGGCAGGATCCAGAATGTCCGGGCGGTTCGTCGCGGCGATCAGGATGATTCCCGTTGTTGCGTCGAACCCATCCATTTCGACCAGCATCTGGTTGAGCGTCTGTTCCCTTTCATCATGCCCGCCCCCGAGGCCGGCGCCGCGTTGGCGACCTACGGCATCAAGCTCGTCGATGAAGACGATGCAGGGCTGCATTTTGCGGGCCTGCTCGAAAAGGTCTCGTACACGGGCGGCCCCCACGCCCACGAACATCTCGACGAAATCCGAACCGCTGATGCTGAAAAAGGGGACATCCGCCTCGCCCGCAGAGGCTCTTGCCAGGAGGGTTTTCCCGGTCCCAGGAGGCCCAAGGAGAAGGACCCCTTTCGGAACATTGGCGCCAAGCCTGGCGAACCGCTCGGGGTCACGAAGGTACTCGATCACTTCCTGCAGTTCCTCCTTGGCTTCATCGCAACCCGCGACGTCCTTGAAGGTAACCTTCGGGCGGTTGTCCAAGAAAAGCTTTGCCTTGCTTTTGGCAAAGTTCATGACCTTGCTTCCCCCGCCCTGCATGTTGTACAGGATAAAGATCCAGGCTCCGATGAGAAGAAGCGTCGGGAAAAGCGAAGTCATCATGCCCGCCCACCAGGGGGCCTTTTGCGGCGGGACGAACTCGACTGCAACCCCTAGCTTCACGAGGTCTTGGGCGAGGGGGCCGGGATCCAGGACGTAGGTCTTGAAATGCTTGCCGTCCTTTGAGGTCGCCTTGACAAGGTTTTCTTCGATTGTGACCTTTTCGATTTGACCGGATTGGGCGGACTTGATGAAATCGCTATAGCTTAGCGAAGTGCTTTCCTGACTGTTCTGGCTGGGGGTCAGGAAAGCATTGACGAGGCTGACCACCAGGACGATCAGGATCAGGTACAGGCCCAGGTTTTTCGCGATTCGATTCACGTGCACTTCACTCCTTGGGTTGGATGTTCCCGGCCGGGGCTTCGATCGGGTTCACTACATGGATATCCGGGAGGTTCCTCCAATATCCCGAGTAATCCAATCCGTATCCGACCACGAACTCGTCGGGGATCCGAAATCCCCTGAAATCGACTCGGACGTCGATCTTTCGCCGGTCCGGCTTGTCCAAAAGCACGCAGGTCCGCAAGCTGCGCGGGGACCTGCCCTTCAGCAAATCGAGGAGATACGAAAGGGTCAGTCCCGTGTCCAGGATATCTTCGACGAGAAGAACATCACGGCCACGAATGTCGGTATCCAGGTCTTTCACGATTTTCACGATTCCGGAGGACTTTGTGGAGGCGCCGTAAGACGAGACTGCCATAAAGTCGAGCCGGACAAGGCTGTTTCGCGGCAAAGACCTGACCAGGTCGGCAAGGAAAAAGATCGCTCCCTTGAGAACGCCGACTGCAACAAATTCTTTGCTCGCGTAGGTTTCAGACACTTCGGCCGCCAACTCCGCAACCCTGGCGGAGATGGTTCGGCCGTCCAGAAGGATTCTTCCTAGCTCATACTCCATTTCCCAGCTCTCCTGCGCCCGCTTCCGGATAAAACTGAATCCGGACTCGGGGAGAATTCGTTTCGATTTCAAAAAAGTTGCAGGCTTTGCTCCAGAAGGGCGTCCACGACATTCTATCGCCAATTGTAACGGTAGGCCAGCCCTTTCGGTAAAACCAGGGCATGGTTTCGATTCCCCGATAGCGAACTGCATCACTGGAAGACCGGATGACCGGTTTTTCCGGCAGAGCCGGAAGGAATGCGGAAAAATCGGAAAACGCAAGTTTTCCCTTCTCTGTCCGTTCCCATCGGAAGGTACCCAAACCCCATCGGGCCGTTCCGGATGGTTCTTCCAAAACAAGGGGTTCCTCGGGAGGCCGGTCAAACATCTTCCTGTCCAGGAGTGCCAGATAGCCGCTCCCCGCCCTGATCTCAAGCGATTTTTCCCACTGGAAACGCCAGCCCTGGCTGGAGTGGATCAATCCCATGAGACAAGAGAAACGGTCGCAATCCAGCGTTTTCAGGCCCAGCCTCGCTGCTTCGGAGCGGAACACTTCCGCGCAAGTCGACGGATCGAGGCGACGAACGGCGGACAGGTCCCAGGAAGAAACCACGCAGGGTAATTCCCTCCTCAGGAAAGCTGCCGCATTTCTTCCTCTTTCCTCGAGAGTTTCCCTGCAGGGAATCAGAGTTTTTCTCATGGAAAGGAGCCTTCTAGCCACTGCGGGGTTGTAATCCCGCTTCAGCAGGGGGATCAATTCGTTCCGAAGACGGTTTCTCAGGTACTGGGAATCCAGGTTCGATTCGTCCTCTCTCCAGGAGAAGCCCCTTTCCCTGAGGAATTGACGGAGTTCACAGCGGGTGGAATGAATCAGCGGCCGGATAATGGAACCCCTTCTCTCGGGAAGCCCGCACAGCCCAGCCAGTCCGGTTCCTCGAAGAAGGTTGAGCAAGATCGTTTCCACCGTGTCATCAGAATTGTGGCCAATAGCGATCCAGGCGGCGCGGACCTTTCTGCGGACCTCTTCCAGGAAAGCGTACCGGATTCGCCTTGCCGCCTCTTCAAGGGATTCGCCCCTCTCTTTCTGAAGGGGGATGCAAGCGCTTCGAAGGACGCAATCGATCCCGTTCTCCTTGCAAAGTTGAAGGACGAATTCCGCGTCTTCGCGGGAAGAAAGGCGGCGGATCCCATGGTCGAGATGGGCGACGATAATTGGCCCCCGGTAGATTTCCCGAAGGACGAAAAAAAGCGCCACTGAATCCCCCCCGCCCGAAACCGCGGCAACAAGAGGTTCAGTCGATTCGATCCAGCCCTGGTCTTTCCCAGCCGCTCTTGCGTTTTGAATGACAGGGTGTTCCATTGCTTCCCCCTTCTGAAAAAGAGAAGTCAGGGAACAAAAATGGCGGGTTTCGGCCCGCCTTTCAGGAAAATATATTCAGTTGGTGGCGGTGAGTGGAGTCGAACCACTGACACTGCGGGTATGACCCGCATGCTCTAGCCACCTGAGCGACACCGCCGTGGGTTGCGGGGGCAGGATTTGAACCTGCGACCTTCG
>JAJUIT010000061.1 GCA_029267465.1 Synergistaceae bacterium
ACGCATCCTTCCGGCCGGAGCGATCACGAAAAACCGGGAAGGCAAGGAACTGGCAGAAATGGGGAAAATGGCTTCGGCAGGCTGCGTCCTTTTCACGGACGATGGAGCCCCAGTCGGTTCATCCCGACTCTTCCGGACGGCATTGCAGTACAGTCAGAGCCTCAAGGTCAGGATCATGGAGCACCCCGAGGAAACGAGCCTTTCTCGCGGCGGCCAGGTCAACGAAGGGAGATGCTCCTCTATCGCAGGACTGAAGGGAATCCCTGCTTCGGCGGAGGAAATCGGAGTCTTCAGGGCCATTTCGCTTTCCAGGGAAACGGGAGTTCCTGTGCATTTGACTCACCTGAGCACACGCAAGTCGGTTTCCCTGGTCCGCGACGCAAAAAGGGAGGGACTCGCAGTCACCTGCGATGTCACACCACACCACCTTTACTTCTCGGAAGAATCCGTGATCGAGTCGGGCTTCGACTCCAGGTTCAAGGTAAACCCGCCCCTCCGTTCCTGCGAAGACATCGAAAGCCTCTGGGAAGCCCTGGCCGATGGAACGGTAGACGCGATTGCAACCGACCACGCCCCCTGGCACATGGACGAGAAAGATCTGCCGTTTCCGGAAGCACCGTTCGGAATCGCTTCGATCGAATGCGCTTTCCCTGCCGTATTCACTTGCTGGCAGAAGCGGGGGAAGCCCTTCGGACTTGAGAGACTCCTCTCGCTCTTTACGAGCGGTCCCGCTTCCGTTCTTCCCGGGGAATGGTCGTCGACTGGGAGTCTCACCCGGCTTGGAAAGGCCGATCTTGTCGTGCTGGACATGAATCTCGAGCGTAAGGTTGAGGTGGAGGAGTGGAAAAGCAAGGCCCGTCTCTCTCCCTGGGATGGTCTCTCCCTTTGCGGCTGGCCGGTTCTGACGATGGTCGAAGGGCGCGTCGTTTTCGACCGCTTCAGGAGATAGGAAGATGTGCGGGAACGGCCCTTGGGATTCGCTGCTTGAAAGGGAAGTAACTCTAACGAAAAAGAAGGAACTCACGAAAAACCTTTTTGTTCTTTCCTTTGAGTCTCAGGATCCCTTTCCCGGGATTCAGCCGGGACAATTCGTCATGCTGAGAACCAGCCTCGGAATGGATCCACTTCTGGGTCGCCCCTTTGCCGTTTGCGGCACCGGGGAAAGCCGCCTGGAACTTCTGGTGGCTGTTGCCGGAAGAGGGACACGAATTCTTTGCTCTCTTCCGGAAAGAGAGCGCCTGGTCCTGCGAGGCCCTCTCGGGAACGGGTTTCCCCCGCAACCGGGAAAACGGGTTTATTGTCTGGCAGGCACAACGGGAATCGCCCCCTTTCTCCTGGCCCGGCAGCAAACCCCAAAGATCCATGTCCACCTCGGGATTCCGGGTAGGGGTTGGGGAGGGCTCGCTACCTGGGCCGCGGAAAGGATACCCGGCCTTTGCGTCTATTCGGAAGACTCCTCCGTGGGAATCGGAGGCACCCCGCTTGCCTGTATCGATCAACTTGAACCCTTGAACGATGTGGTCTGGGCCTGTGGACCCACGGGGATGCTAAAAGCGGTCCAAACTGCCTGCGAACGGCGTAAAATCCCCTGCTGGATCAGCCTGGAAACAAGGATGGCCTGCGGGATCGGAGGCTGTCACGGCTGTGTGGTAAGGACCGTGGCGGGATTGCGGAAGACTTGCACCGACGGCCCCGTTTTCGACTCCCGGGAGGTTCTTTGGAATGATTGATCGGCCGGTTTCGTCCTCAATTTCCATAGGAGGGGTGCTTCTTCGAAGCCCCTTGATCATCGCGTCGGGGACCTGGCCCCACGAGCCCGAGTACTGGAAGGGTCCGATTTGCTCCTTCGTGGGTGCCGCCTGCACAAAAGCCCTGACGCTTCGCCCCAGGGAAGGGAATCCCGGGATCCGCCTCTGGGAAACTCCCTGCGGCCTGCTGAACAGCATTGGCCTGCAAAACCCGGGGGTCGATAGCTTTCTCCGCGACGACCTGCCTAAAATTTCATCCGGCGATGTGGGGATCGTCGTGAACGTTGCAATGGAATCGGAAGAGGAAACGGCTGAGGTCCTCGCCAGGCTTTCCGTTTTTGAGGACCGCTTTCTATCGATGGAACTGAACATCTCCTGCCCGAATGTGGATGCCGGGGGAATGGCCTGGGGATCCGACCCCGTCCTGGCCGCAAGGGCAGTCGACCTGGCTCGCCAGTGCTGGAGGGGGCCCTTGTGGGCCAAACTGCCCCCCCAGTGCGGGAATATCGCCGAGGTCGCCAGGGCTGTGGAGGAAGCCGGGGCCGATGCGCTGGTCGTTGCCAATACATGGCTTGGCATGGCGATGGACCCGGTTTCTGAAAAGCCCGTCTTTTCAAGAAACGTTGCAGGCCTATCCGGGCCTGCGATTTTTCCTCTTGCGCTCAGGCTAGTCTGGGAAGTCTCTTCCTCTGTTCATATTCCCGTCATCGGATGCGGCGGGATTTCGAAAACGGAAGACGTGATTTCGATGATGCTTGCGGGGGCCAGTGCTGTGGCCATCGGAACGTTTCATTTTTCCGATTTGGGCTGTTTCAGGAACATCGGAAGGGGACTTCTTGAACACTTGGCAGCGAAAGGCTATTCTTCGCCCATGGACCTGATCGGAAAGGGGAAAAAATGAACATGGCCGATTCCCGGATAGATCCGCTGATCCTGGCACTCGACACTCATGACCTTGCGGAAGCGCGCGAATTTCTGGCCACGCTCCGTTCTCTGGTGCATTTTGTCAAGATCGGCCCGCGCCTCTGGACGCAGGGAGGGGCCCCTTTTGTCAAGGAGGTTTCCTCACTCGGGTTCGAGGTTTTCCTTGACCTGAAGCTTCACGATATCCCCAATACCGTTGCGGGGGCCGTAGACTCTCTTTCGGACCTGGGCATCTGGGCCCTTACCCTCCACGCCGGTGGCGGCCGGGAAATGCTGGAAGCGGCCGTTTCTGCAAGAGATGACGCGGATTCGGAAATGGTTCTTCTGGGAGTCACCGTTTTAACCAGCCTGGACGCTTCGGCTTTTAATCGGGTTTGCCCTGGATGCAGGCTGGAAGAGGCGGTCAAAAGCCGAACGGACCTTTGTGTAGAAAGCGGTATTGACGGTTTGGTCTGTTCCCCGCTAGATCTCCCCGAGGTCAAAAAAATCGCGGGAGAATCCCTTGTCACCGTGGTGCCGGGCATCCGGCCATGGAAGGTTTCGGATGACCAGAAACGTTCCGCTACACCGCTTGCGGCAATCCGCAACGGGGCAGATTATCTCGTTGTCGGTCGTCCGATTATCCAGGCGGACGATCCAAAAGCTGCGACACTGGAAATTCTTCAAGAAATCGAGGAGGGATTCCGTTGCCGGAAAAGCTGAAAGAAACACCGCTCCTTTCCATGATGAAGGAAACAGGCGCCTTCCTTGAAGGGCATTTTAGGCTTACCTCGGGGTTGCATAGCGGTCACTACATGCAATGCGCCCTTCTGCTGAGCGTCCCGAGGTATGCGGAACATGCGGGTCGCGAGCTGGCGGCTTGCCTTGCCTCTCTGAATCCGGAGGCGGTTTTCGCCCCTGCCCTCGGGGGCCTGATCATCGGCTACGAAGTTGCCCGGCACCTTGACATCCCTTTTTACTTTGCGGAACGGGAAAACGGAGCGATGAAGCTCAGGCGATTCCCGAAACCGGGCCCGATCCGTTTTGTTGTTGTCGAGGACGTGATCACCACGGGCGGTTCAGCCCTAGAAGTCGGGAACCTGATACAGGCTGCAGGTGCCCATTGGATCGGGACGGGCTGCATCGTGGACCGAAGCGGGGGAAAGGCGATCTTTCCCCATCCCCTTCATTCCCTCTGGCAGGCAACTTTCCCGACGTATACGGCCGAAGAGTGCCCGCTCTGCAGGGAGGGTATCCCGATTGAAAAGCCGGGGAGCCGTTAAGGCTTTTGCAGCCCTTCTACTCCTTCTTTGCTTCTGTGGAAAGGCAGCTGCGGCGAGAGATGTTGCCGTCACCTCTCCGTGGCTGTCTTTAATGGTGCGTTTCGTGGGGGGGATTCAGGTCCGCGTTCACCCTCTCTCCGGCTGGGACCCCAGCGGGCGTATCGTACGGTACTCCAGGCCCGGTCGCAGGGTCCCCGTCATCGCCATCGATCTTTCGGATGCCAAGGCTTTCGGCATCAAAGACCGTCAGGTGAGGTTCCTTTTTGCCGAGACGGGAACGTCAGCTCCCGTAAGAGGCTCTTCCTTCCTTGACCCCTCTTCCTTGGCTTTCATCGGGCAACGGCTTTTGGGGGCCCTTTCCTCCATCGACCCCGAGAACTATGCCTATTACCAGAGAAGGCTCGCGGAATTCCAGTCTCGGACGGAAACGACGGTAAGCGTGGGGAAAAGGCTGCTGAAGGGAACGCAGGTTCTGGATTTGACGGGCCATTCGGGCGAATGGATACGGGCTGCCGTCGAAAAGCCAGTCCGTCCGCCCGATAGGGTACTGGCGCTCTGGGAAAAGGGGCAATCACTCGAGACCCTTTCCATCGCGCTGCAGGTGGCCGCCCAGAAGGGGTGGGTGGTTGTGATAGACCCATGGACCCCCTCGACCGTCAGGGAAAAAACCCGCGGAATCCCCCGGCTGGCGGCCATACCCGCACCGACCCTAGATAAGGAGATGCTGACGGTCCTCCATGATATTTACCTTGCGATCTGGAACGCGTCGGGGAAACGGGTCAGTCCTGCGAAGCCCTGACGTGAATCACATCCGCCGCGGAATAAACTCGAAGGCTCCCCCGGACATTCACCTCGAGGGCTCCATCCGGGGTAATGTTTTCAGCAATTCCGTAATCAATTCCCGAATCCGTCAGAATCCGGATCTCCTTCCCCAGGGTGCTGCAACGCTGGCGGTAAAGATTAACCAGACGCTGCATTCCGCCGGTTTCGGTCTCCAGAGTTCCGATCATCTCCGCAAGCCGGCGGAGTATTCCCCCCAGGATCTCACCCCTGTCTGATTTTTCCCCCCTGATCTCAATGAGGGAGCAGGGGTTTTCGGCCCCGGCCGAAGCGAGATCAGCCACGCTCATGTTGACATTGAGCCCAATCCCTGTAACCACGTAATGAACCCGGTCCGTTTCGCTTGCAGTTTCGCTAAGGATGCCGCATAGCTTCCGCCCCTTCCACAGCAGATCGTTCGGCCATTTCAGAGAACAGCGGACGCGAAAAAGGCTTTCCAGAGTCATTTGGGCTGCCAGCCCGGCAGCAAGGTTCACAAGCTGGATCTGCATGGGGGAGATACGCGGGCGGAGCAGAATCGAGGCATACAGATTTCCTCCGGTCGGAGACAGCCAGATTCTTCCCATGCGCCCCCTTCCAGCCCGTTGTTGTTCCGCCAGGATCACCAGTCCGGCCGGCATGTTCTGCCTCGCGGCTTCTTTTGCGATTTCCTGGGTAGAATCCACGCTGTCGAAAATAAGAATCGGATGCCCAAAAGGACACCCCTTGAGGCTGTGTTCCAGCCAGGATGGGCTCAGGTCGAAGGTCGGCGGGGAACTGAAACGGTATCCCCTATTCGGGACCGACTCAATCCCGATCGTCTCTTCCCGAAGGCTTTCAATTCCTTTCCAGATCGCCTGGCGTGTCACTTTCAGGCTTGCCACCAGTTCACCGCTCGGGACCATTTCAGGCGCAGCGGAAACCAATTTTTCCAGAATGGCCAGCTTGGTCGGAGATGCCTTCAGCACGGGATCAACTCCTCTTCGGTCTGCTCTGACACGATGTTATAATCTTTTTTAACGCCGGGCAATCTCCGGTTTCATACCTCTTAGGGAGGAACCGCTAATGGCATTCGTACCGATTCGAACCGTACTGGAGGAACTGCACTCGCTGGCTCGCGAGTTCCAGGACAGCCTTTGACCCCGCGGCTCTGGAAAAGCGAGCAGCGGAGCTGACACAGGAAACCCTTGTCCCCGATTTCTGGAATCGGCCGAACTCGCAGGAAATCCTTCGCGAGCTGTCTCAGTTAAATTCGAGGCTCGATCTCTGGAATACGATCAAAAAAGAGCTCGATGAACTGGAAATATTGGCGGAAATCCTGGCGGAGAGCGAAGACCCCGAACTTCTGTCCGAATTCTACGCCCGATCGGGAGTCTTGAAGAAATCAATCAAGAACGACCAGATCATTCTCCTGATGGGGCAGGAATATGACGACGCCAACGCCATCCTTTCAATCCACCCAGGAGCTGGGGGACTCGACTCGCAAGACTGGGCCGAGATGCTCTTTCGGATTTACCTGCGCTGGGCGGAATCTCACGGGATGGAAACTCGGGTATTCGATCTGCTGCAGGATGACGAGGCGGGCATCAAGAGCGTCACTTTCATGGTCAAAGGTCCCTACGCCTATGGGTTCCTTTCCGGGGAGCAGGGAGTTCACCGCCTCGTGAGGATTTCTCCCTTCGATGCGGCAAAACGCCGGCACACGAGTTTTGCTTCCGTGGAGGTCGCTCCTGAACTTCCCGAAAGCGTGGAAATCGAGATCCGCCCTGAGGACCTCGAGCTACAGACGTGCCGGGCCAGCGGGGCGGGAGGCCAATATGTCAATATGACCGACTCGGCGGTCCGGATCAAGCATCTACCAACGGGGATCGTGGTCGGTTGCCAGACGGAGCGCTCCCAGCACATGAATCGACAGGTAGCAATGCAGCTTTTGAGAGCACGCCTGTTTGAAAGGGTTCTGAAGGAACGCAAGGAACAGCTGGAAGCCCTGAAGGGAGAAAAAAAGGAAATCGGCTGGGGCAGCCAGATCCGGTCCTATGTCCTCCATCCCTACACTCTTGTGAAGGATCACCGGACAGGATTTGAAACCGGAAACGTTCAAGCCGTCCTCGACGGTGAGATCGACGACTTTCTCATGGCCACGCTCAACTACCGAAAATCAGGGAAACAGGCGATGAGCGACCGGGGAGAGAGGACAGAATGAAGGTTTTCTACGGGAAATGGATGTCTTTTTTGATTGGCTTTCTGGCTCTTTTCTTCCCCCTCCTCTCTGAAGCCGCAGACTTCATTCCGAGGGACCCGGTAATGAAGGTGAGCGAACTCCGGCCGGGAATGCGGGGAGAAGCGAGAACCGTCCTGAAGGGCCAGAAGGTGGAGGCCTTTCCGGTCACCATTCTCAGCGTGGTTCCCAAAAAAGGACTTCCTAGACACCTGATTCTCATCCGTGCAGAGGGGCCTCTGATCGAAAAAACGGGTGGAATCGCCGCAGGCATGAGCGGCAGCCCGGTCTACGTCGGCGGGAGATTGATCGGTGCGATTGGCTACGGTTGGAATTTCAGTGACCATCGCCTTGGACTCGTTACTCCGATTGAAGACATGAAGGCCGTTTTTGATTGGAAGGACAAGGTCCCATCTTTTTACCAGCCCCCTAGGCAGGAGCCGGAATCCGTTTCAGCCGATGTGACCTCGGCAGAGGTTATCCCGAATGAGGGTTCACCCGAAGAAAACTCCTCCGTTTCCGAGGACTGCCGTGACGTCCCCCCTCCGATGAACGTCCTTCTCGCCGATGGGATGAGCCGTCGTGCCGTCGAATCGCTATCCCGGGAAATTCGGCAGAACATCTTTGCCGTTGGCGGGGGAAAAGACGACACGGTCCCTCCGGTCAAAAAGGTATCGGGGCTGAAACCTGGAGAAGCCGTCGGGGTGATGTTGGCATGGGGAGACGTCAACATCGGGGCGACGGGGACGCTGACCGCCCTTTCCAATGACGGCAGGTTCCTCGCTTTCGCCCATCCTTTCCTGAATCACGGAGCGGTCGCCTACCCTCTAACGGAAGCCTGGGTGCACGAAGTGGTTCCCAGCATCGAATCCCCTTTCAAACTGGGATCACCTCTGAGCATCATCGGGACCGTGACGCAGGACAGGCCACAGGCCATCGGCGGAAAGCTCAATGTTTACCCTCCCTCCTATGATTTCACCGTCCGGTTCGACGATGTAGATAACAAGTCGGTGCAAACGAAGCGCTTTCATGTGGCCCTAGCGCCCTTTCTTCTCAGCAAGCTTGCGCCGGAAGCCCTAACCGGGCTCCTGGACGACCTTTGGGGAAGGGTCGGTGCCGGAACAGCCCGGCTCAATCTGTCGGTAACGGGACCCAATCTGTCGGGTGGGTGGAGCAGAAATAATCTTTTCTTCTCCGACAAGGATCTGACAAAGGAAGTTCTGAAAGAACTGAAAGAATTGATGGAAACGTTCGCGCTGAACCCCTTCACGGAAATTGCCCCCCTGGGGTTCCGCCTGGATCTGGAGATGACCTCGAGCCCGCGCATCCTCCTCATTGAGGACGTGAAACTGGACAAGAAAAAAATTAACCCAGGCGAAAGGTTGAAGGTCGAAGTCCGGCTGAGACCCTACAGAAAGGATCCATTCATGCGCACCTTCGAGCTGACGGTGCCAAAGGATGCATCCGGCCGCAGCATGGTTGTCGTCCGGGGAGGGGGAATCAACGAGCCGGGGCAGGAATCGATCATGGAAGGCAAGACAACCATTCGGGATTTCCCCACTTTGCTGAAGGAACTTTCCGTCCGGGAAACCAATAACCAGGTGGTCGTGGAAATCCTCGCGTCAGGAGCCCCGGGCGGGAAGGCTCCTATCCGGAAGGGGAAAGAAGCGGAACCGGCCGATGAAACACCGGAACTTCTGAGCGAAATCACTGAGAAAAAGCTGAAAGAGGGTTCGATGAAGATCTACAACACAAATTACTACGTGGACGGACTGCAGCAAAGAGAAATTTCCGTGGGAACCGATAGCGCGGAGGACTAGGCTTGCAATGGAAATCTTCCGCTGGCTTGGAAGGATTGCAATCGGCTTTTTCGAAACGCTCGGTTTTTTTTCCCTTTTCCTCCTGAAATCAGCAAGGGGGGTCTTCCGGGGAAAATGGAGCCGTTCGGATCTGTCCAAACAGCTGGAAAGTGTTGGCGTGAGCTCGATTTTTGTCGTGTCGATCACCAGCGCCTTCACGGGAATGGTCATGGCGGTCCAAACCCTTGACCAATTCGTTCGGTTCGGAGCGACCAACTACATCGGGGGGGTTATTGGGCTCAGCATGGTCCGTGAAATGTCCCCGGTCCTGACCGGTCTTGTAGTGACCGGACGGGTTGGAGCCGCCATGGCTGCCGAAATCAGCTCGATGCGGATCACAGAACAGCTGGACGCCTTGCAGGCATTTGGGTTGGACGAAGTGGCCTTCGTCGGTTCCCCCCGGCTCGTTGCGGGCCTTGTCATGCTCCCTCTGCTGACGATCTATTCCTTTGTCATCGGAATCGGCGGAGGCTATCTTTTCGTGGTCACCCGGGGCATCCATAGCACAACCTTCCTGAAATCGCTGGAAGCTCTCCTTGAGCCTTCTGATATCTTTGGGGGGCTTCTTAAAGCGGCGTTTTTCGGCGTCATCATCGCGACAACGGCCTGTGCGGAGGGATTCCGTGCGGGCAATGGAGCCATCGGCGTCGGCGAGGCCACGACGCGGGCGGTGGTCTGGAGCAATATGCTGATTCTGGCGTTCAACTACATCCTTTCAACGATCCTTTTCGGAGGCATCCGGTGAAGGCCCGGCTGCTCGAAGCCACTGCCATCGAAAAATCTTTCGGAGAAAACGTCGTCCTCAGGGGAATCGATCTGGCTCTCTCGGCCGGAGAAACCCTTTCCTTGATGGGTCCATCGGGATGCGGAAAGACGACCGTGCTCCGGATGGTCGTGGGGCTGATCAAGCCTGATCGCGGAAAAATCACCCTCTTCGGCAAAGAGATGACCGATTCGGAGGACGACGAATCTGTCATCGAACTGAAGCGGAGGATCGGCATCGTTTTCCAGGGGGGGGCTCTTTTCGACTCCCTGAACGTGGGAGAAAATGTTGCTTTCCCCTTACGCTATTGTCTTGGCCTCTCGGACGAAGAAGAGATCCAGAGGCGCGTTTTCGAAGTGCTAGAGCAGGTTGAATTGCCCGGAACCGAGTCGCTGATGCCGGCCGAACTTTCAGGAGGCATGAAAAAAAGGATCGCCATCGCGCGAGCCCTCGTTCACGAACCTGACATCCTTTTGCTCGATGAACCGACAACAGGGCTGGATCCCCAGACAGCCCGCCACATCGACCGTCTCGTTTCAGAAATCGGAAAGCGGCGGAATCTCGGGATCCTGGCAGTGACCCATGATCTGGTCACCGCTATTGGGATTTCCGATACAATTCTCCTGATGGACCAGGGGATAATCTCCTGGAGAGGGACTCCCGAAGAATGGAAAACCTCTGAGGATCCGAATGTCAGGAGGTTCGCAACTGGGCTTCGCCCTGTCCGGGCAGGAAGGACGGTGTGTCCATGAACAGGGAGTTCAAGGTCGGCCTGACGGTCTTTCTCGCCCTCCTAGCCCTTGGTGGAATGGTCTTCATCACGGGCGGGGCCTTATTCAGGCATGGCGGCAATTCCTACGAGATCCTATTCCGGGACGCAATGGGGTTGGAGCAGGGTGCCCCTGCCTATGTTTCCGGCATCGAGTCGGGTGCTGTCCGATCTTTGAGGCTATCGCCCGAAGGAGTGATCGTCACCGTGATCTTGGATCCTTCGGTGAGGATTCCCAAGGACAGCAAAATCCTGATCGGTACGGGGGGGCTTTTAGGAAAGCCACTTCTTCGAATCGAGCGGGGATCGAGCCAGGAGTTTTTTCAGCCCGGCGATCGGCTTTCGGGGGAAATTCCCCCCGATTTCGATTCCGTCCTCGAAGAAATCCAGAAAAACCTGAAAGCACTCGGGGCAACGTTTCAAAACCTCAACGAGGTTCTCGGTGATCCCGAACGGAAAGCCAAGCTGGGGAAGGCGCTCGACAACCTGCCCGATCTCGTGGAGGACAGCCGTTCTGCAATGCGCCGAATCGGGGCGGCGGGAACGGAAATCCAGGAACTCGGACGCTTGGGGCGCAAGCAGATCAAACTGCTTTCCGACCGTCTCCAGCAACTGGGGGGGCACCTGGATCGGGTTGTTCTCGAAAACAGGGAAGATGTCCGAAAATCCATTGTTTCTCTGGCCTCCCTCTTGAAGAGGGCGGATGAAACGTTTGCCCAGTTTGACGAAGACCGCATGGCTGGAAAGGAAATGCGTGAAGCCATCCGGAACCTTTCAAAAGCAGCCAAGGGAATCGAAGCGCTTTCCTCAAGCCTTTCCGAGGCTCTCGGAGATTCCCTTCCGACTTCCGAGGACAAGGAAGGCCGGATAAACCTGAAAGAAACCCTTCAGGGGGCCGCCCGGATCGTTTCCTCTGTCGGATCGATCCGCGCCTCCGGTGAGGTTGCCCTCCGCCGTTCTGTTTCTGGGGAGGACGACCAGGAAGGATTAGCGATGGACCTTTCCCTGCTAATCGGAAAGGGCGACTCTCCGTGGAACCTTCTTTTAGAAGGCACCGGACTGGGCCAGGGAAGCCGGGTTACCGCTTCCGCGCTTTATCACACAGCCTGGGGACGTGGCTGGGGGGGGATCGTGCGGGGGGCTGTCTGATTCGG
>JAJUIT010000018.1 GCA_029267465.1 Synergistaceae bacterium
CCGGGCCGCCACCTCGGTCGCCTGCCGGTCCATCCCCGGCACCCGGTCGGCGTTGTGCGGCGTGGCAACCACGTTCGGCCGATTCAGGAACGGGAAGCGCGTGGAGAACGGTTCTCCCTCTTCGGGTTCGTCCCACCAGACGTCCGCCCCGTAGAAAAACTCCGGGTGCGTCAGCAGGTGCCGGTACAGGGCCTCCTCTTCCACCAGCGCGCCGCGTCCCACGTTCACGAGGATCGCGTCGGGTTTCATCCGCTCAAGCCGCTCTTTCCCGATCAGCCCGCGGCTTTGCGGGGTCAAAGGCAGGCAGAGCACCGTCAAATCCGCTTCCGGCAGCATCGCGTCCAGGTCCTGCAGGGTTCCCAGCCGGTCCGCCGGTTCCTCCGACCTTCCCGACCGGTTCACGCCCCAGATCTTCATGCCCAGCGCACGGATCCTCCTCGCCACAGCCTTCCCGATCCCGCCGAACCCCACGACAAGGCAGATCCCCCCGGACAGGAAGCGGTTCGTGGCGCTGCGGTCAAACCGCCCTTCCTTCATCAGGGCAAATTTCGGGAACAGCCGTTTCGCGCAAGCCAGGGCAAGGGTCAGCACCTGCTCGGCCAACGGTTCGGCGAAGGTCCCGGCGTTGGAAGCCAGCACGGCTTTCGGGGGCAGCAGGTGGAAGGGGGTCTTCTCGACCCCCGCGTACAGGGTCTGGATCAATTCCAGCGAAGCGAGCCTTTCCCATTCTTCCTCCAGGATCTCGCCCCGGTAGAAATGGCTGGCAAACAGAACTCTCGCCCCTTTCAGGGCATAGGCCCGCTCGTTTTTGTCCAGGTCCGCAAGGAACGTCACTTCGGCCAGTCCCTGGAGCTGGGCCAGGATCGCCTCCCGCCCCCCCTCGACGGGTTCGAAGGAGACCACGACTCGGTTTTCCATTGAAGAATCATCCCTCCCCGATTTTTCCTATTCTTCCGATCATCTCATTTTTCTATGGGTCCTTCAACCGAGGACAGGCCCCAAAAAAGCCGAACCCTTTTCAAAAACGATTTTAACTTTTAAACTTAAGTGTTGTTTTGCTTTTTTGCCTTCTTTTATTGACCCGATCTGGTTTTATGATAATATAACGAAGCATTTTCCCTGCCCATTGAAAATGGAAGGCTTTTGCGCATTTTCCCTGTTTGGTAAGCGCCCCGTTAAGGAGGAAGCCCGTTGGGCGATCGCAAGAAAAAAATCATCGGTCGCCGTTTCAACTTGCTTCGTTTTCTGGATCAATTACCAAAACCGCCTGGAGCGCCTTGAGCACGAAACCCTGGAAAGGCTTTCCTCCGCCGAGGAGGCGACCGTCGACATTTACGGGTACCTCGTCGAAATGATGTTCGACGAGTCCGTCCATCGGCCGGAGGTTCGAGAGCTCCTCCTCAGAGCCCAGGAAACAACGGACCTGATCGAGAGGGCTTATTTTCGGGGGATAATCCGGAACCGGCTGGAGCCCGCTTTCGACTGTTTTGCCTATTACCAGGTCCGCCTGCTGAACCTGATCCTGCCCGACGGGACGGTGTTCCTTCGAATGCACGCCCCGGACCTCTACGGGGACAACGTCCTTTCCTACAGCCGGCTGCAAAAAATTGCCCTGGCCAACCGCGCGCCAGCCCGGGGATTCCAGGTCGGGAAAACCATCGGGCTCTACCGGTACAGTTTCCCGGTCTTTTACGGCAGCCAGTTCCTGGGTTCGGCGGAGTTCGGGCTTTCCACTTTCGCGTTTGTGGAACAGCTCCAGAAACAGTTCCCGGGACATTACTTCCTCCTGATGCGCCGCGAGGCCCTTGCCCCGCTGAACAAGAAAGATCTTTCAACGCACTATACAGAAAGCTGCTACTCGAGAGACTTTTACGAGAACCGCTCTACCGGATGGGGCCAGAAAATCCGCGAAGAGCTCGATCCGGACCTGGCGGGCCTTCTCAAAAAACGGGCGGCCGGCATGCTTGCAAACTCGCCCTCGCGCATGGCCCAGGGGAAGGGGTTTGCCCTTTTCCTGGGCCAGTCTGGAAAGGTCTATTCTCTCAGCTTCCTGCCGATTAGGGGGGCAGACGGAGCATTCCTCGGTTACATCACGGCGATCCACGAGAATCCTGCCGCGAAAGAAATCCGCGAGCTCTACCTCCTTTTCGCGTCCCTCCTGGCCCTCTTTTTCATGGCGGCAGCCCTCCTTCTTCACTCCTTCCTGAAAACCCATTTCCAGCTGGTTGAGAAAGCGCTTTTCGACACGCTCACCGGAGCGCTCAAAAAATCCGAATTCGCCTCGATCTCGGAGATCGAGGTCGCGCGGGCGCGGCGCTACCGGATCCCCCTGTCGGTCATCATGTTTGACCTGGACGGGTTCAAGTCCGTGAACGACGAGCAGGGGCACCTGGCGGGTGACGAGGTTTTGAAAACCCTGGGGCAGGCGATCCTGAACTCCATCCGGAAGGCGGACTGCTTCTTCCGCTGGGGAGGTGACGAATTCCTCCTCGTTCTGCCCAACACGGGGAAGGAGGGCGCCCGGAAACTCGCCGATAAACTTCGGAAGCTGGCCGGCCAGGTCGAAGTGGAGCAACTCCAGGGAATCTCTCTCAGCCTCGGCATCGCCCAGCTCGAAGAAGGCGACCCGGACCTCGGGACAGTCCTGAAGCGCGCCGACGAAGCCCTCTACCGGGCCAAAAAGCAAGGCAAGAACCGGGTCAGCGACTAGGGCGAAACCGGCAGGCGAAGCCCGCCTAGAAGACCCCGTGCATGCTCAGTCCCAGCAGGATGATGGCCGCGGGAGCGACGTATTTCACGATGATGGTAAAGGCCGCCTTCACGGCCTCCGACTTCACGTTCGCCTCCTGGAAGAACCGCTGCACGCCCCAGGACCAGCCCACGAAAAGGGTCAAAACCAGCCCGCCGACGATCAGGGAGTTGTTCAGGATCGTGTCGGCCGTTTCGAAGAACTTCATGGAATAGGCCGCCGCGCAGCCGATGGCGAACATGACCGCCCCCACCACGTAGACCGCTTTTTTCCGGCTGAAGCCGAACTCTTCCATGTAGGCCGCCACGACCGCCTCGGCCCCTCCCAGCCAGGAAGAAAGCGCCGCCAGGTAGAACAGGATGTAGAACAGCACCCCAAAAACGGTCCCGAACGGCATCTGGTTGAACACGTTCGGCATCGTCACGAAGGTCAGCCCGGGTCCGCCCGCGGGTTCCAGCCCGAATGCAAAAACTGCCGGGAAGATCACGAGGCCGGACAAAAACCCCGCCAGGGTGAGGGCCGTTCCGATATGGATCCCCTGCTGGACCAGGCTCTTCTGTTCCTGTTTCAGGTAGCTTCCGAACACGATCCCCGCCGCCATGGCCACGCCGATGGCGAAGAAGGCCTGGCCGATGCAGTCGTAGATCGCCTGGGCCGTAAACTTCGAGAAATCCGGCTTCAGGTAGTACACCAGCCCCGCGCTTGCCCCGGGCAGGGTGACGGAGCGGAAGATCAGCACGAGCAGGATCAAAAACAGGGCCGGCATGCAGAGGGAATTGGCCGTCTCGAGCCCCTTGTTCAACCCCCGCGTGATGATGAGAACCACGAGCACCACCGTCACCGCGCTCCAGGCGATGACCTCCGGTGCGTTCCCGATGAACGCCCCGAAATACTCCCCGATCTGGGCCGGCGTCATGGACTTGAACGTTCCCGCGCCGGTCTTGAAGATGTAGGCCGTGACCCATCCCGCCACCGGCATCGTGTAGCCCAGCAGCAGCTGCATCGCGAAGACGTTCAGGTAGCCGTTCAGCGTCCAGGCCTTGCCCTTGCCCAGCTGGCGGTAGGCCCCGATCGGGTTCCTCTGCGAGGCGCTCCCCAGGGCCAGTTCGAGGATGAACAGGGGGATCGCGATGCCGAAGATGATCAGCACGTAGAACAGCAGGAAGATCCCCCCGCCGTACTTGCCCACCAGGTACGGGAACCGCCAGAGGCTCCCGATGCCGATGGCGAACCCGATGGCGGAAAGGAAAAAACCGAGCTTCGACGAAAAGCGTTCGCGCTCTGCCATGGCTCAACTCTCCCTTCTCTGAATTTCTCGCGAACGGGCAAAAGCCGTTCCTATTCCCCGTAAACCTCTCGCTCCACCGCCAGGTAGGCCCGCTTCGTCGGGGTGATTCCCTCGCGCTTCGCCGCGTTGAGGTTCTCCCAGGTCTTCTCCGTGCAGAGCTTTCCGACTTTTTCCATCAGCCGCGCCATGCTGGCGTTTTCCTGGTGCTCGTTCTCCTCGTAGCCCGCCATGACCCCGGCGATGTTGTGGAACCAGTCCACCTGGTAGAGGATTCCGCGCGCCGCCAGCAGGTCGGCCAACGCGTATTCCTCCTCCTGGCTGGAAGCTTTCAGGACGTTGTTCGCCGGGCCCATGACGATCTTGAACTTCAGGTCGGGGATGTTGTTCTCGTCCAGGACGCCGCCCACCGCACAGGGTGAAAAGATGTCGGCCTCCACGCCGAGAATGGCGGAAGGATCCACGGCCTCTATGGCCGCATCCGGGTGCCGCCCCTTCAGCTCGGCAACCCGTGACGGGTCCATGTCGCAGACGATGAGCCGGGCCCCGTCCCTGATGTAGTCTTCCGCAAGGGGAAACCCGACCGCGCCGAGCCCCTGGACCGCGATGGTCTTGCCCGCCAGGCTCTCGGAACCCCAGAGGAAGCGCGCCCCCTGCTTCACCGCCATGTGAGCCCCGTGGGCGGTCGGCGTGCCGGTGGGGCCAAGGGGCCCCTTCGGGCCGCCGGTGATGTGCAGCGAGAAATGGGCCTTCATCACGTCCGCCAGGTCCGGCGGGAAGCGCATGTCAGGCCCCGTCGTGTTGCGGGTTCGGTCGTTGCAGAAGGCCAAAAACCCCACCTGCTCGAGGTTCTCCAGGTCCACCGGCTCCATCTGCACGGTGATCTTGCAGCCGCCCATCGGCAGGTCGGCCGCGATGTTCTTGAAGGTCATGCCCCGGCCGAGGTTCATGCCGTCGATGAACACATCGATCTCGTCCTCGTCGGGTTCGTGGCGCCGGATCCCTCCCATCAGCAGGGAGGAATGCCGGTTGTTCAGCCCCCGCTTGTCGCTGTGGATGTTGTTGGTGAAGCGGATATCCATCTTCTCGTGGTAATAGCAATCCAAGAGGATGTGGCGCCCCTTACGCATCAGCGTCTTGATCTTCTCCAGGTGGGAAGAAAGGCCGTACTTCGAGAACAGGGCCTCGGTCTGGGCGCTGTTGCAGAACTTTCCCTCGGAGGCCCGAAGGGTGAACACCGTGAAGCGCTTGTTGTACTGGGAAAAATCGGTGTCGTCATCCCACTCCCGGGCGGCGTAAAGCACGAACTTGTCCGTTCTCCAGTCGTAGTGGATCTCCAGGTGATTCAGCCCTTCCTGTCTCAGCACCTCGAACACGCTCTCCCTCATGATGCGATCCGCCTCCTTCGTGTCGTCTTTTTTCCTTCCGATGCGGGATTGGTGGCGTCCCCGCCGCGATTACCGAATTTTCAGACGATCGGGTTGACCCGTCGACGAAATGTGCTGCTCCGGTGCCGCTGCCCCGAAATCAGTCCCGTTTTTCCAGGCCGGTGAAGAAAAGGTCCCCCAACAGGTCGAAATAGGCCTGAAGGTCGAACTCTTCGTAGGGGTGAAGGATGTCGTGAAGGGAAATGGGAATCCGGTAGTAGTTTGCGGTGAGGCTCAGGAGCCGGGCCAACACACCGGGCGGAACGTCCGCCCTCATGGCCCCCGAGTCGATGCAGTGCTGGACCAGGTGCCTCAGGTAGTCTCCCCCCATGCGCTGCTCGTGCTCCCTCAGGAGGGCCTTGAACTCTCCCGTCGGGTTGGAACCCTCGCGGCAGATGATCATGGAATAGTACGGGTTGTCCTCGTAGATCTGGCACGCTGCAGAGAAGTATTCCTTCATCAGTTCCCGGCAGCCTTTCTGCTTTTTCGTCTCTTCGATCAGCCGCGGCAGGCGCTTCTCGTAGGCCAAAAAGAGAGAGTGGAGGACTTCCCGGTAAAGACCGCCCTTGCCTCCAAAGTAGTAGGCAATCATGCCGCTGGTGACCCCGGCTTCCTCCGCGATGGCCTTGATGGAAACCTTCTCGTACCCGTTTTCCGCGAACAGCTTCGTTGCCGCCTTCAAAAGGGCCCTTTTCAAGGCGACCGCCTCCTTGGATGGAAAGAGGTTCTGATTGATCAATCAATTAATTCGTTTTTGACATTACACCCTGCTAAAGCGACTGTCAACGGAAGGTCGGGATGGATACTCTCCACTCATTGATCGGGTCAATCAGGTGATGCACCAGGGGGCAACGTAAAACGCCCGGCCGGATGTACCGGCCGGGCAAGGGGAAGCCTTGTTCCCATCGAGTCAAATTCAAGGCCTGCCCATCAAGGAAAATTGTAAGTCGGATTGACAATTTTTAGGAGTCAGTCCTAAGATTTGCTCATGGCGCAGGCATACGTGAACCGGACACTGGAAGGTCCCCTGGCAAAGCGGGCATCGGAGTACCCTGTCGTGGTCATCACGGGCCCGAGACAATCGGGCAAGACCACGCTGGCTCGCCACGCCTTCCCCCACAAGCCCTACGTTTCCCTTGAAGCCCTGGACGAAAGGGCCTTCGCCCAAAGCGACCCCCGCGGGTTCCTGGCGCGCTTCCCTGATGGAGCGATCCTGGACGAAATCCAGCGGGCCCCGAGCCTTCCCTCGTACCTGCAGCAGCTAGTAGACGATGATCCCCGCCCGGGGCGTTTCGTCCTGACCGGTTCTCAGCAATTCGACCTCATGGCAGGCATCCCCCAGAGCCTCGCGGGCCGTGCGGCCCTCCTGAACCTCCTGCCCCTGTCCTGCGTTGAACTGGCAGCCAGCGGCCTCCTGGAAAAGGGCGAGCCTGTCGAGCGGTTCCTGCTGCACGGGTTCTACCCGACCGTCCACGTAAGATCGATCGACCGTTCCGCCTGGCTCGGCAACCTGGTCCGGACAGCCCTGGAGCGAGACATTCGAAACCTCGTGAACGTGCGGGACCTGGCTGATTTCGAACGCTTCCTCACCCTCTGCGCCGGCCGGACGGGGAATCTCGTCAACCTGAGCTCCCTGGGGGCCGACTGCGGCATCAGCCACAACACGGCAAAGGCGTGGCTGGGCGTTCTCGAGGCCGCCTTCGTGATCCGGATTCTGAATCCCTGGTCGAGGAACATCGGCAAGCGGCTCGTGAAGACGCCGAAACTCTATTTCACCGACCCGGGCCTGGCCAGCTGGCTTTTGGGGATCCGGGACCCCTTCCAGCTTGCCGCCCATCCGCTGCGGGGGGCCCTGCTCGAGACCCTCGTGGTTTGTGAACTCCTGAAGGCGCGCGTCCACAACGGGCTGGAGCCCGATCTTTTCTTCTGGAGGGAACACAGCGGTTTCGAAGTGGACGTGATTCGGCAGGAGGGGGAAATCCTGCACCCCTTGGAGGTCAAAGCCGCCCACACTGTTCCCGGGGACGCGCTGACCGTCCTGAAACGCTGGCAAGCGGCAGTCCCCAGGCTGAACATCGTGCCCGGGAAAGCTACGCTCGTCTACGGGGGTAACGACGCCTACGACCGGGAAGGAGTGCGAATCCTCCCCTGGCATCGGGCCGCCGAGGCCGCCCTTTGATCCAGGGTGGCGCCTGCGGACGCCCCCCTGCTTTTCGAGCCGATCGGGAAAGCCCAGGATCCCAACTTTGCGGGGCGCAAAAAAACGCCCGGCCGGTTGTGCCGGCCGGGCGAGGGGAAGCCTTGTACAGATCGAGTCAAATTCAAGGTCTGACCCCGCGGCGGAGGGTGAAGTCGTCGCGGGTGATCCTGGCGTAGCGCTTGAAAGCCTCGAGCTTGGCGGCGGATTCGGGGTCGCGCCGGGCGTTCTCCAGAAACTCGAGGAAAAAGGCGGTGAAGACAGAGAGGAAGAAGCCCAACACGGCGGCAAGCAGCACCATGAGCGTGCGCTTCGGCTTGAAGCGAACCTGGGGCGGAACGGCCGTATCGATGACCTGGATGACGGCGGCGTCCTTCACCTCGCCAAGCTTGGCCATCTCGTACTGCTTCTGCAGCAGGCCGTAGAGATACTCGTTGAACTTGGCCTCCCGAAGCAGCCGCATGTACTCCAGGCGCGCCTTCGGCATGCCTCCCTCGGGGTTCAAAGGGTCCCGTTCAGACCCCTGGCCGGCCTCCAGCTTTTCCAGCTGTCCGTAAAGGGCGGAGAGTTCATTCTGCACCTTCTTCACCTCGGGGTTCTGCCCCGTGGCGTAGGCCCGAAGGGCCCGAAGCTGCACTTCCTTGGCGGTGATCTGGGCCCGGAGGCTGGCCAGCGCCCCCACCAGGGCTCCCGTCTGGCTTCCCGCCTCCTGGATCCCGGTGCGTTCCTGGTAGCGCTTCAGCTCTTCCTCGGACTTCTGCAGGGCAGCCTGAACGTCCTTGATCTGCGTTTCGTAGTACAGGCGCTTCTGGGCCGCCTCGCTGATGGCAAGTCCGCTCGTGACTTCCTTCAAGGCGTCCACGAAGCCGTTGGCCACCGCCGCGGCCCTCACGGGGTCCTTGTCCAGCACGGCGATGCTGATGATTCCCGTCTTCAGGTCAGCCTTGGCTTCCAGATTATCGGACAAAGCCTTTCTTGCGCGGTCCATGTTGTCCTGCTTGTAGACTTCCTGTAGCTTGAACCGCTCGATCACCTTGTCCAGCACCGTCCGCCCCTTGGCGATCCCCACGTAAAGATCCCCAGGGGTCTTCCCCGCCAGGGCCGAGGCCGCCCCGCCCGTGGCGATGTCCAGCAGCGCTGCCTGATCAAACCCCGCGCTCTTGGGGGGCAGCAGGCGCGTCTCCGCCCGGTAGATCTTAGGCGTCACCAGGCTGTAGACCGCCACCAGGAAGGCCAGCCCGAAGGTCATCCAGAAGATCAGCTTTTTCCGCTTCACCAGCACCAGGGCCAAGTCCAGCAGGCTGATCTCGTCTTCGTCCGCCCGCCAAACCGCCTGCCCCGCCCCGGTTTCCACCCTGGTTGCCTCCAACTCTTCTGTCATGGCCCGACCCCTAATCGGTAAGGTTGTTGACCGCGGCGGCGCTCATGGCGATCTTGAAGATGATGTCCACCCAGTCGCGCGTGCTGCGAAGGCCCTTGTAGCTTTGCACCTTCTGGGGAACGATGATCGCGTCGCCCGGCTCCAGGGCTCGCACCACCAGGCCGTGGCTGTTGCCCGTCTTGCCGAAGGGCCAGCTTCCGCCGGTGTCCAGCCGCACCGCCGTGCCGTCCACCTTCAGCAGGTAGACCCGGCCCGGGCTGGCGTTTCGGGCATAGCCTCCCGCCATGCGCAGGTAGTCGCCCACGGAGAGCCCCGGCTGGTACACGAAGGCGGAGGGATTCAGCACCGCCCCCAGCACCTGCACCGTGTGCGAGTTGGCCGGCACGTGCAGGCTGTCGCCCTCCTCCAGCTCCAAGTCAAAGGGGGAACCCTTCATCTTCTCCGGCGCGTCCAGCCGCAGAACGACCCGGCCGGCGGCCCTCAAGTTCTTCAGCTTGTCGATCAGCTTGCGCTTCTGCTCGGCCTCGAACTGGGTCAGCTTCGCCTCCTCGGCCGAAAGCGCCGCGCTCATCTCGTTGACGCTGACCGACAGCAGCTCGGTCTCCAGCTCGTCCACCATCCGGCGGTTCTGCTCCTCCTGCAGCTTCTTCACGCTCTGGCGGGTGAAGGCCGCTCCCCGCAGGTAGGCCCGGTCGGTGTACCCCCCGGCCCGGGCGATGAGGCTGCTCAGCGTCTCGCCCTTCCTGATCGTGTAGGTGCCGGGGTACTTCACCTGGCCGGAAATGGTCACGGCCTTGTACAGGTCCCATTCGGGCACGCTGCGGACGAACAGGTAGTCGTTCAGGTCCAGCGCCACGTTGTGGGCGGGGTCCCCCGCCAGGGCCTTCCGCAGGTCCACCAGGATCCGGGTCGTCACGGGCCCCTGGGGGCTGGGCTTCACCCGCGTGATCTCTCCTTGTTCCGCGGCGTAGTACAGCAGCCCCCCGGCACGAAGGAGCACGTCTCGAACCGTCGTTTTGCCCGGCTGGACGCCGTACTGCCCCGGCTTGGCCACGGGGCCGGAAACCGTCATGAGGTTGCGCTTCTCCACCACGCTGAAAATCCGCACGAAGTCGCCGTCGGCCAGGGTGAAATTCTTGTCCGGCTTCGACGCGAGGTCCTGCAGGTCGCCTTCCAGGATGCTCCGGTACTCGCTGCCCGACACCCGGTACACCTGCACGCGGCCCTTAAAGCCCGTGTAGGTCAGGCCGCCTGCCATCTCCAGGAGGTCGGAAATCCTCGTTTCGTTCTTCAGCTCGTAGATCGCCGGGACCCGCACGTTTCCCACGACGGCCGCCAGCGGCCCCACGCGCCCGATGTGAATCACGTCCTCCGGCTGCAGCCGGATGTCCTTCGTCTTGTCGCCCTTCATCAAAAAGTCGTACATGTCAAAACGGGCCGCGATCTTGCCGTTGCGGTTCACCACGATGTCCCGAAGGGTTCCCGTTTCAGACGGCCCGCCGCAGCTGAGCAAGGCGTTCACCAGCGTGGAAAGGGCGCTCACCGTGTAGGCCCCAGGCTTCTTCGCGTTGCCGGTGACGTACACCTTGATGCTCCTCAGCTGCCCCATGGTCACGTTCATCTCGAAGCCCGCGTAGTACTTCTCCAGCTCCCTGCGCAGCGCGCCCTTCAGCTGGTCGAAGGTTAGCCCCGCCACGCCCAGCGTCCCCACCGTGGGGATCGCCACCTGTCCGTTTCGGTCCACGGTCACGGTCCAGGTGCCCTGCACCATGCCCCACACGTCGATGCGGAAGCTGTCCCCTGGCCCGATCACGTAGTCGGGCCCCACCGGGACGGCGTTGCCGGGAGCGAAGGTGGAAGGGGGATTCCTGAAGAAGCTCATCCCGTAGCGGCCC
Organism: Synergistaceae bacterium; assembly: GCA_029267465.1. Lineage (GTDB taxonomy): Bacteria > Synergistota > Synergistia > Synergistales > 79-D21 > 79-D21. The sequence goes on from JAJUIT010000018.1 coordinate 10,935, forward strand.
ACCGAGGCCTGGAACTTCTCCGGAAGGGAACCGGAAAGGAAACGGTCCAGCTCGGACGGCCCCCCTGCGACCTCCCCCTGCTCGGTGGCCTTCTTCTGTTCCTCTTCCGCGGGCTGCCCGGCGGGCTGCTGGGGCGCGGAAGGCTGGCTCGGGAAAATCTGCGGGGGCCCCGCGGGCGTTTCCGGCCCCTGGGGAGAACCCGGCACCACGATCACGGGAGGGGCGCTGTCGTAGATCCCCGGAAGGCCCGTGTCGCCTGCCGCCGTCCCTCCGGGCAGCCCGCCTCCCGCGTCCCCCTCACCCTGCGCCAGTGCCGGAACGGCAAGGGAAAAAACCAGGATCAATGCCAACAAGCCGATTTGCGCGCGATACCGTGCCTTCAAGAAAAGCCCTCCCCAAACGTCACTCTTCAATTAAGCCGGAACGGGTCCGCCGACATTATACAGAAAGCAGCCCCAATTTGAGTATCGGGGAATCCCCGAGTTTCCCCAAGTCCCAACGCAAAAAAAGGGGACCCGCGGCCGGGGGTCCCCTGGACAATCAGCCTTGCCCGGCCTTCCGGGCTCACGTCATTCTTTCCCCTTTCTCGAAAGCAGGGCCAGCGGAACCAGCAAAAGCCCGAACAGCGGGAAGGGAATCCCCGTGCTGCAGCCGCCGCCTCCGCCGAGTTCCATGAAGTTTTCCTCCCACTGGAGGTAGGGGTACCCCTCGTTCACGTTCGAACCCATCGCCCAGACCACGTCGAAATCCCACCCCGCGTAAGTCGACCGGGTTTTCATCTGCGAGGTGCCTTTCGGGGTCCCCAAGCCGTTGTCGGGCACTCCGGATACATCCGCGTCGTAATAGGAATCGACCACCGTCACGTCGTCCCCCGTTTTCCCGATCAATCCGCCCGCGTCACCGCCAGGGGCCGTTACCGCCCCCGCCGCGTAGCTGTCCCCGACCGTCAGCTGATGCGCGTAACCCGCCAGCCCCCCGCAAGCGGTCGTGGTTGCCTCGACATCCGCGAGGGCGTAGCTGTTGAGGATCGACGTGGCGTAGATTGCCCCGACCAGCCCGCCGACAAAATCGTATCCCTCCACGGAGCCCTTCATGAAGCACCGGCGGATCTCCGTCTTCGTGCTGACCATGCCGATCAGGCCGCCGACGTTCGTCCAACCCGAAACGCTCCCCGTGACCCCGCAGTTTTCCACCGTCCCGGCAAACGCCATCCCCGCCAGGCCGCCGCTGTAGTAGGGCGACCCCACGTCCACGTTTTCCAGCAGGAGGTTTTTGACGACGAACGGCTCCGCCTCGTCAAGCGGGTCCCCCAAAACGCCGAACAACCCGATGTAGTCGTAGCTGCCGCCCGTGGTGTACAGGTTCCGGATCGTGTGCCAGTTTCCGTCGAACGTGCCGGTGAAGGGGTTGATCGAATCCCCGATCGCGATCCAGCCCTGGCCCGTGTTGTAGGGAGTCACGTCCAGGTCGATGTCGGCCCCCAGCCGGTAATGCGCGTCCAGGTCGTTTCGGACCTCGTTCAGCTGGTCGGCCGTCGTGATGATGTAGGGATCGCCCGCCGTGCCGGACCCGGAACCCGAAAACGCCGCCGCCTCAAAAACCCAGAGCAAGCAAGAAAGCAAGGCGAAAAGAAGGAAGGCAAGCCCTTTCCGCTTCAGATCGCTCATCGCACCCACCTCCATTTTTTATGCGATGCTTTACCAATACAGAATACCGCTTCGTCTACTTCTTTTCAAATCGGCGGCTTTTTCTCCCGGGAGAGTTTGCCGCATGTTGCCAAGTCGCGCCTCTACGAGTAAAATTTTTGCTCGTAAAACCCCCGAAAGAAGGTTTTGCTCCTGCTGGACAGCCTGATCACCTCCAAGACCCGCGTCAAGCTGTTGATGAAATTCTTTCTGAACCCGGGGACGAGCGCCTACCTGCGAAGCCTGGCCGACGAGTTCGGCGAGTCGACCAATTCCGTTCGGGTCGAGCTGAACCGCCTGTCCGAGGCCGGCCTGCTGGAATCCAGCGAGGAAGGGCGGACGAAAGTCTACCGGGCCAACACGGCCCACCCCCTTTTCCCCGAGGTGCAGCGCATCGTGGCCAAGACCGTGGGCCTGGACAAGGTGGTGGAACAGGTGGTGAGCCGCCTGGGGAACGTGGAACTGGCCTTCATCACGGGAGACTACGCCAGGGGCAAGGACTCGGGGCTGATCGACCTGGTGCTGGTGGGGAAGATCGACACCGCCTACACCCAGAGCCTGGTTCCGAAGCTGGAGTCCCTCATCGACCGCAAGATCCGCCATCTGATCCTCAAGCACGAGGAATTCGAAAAACTCAAACCCCGTTTCCAGTCGGAGCCCATTCTTATCGTGTGGGCCAACGGGAACCCCAAGGGGTTTACCCAAAACTATCCAACAAACGATGCTTTTTAGGGTGGCTTTATGATTGCCGCAACCCAGACTGACACCAGTTTTCGCAAACAATTTCCGGCCAACCTGCTTTCAAACGTCCTCCTTTTCTGCGCAAACCTTGTCATCGGGATTTGGCTTGTCCCTTACTACATCCGGCATCTCGGTGTGGGCGCTTACGGGCTGATTCCCTTAGCAACATCTTTCACCCAATATGTCGCGCTTTTCACGATGGCCCTGAGCGGTGGAACCTCCCGCTTTTTGACCATCGACCTGCAGCAAGGTGACCTGGAGCGCGCAAATCGGACCTTCAACACGGCATTCTGGGGACTTGCGGGGTTGAGCCTCTTTCTCGTGCCGTTCCTTATCGGACTTTCCTGGTTTGCCCCGTGGTTATTCAGGGTTCCCCCGGATCAAATTGCCGCCTCCCGATGGCTTTTCGCGGGCGTCTCGCTAACCTTCCTTGTCACAACGCTTTTCGCGACCCTTGATGTCTCCACTTACGCTTTCAATCGACTTGATTACCGAAACCTCACCCAACTTTCAAACCTTTTTGTGCGAACTGCCTGTCTGGTCTTACTTTTCGCGCTGTTCTCCAGCAGCCTAGCTTCGGTAGCGTTATCCATGCTTATCGGTGCAATCGCCGCAACGGCCGTTTCCTGGCATTTCTGGCGGAAACTCACCCCCAGCCTTAGCTTCAAACTCTCTCTTTTCGACATGTCCCGATTAGCCGACCTGATGGGCATGGGCGGTTGGATGGTCGTCAATCACATCGGTTATCTCCTTTTCCTCCAGATCGACCTGATCGTAGTGAACCGTCTGTTTGGACCCGTTGCAGGCGGGGAGTACGCTTCCGTTCTGCAATGGAACGCTTTGATCCGATCCATGGCGGGAGTGCTTTCCGGCGTATTGGGGCCGATGCTGATGATCCGTTACGCCCAGAACCGACTCGATGAGCTTGAAAGACTCTCAAGCCTTTCGGTGAAACTCCTGGGGTTGGCTTTGGCCCTACCGATCGGCCTAGCCTGCGGTTTCTCGCGCCCCCTCCTGAGCTTGTGGCTCGGGCCCGGCTTCGCCCGGCTTGCCCCCCTTATGCAGATCATGCTGTTCCACCTTGTGATCAACCTATCGATCTTGCCCCTTTTCAACATCAATGTCTGTTACAACAAGATTCGCCTGCCCGGAGTCGTTACCCTTGGTATGGGCGCATTGAACCTGTTCTTGGCCGTAAAACTGGCCTACGTGGGCAACCTGGGTTTTTACGGCGTCGCCCTGGCAGGGGGAATCGTGCTGAGTTTGAAAAATGCGATCTTTACCCCATGGTATGCGGCAAAAATCCAGGGAATTTCGCCAAGATGCTATTTCGCAGCCATTCTTCCGGGCTTTTTATTTTCAATAGCCTTGGTCGTTTCGGCCTTCATGGTGGATATCTTATTGAGTATCTCCTCCTGGGCTTCCCTGATCGGCATCGGACTCTCCCTGGTTTTCATCTGCGGTATCCTGATCTGGACTCTTGCATTGAACCCATCCGAACGGTCGCTCTTGCAATCACTACTGCATCCAGGAGGTGATCCCGCATGAAAAATGTCGTCTCCGAAGTTGTTAAAAATGGCTTCTGTATCGGTTGCGGCGTCTGTGCCTCTCTATGCCCTACCGGCAACCTGACCATAAAGTGGAACGCCGCGGGGGAATTCAATCCCGTTTCCAGTGATAGATGCCTGACGGGGTGTTCTCTTTGCCTTTCGGTCTGCCCCTTTGCACCTGAAGCGGTCAACGAGACTCAGATTGCCGAAGGACTTTTCGCCGCGGTTCCGGGAATAAAGCACCGCGAAGAGACGGGCTACTTCCTATCAACATACGTTGGGTTTTCACATAGTCGCAAGGAATGTGCTTCTGGGGGACTCGCCTCATGGTTACTTGAGAAACTGTTAAACTCGCGGGAAATCGATGCGGTAGTCTGCCCCGGCCCAAATTCTGAACCGGAAAAACTTTTTTCCTACCGTATCGTAAAGACACCGGAAAATCTCCGCCAGGGCCGAGGCTCGGCGTATTACCCCGTCGAATTATCAGCAGTGATTTCCTTTATTCTTGAAAACCCCGGCCGATACGCCGTAACAGGCCTCCCCTGTTTCATCAAAGGCCTGCGTCTGGCATCCATCAAGAATCCGGTCCTGAACAAGCGGGTTGCCTTCACCCTCGGACTCGTCTGCGGTCAACTGAAGAGCAGGGCTTATACTCACTATCTCGCCTCCCTTGCCGGAGTCGAAGGTCCCTTGGCTTCGGTCCATTTCCGTGGAAAAGATCCGAGCCAGCCTGCCAGCAATTACTTTTTTTCCTGCGAAAACTCTACTGGCATGAGATGCAAGCTTTACTGGAACCAGGGCGTTTCGCAGGCCTGGCTCTCCCGCTGGTTTACTCCGCAAGCCTGCCTTTTCTGTGACGATGTCTTTGCGGAAACGGCGGATATCGCCTTCATGGATGCCTGGCTTCCGGAATTCGTCAAGGATCCTGCAGGCACAAGCCTTGTCCTGTCAAGGAACAAAAGGCTTGCGGAGATTTTGGAAGAAGCCAGGACTTCGGCGGAAATCCAACTGGAGGGAATCCCTGTCGAAAAGGTTATCCAAAGCCAGGCAGGCGTGTTGAAGGCTAAACGGAAGGATTTGGCAATAAGGCTAAAAAAGCGGGAAGAGGCTGGGGGACCCTTACCCAAGAAGAGAGTCAAAGCCTCTTATGCCTTTCCGGGAGTTTTTCTTGCGGGGATCGAGCAAACCATTCTTAGCCGAATGGCGGATCGGTCAAGGGAATTTGTGAAAGTCCATGGAATTGAATCGATTAAAGCGAGCATAGTTCAATCCAGCTTTACCAGAGACTTGGGCCGACTTCATCGGCTTCAACAACTGCGCCGCATACTTGGAATCCCTGGAAGGGTTTTACGGAAATTAGGAATCAGGAGGAGTGTCCAATGAGCGAAAGTAACAATAATCTTTTTATACTTGCTGGGAACGGCCCTTACGACAACCGCGGCTGCGAGGCGATCACCCGTGGCACCGTTAAAATGCTGAAGGAGTTTTATGAAGATCCTTCCTTTGTGGCCATAAGCCACTTTCAAAACGATGGTCAATTCCAGGCGCAGAGAAAATCGGAACTCGACCCTTCCATCCGCCATTTGCAATCAACCCGACCCCAGCGCCGTTTTGACAGGGAATGGTGGAAACAAAAGATTAAAAGATTTTTTATGCCAGCTGCAGCAAAACGGGACTTGTACAGGGAAATGCTTCCCTTCGTCCCTAAGGCAAAGGCCGTCTTCTCGGTAGGTGGGGATAATTACTCTCTGGATTACGGATTACCAAGACTTTTCACCGATCTGGACGACGTAGTACTAGGCAGAGGGAAACCCATCATCATTTGGGGGGCTTCCGTTGGCCCTTTTTCAAGAATGCCAGAATACGAGAAATTCATGAGTCAGCACCTGAAATCCGTAACCGCGATTTTTGCCAGGGAGACTGGAACCGTAGAATACCTTGATTCGATCGGGGTGCGGGATAATGTCAGCCTCATGGTTGACCCTGCTTTTTTCATGGAAGCTGTCGAACCGCAGAATGATCAAAAGCCGCGTATCCTGCCTGGAACAATTGGGCTCAATCTCAGTCCACTGATGGCAGGTTATGTGACTGACGGAAATATACCCGAATGGATTAAGCTCTCAACCAGGATTCTCACCCGTATCAGGGAGAAAACATGGCGACCGGTCCTTCTGATTCCCCATGTGGTCAGCCCGCACAGCAATGACCATGCGTTTCTCCAGGAAGTGATGCATTTCTACAACAATGTAGATCCCGAAGTCCAGCTTTTACCCGCCAGTTTCAACGCAGCCCAGACGAAATGGATCATTAGCCAATGCGATATTATTGCCGCTGCCCGTACGCATGCGACGATTGCCGGGTTTTCCAGCAGAATCCCAACCGTCAGTTTCGCCTACAGCCTAAAGGCAAAAGGCATTAACCATGACATATTTGGCAATACAGACAAATATCTCCTAGACCCAAAAACGGTTTCTCCAGAAACAACGGTAGAAAAGATCGAACTCGCACTCAAGGAAACCCCATTGATTAAAGAAGCCTTAGCGAAGTACCTAACCGAAGCCGCAAATATGAAAATAACTATCTTTGAAGAATTAAACAAAATTATTGCTTTTTAGAAAAGGGGTTATCCTATGCCCAAGGTTTCCGTTGTTATTCCCCTCTATAACAAAGCCCCTCATATCTCTCGGACAATTAACTCCGTCCTCGCACAGACCGTGCAGGATTTTGAGATCGTCGTGGTCGACGACGGATCCACCGACAACGGGTGCCAAATCGTCGCTTCCTACACAGACCCTCGAATCCGCTTGATCCGCCAGGAAAACCAAGGCGTTTCCGCGGCACGAAATCGAGGCATTTCCGAAGCTCGTTCGGATTTTCTCGCCTTCCTCGACGCCGACGACGAATGGGGAAACGATCACCTTGAAGTCTTGCTCCGTCTAAGGGAAAACTTCCCTGAGGCCGGAGCCTACTCAACCGCTTTCATCCATGTCTATTCGGAAGGGAAAATAGTGCCTGCGAGAATAAAAAAAATCCCCCCTGCCCCTTGGGAAGGCCTCATTCCGGACTATTTCCTGTCAGCCTCTTTCGGGGAGCCCCCGGTATGCTCCAGCGCAGTTGCCATTCCGCGCGAGATTTTTGATACTGTCGGTTTTTTCAAAGTTGGTGAAAAAATGGGCGAAGACCTTGATATGTGGGGTAGAGTCGCTCTTCATTATCCTATCGCCTTTTCTTGGAAAGGGGTAGCGCTCTACAGGCTGGATTCGACAGCAAGAGCTTGTTTAATTAATTATTTAGAAAAAGAACTTCCTTTTGTACGGTTCGTAAAGGAGCAATTCAAATCAAAAAGGGTTCCTCGTACCGTTCAAATATACATAGGAGAACTGCAAAACCAGTTGATCCGCTCTTTTATAAAGAATGGGAGAAGACTCGAAGCAATAAAAATTTTATTTACTATTAACCCTCTCAGGTGCCGCAAAGTTACTTATTTCCGAAGCGTGGCCCTGATCATCCTTCCAGAACCGCTTGCTCAGATAATCCGTGCTCTGAAGAATTTTTTAAAGACCCAATTCCAAGACTAATTCCAAGCAAATACCAGACTACTTCCCGCCATTCCCAAGACAGGGAAAAAGCCGCAAAAAGCAATAAAAACAAAGTCATAGACGGCAAATAGAACACCCCGCTTTGTTCCCAATTTACAAGCTTCTTTGCGCTTACAATCATTTTTTTATAATTAACAATTACAAGCAGCATGAAAATAGAGAAACCCACAAGCCCATATTGTACAAGGATTTCCAGGTATAAGTTATGCATGACGGAACTACGCCCAAGCGCTTTCTGGTTCACCCAACGAGAGGTAATAGACGAACCACCGTGCCCAAGAAACAGTTTGTCACCCGTCGCGACAAGCCCAGATTTCCACAAATCAGAACGACCTGCAGTAATTTTGCCTACTTCGCTACTTGTGCCATAGCCTACAAACCTCGCATAGAGAGGCTTGAGCTTCTCTCCTGCAAAAGGCAAAACAGCCATGCAAAAAACCAATGTAACCGCAATAAATCGGCGAATAGTTTTCCTCCCATTTTTTATAGAATAAAGCGCCGAGATTATTATCAACAAACCGATTGTCAACACACCAGCTCTAGATAAAGTAAGGATTACCGAATAGAGAGAAATAGATATACTTGTCAATCCTAGCGAATAATTATAAATATTTTTGCCTGCTAACAACAAATACATAGGAAAGCAGGATAGCCCAACGATCATGCATGAATATTCATTAGGGTCAGCATCTTGAAAAGTCAGCCTGACCAAATCATACCAGAGGGTCCCATTGTTTCCATAAAAAATAAAATAAGCGGATATTACAATATTAGAGATTGAAATCGCGTAAACAGTAATATTTAAGGTATCCCAAGTGTCTTCCAGACTTTTATTGGAAAAATAAAAATAAAGCATTAGCGATATTAATATCTTAGGCAAACCCGCCTTAAAATACGTCGAAACAATCGCCCAATCATTCCAATCAACAGAAACCACATACTCCCCGAAAGCTATCGAGTTTAATAAACCAAAGATCGTAATTATTATATAAAGCATAAAAAGCGCAATTATCGATTTTCTATAGTGTATTTTTTTATGCGTCATTAAGTCATAACAAAATACCCCAGTGAATATAATCGCCACAACTCTGGTGATTGTAAAACCTTCCTTTACTAGAAGTATTGTTTCTACCAAGGGAGTTAGAAGCAGCAAAGAAACAATGTATTTACGGTCAAAAAAAACTAGGGTTGAAAAAAGCAAAAGGCTTGCAATTGTATTTTTTGTTAATAAAGAGAAAATAACAATAAACGCAAAAGTGCATAGCTTTATGAGATCCGTCCAATCCAAACTTCGGCTAGCGCCATTTGAATTGAAATTGTGGTTAATCGCGCTTTTCCCCATTTGATAAACCGATTACTCCTTCATACAAAGCTATATGCTTCTTTGCGCATTCCCGGATAGAGAAGGATTCTGCTTTAGCTTTTGCAGAAGCCGAAAAAGATCTTCTCAAATCTCTATCAACGATAAGCCGGTACAAACCCTCCGACAATGCAAAGGGGTCCCGCACCGGGACAATTAGCCCATTTTCGCCATTTTCTATAAGTTCTTTATTTCCTCCTGCATCCGTCACTATAGAAGGCAGCCCAGACGCCAGGGCTTCTAAAACGGCGATTGAAAGTCCTTCCCAAGCGGAAGACATAACGAAGATGTCCGCTTCGATCAAAAGGTCGGGAACATCCGCCCTCAAACCTAACCAGGCAACATGCTTCTCGACCCCCAACTCTGCGGCTAAACGCTCCAATTCCTCTTTCAGTTCACCATCCCCTACAACCTGTAATTTCGGAATTGGCAGCCCTTCCCTATAAAGCCTGTCCACCAAAAGACGAAAAGATCTTAGCAAGGTCGGGTAATCCTTCGCGGCCGTCAGGCGCCCTATTGTAATTATCGTTTCAACGGTGCTCTTCGTGGGTCTATCTCCAAGGGCTTTAGCATTCAATGGGACACCGTTATGAATTAGGCAGACCTGACTCTCCATTAAGCCGATTTGCTTTTTTAAGATTGGAAGCATCGATTTTGAAATGCTTACGAACTTTGAACAGCACCGCTTCAGATAATATTTCTGTATGAAGCGATAATCAATATTATTACTATGGATCGTTTGTATAATAGGGACTTTATAACATGACAAAGCTCGACAAACATGGAAGGTCACAGAAGAAAGATGCGCGTGAACGAGATCGCTGCCTGTCTCTTTCCAAAGTAACCTCAACCTTTTTTTCGCTTTCCCCCAATCTGACTTAGGCCTTTTTTCTATGAACCGAACTGGGATTTCATAATCAGATAGGAATGCGATGTATTTTTTTTCATAATCCAAAGCATCTCTATTGTTAGGATCGATTTGCTCTGCCTTTGACATAACCCAAAGAGCGACGTCCATACCGTATTCTTTTTGCGCAACAAGCAAGTTTTTTACGAAGTTCTCGGCTCCCCCCGAAGAACAAGAACCAATTACCTGGGTAATTTTCATCGATCTTGGGGGTTTGCTTTTAATCAGCATATTTTACCATTGCTAGGCTTGCTAGCATTTATTTTTTTACTGGTTTGATTTATTTCTCTCCCGATGCCGACGCAGGTGAAGCCCATCTGATCCATTCTCTTCGGGTTGTACTGGTTACGACCGTCGAAAATGACCGGCGCTTTAAGGAGAGCTTTGATTTTTTCAAAGTCGGGCCTTCGGAACAGCGGCCATTCCGTCAAGAGAATCAGGGCTTCGGCGCCTTCAAGTACTTCATAAGGATCGTCCTTGTAAGAAAGCCCTTGGCGCTCACCCAGTATTTTTTGTGCCTGATTGTTCGCGACAGGATCGAAAGCAACGATAACCGCTCCACTTTTCAGTAGCGAAGGGATGATTTGCAACGAAGGGGCCTCTCTCATGTCGTCAGTATGCGGCTTGAAGCTCAGGCCCCATACGGCGAAACGACGGCCTTCCAATTTCCCTTCGTAGAAGTCGTTTATTTTCTCCAAGAACCAATTTCGCTGATCCTGGTTCACCTTTTCCACGGTTTTGAGAATCGAAAGGTCGTTCCCTGATTGCTCGGCAGAATGGATCAAAGCTCTGACATCCTTCGGGAAGCAGGATCCTCCATAGCCTATCCCTGCGTATAGAAAAGCGGGACCGATTCGGCTATCACTACCGATTCCCGAGCGAATCTCCTCGATATCCGCCCCTACTCTTTCGCAAAATCGGGCAAGTTCGTTCATGAAGCTGATTCGAGTCGCAAGCATGGCGTTTGCTGCATATTTCGTCAATTCCGCCGAGGGAATGCTCATCGAAAGAAATCGATTTTCCCGCATCATGAAAGGCGCAAAAAGCTCCTTAAGAAACTCGGCGGTCCGAGAGTTTTCGGTGCCGACAACAATTCGGTCCGGTTTCATAAAATCTTCGATTGCAGACCCTTCTTTCAGGAACTCAGGACAAAAGGCCACGTCAAATTCCACATCGGGGCGTTTTCTCTTCTTCAACTCGCGGGCTAGGATTTCCTTCACACGATATGTCGTCCCTACCGGCACCGTTGACTTTGTTACAATAATTTTATAATTTTCCATGACCTGCCCAATTTGCTCTGCCACACCAAAAACAAATTTTAAGTCTGCAGAGCCGTCTCCGTTCGGAGGTGTTCCCACTGCGATGAAAACGAATAGACTGTTAGCAACGCCTTCCTTCAGGTCGGTCGTGAACCTTAAGCGGCCTTGGGCTACATTCCTTTTGACAATCTCTTCAAGCCCCGGCTCGTAAATCGGGATTTTACCTGCCTGTAGATTGGACACCTTCTCTTTGTCAATATCCACACACCAGACATCGTTGCCGTTTTCCGCCAGGCAGGCACCAGTCACAAGACCGACGTAGCCCGTGCCGATCATGCAGATACGCATTTTATTTCCCCCCGTGTTTCTAATTGATTTTCCCACTCGAAAACCAATTTGCTCATTTCCTTTCGGCAATCAAATCTATCCAACACAAAATCATAGGCTGCATCCCGGATTTGTTCAGTCTCTCCCCGTGCGGAAAAAATTCGGTGGATTATTTTTGCCGCTTCTTCTGGGGAATTCTCTTTCAGAATAAATCCGGTTTGCCCTTGTTGGACCAGTTCCTCTATCCCCGGAGTTTTAGAAACAATACATAGTGTTTTGTTCAGCATTGCCTCTTTAACTACATTTGGAAGGCGTTCTTTATATGACATAAAAAGGAATACGTCCGAAGCGGCGAGTTCTGCCGCGACTTCCTCCATACTAACGTGCCCCTTGAAAGTAACTTTTTCCGAAATACCAAGCTGTCCAGCCAGATCCTTCAAATTCTTACGCTCCGGGCCATCGCCAAGAATGTGCAAATAAGACTCTGGAAAAGAATTTGCAATTATTGAGAAAGCCCTAATGCATAACTCGATTCCTTTCGATTTAATCAGTCGACCGATTGTTATGATGCTGAATGGTTGTTTTTCTTTCCTCCCCAGACTAACTTTCGGGTCTAATCCATCGTAGATCACTCTTATCGGGATCCGATTGAATCCTAATTTCTCGATTTGGGCAACGTTGATCGAAGCCTGGGTCCATATATAATCCACATACGGTACGATTGCACCACTTCCACCGTAGCCCATTTCCAAATCGTAAGCCAGTAACCCCATCGAAAGAAGAATCTCTGGGTTCGTTCGTTTTATTAGAAAACCAACTAATACCGGGTAATGACCCCATAAGAGATTGACGACATCCGGCTTTTCTCTGCATATTTTCGACCAGATGTAAAAAACTCTCGGAATTAGGGAAAGGCTTTTCACAAGGTGTTTACCCCGGGTATTGAACAGGATAAAACGTAGCAAACTGAGTGAGAGCAATGGATGAATAATAAAAATAAAACAACCTGCCATGCAATTAAACACGTCACAGGAATTAATTTTAATTTTTGATAGGCCTCTCTGAAGGACTAGCTTGCTGTGATCTTTGTGCCTTGGTAAAAGTGAAAAAACAATGACTTCTTTCCCTTGTTCGGTTAACGCCTTGGTATTGTTCGAATGAAACGTCTCCGTTGGCGCCGGAAAAGTCATCGCAATGCAGACGATTTTTTTTATCGGCATAAATTACAACTCCCCGATGGCACCTATTAAAAGTTCAGCTGATTTCACTAAATTAACTATATCTTCTCAATAAATGTGACCGTTATTTTTCATCAAGCATCGAACTTTACTGGATTATCGACTGATGGTTACCCTTTCAACTTCAAGCTTTTTGCCTAAAACCCAAAAGTCTAGGATACCCCTTATGTGCCCCAGCCCATAGGAAAGATGGGATACCAGGAATGAGTAAAACAGGAACGCTGCAAGCGCGAGTTGCTTCTCTCTTGTGGCAAGAAGGTATGAAAAGAGCAGATTGACCAGGGCATACAACGAGAAAGAACCAACACCAACCAGCCCGATTTTGGGAAAGAAAGGCATTATGAGCGCCGGTAATCCTATGGAGAGAACAAAGACCAAGGGAACGTACCTGCGCAGGCGGGTCGGTTTCCCCAGCTTCTTATCCACCAACGGACCAAAGTAACCGTATTGGTAAAACATCTTCCAGAGCTTTGAAAAGTTCTTTCTGGCAAAATACTGGATTTTTACATCCGGAAGCAAAAAGATCCGCCCCCCTGCCTTCTTGAGCCTTTCGTTGAACTCGTTATCCTGGTTGCGAACAAGCTCTTCATCGAAAAGGCCAATCCGGTCAAAAACGGCCTTCCTGTAGCAGCCGAACGGAACGGTATCCGTTTCGACCGGAGCGCACTTCTCTCCGTTGTTTAACCTGTAAGTCGCGTTCCCTACCCCGAAGGGGTGAGAAAGAGCCAAGGCTATCGCTTTTGGAACCAAACCTGGCCCTCCTGGCAAAGTCTCCCAAGCTGCTCCGACGTTGTCGGCTTTCAGGTCTTGAAGGGCAGAAACCAGCCTCGAGATGTAATTCGAAGGATAGACTGCGTGGGCATCCATCCGCATGATGATTTGGCCCTTCGCGTTTCGAATGGCCTCATTTAACGCGCACGGGACAATTTTCTTGGGGTTGTCAACAAGGCGGATAAAAGGCAAGCGGTTCGCGTATTGCTCAATAATCGAGCGCGTTCCGTCTTCGCTCATCCCGTCCGAAACGATTACTTCAAGTTTTTCTTTCGGGTAATCATTGGCCAGGATGGAGTCCAGGACACCGGCAATGTAATCCTTCTCGTTTCTACAAGGAATGATGATGGATACTTCAATCATAAGCTTAAAACCACCATTGGTTACTGGAGAATATCGTCCCCATGATAAGTCGAAAGTCGAGCCATAATGTTCTTTCCCTAGCATATCTCAAGTAAAGGTCTATCTTTTCCGGAAGGATTCGCTTGATGTATGTCCCCTCCGGGTCTACTCTTCCCTCAAGCACCTCGCTTTCGTTGCGGAAGAGGATTGCCGCATAATCGGTTATTCCAGGACGCAAGGAAAAAACTATTTTTTTCGCCTCATCGGGGTAATATGCGACGTATTTCGGAACTTCCGGTCTGGGTCCCACCAGGCTCATTTCCCCTTTAACCACGTTGATCAACTGAGGCAACTCGTCGATCTTCGTCCTCCTAAGGAATGCTCCCGAACGGGTGATGCGAGGATCTTTTCCTGCCGTCAGCGGAAGTCCCTTATTCTCTGCATCGGCCACCATCGTTCGAAATTTGTAGATACGGAAAGGTTTCTCGAACCGCCCCACCCTGACTTGACGAAAGAAAACAGGACCCGGCGAATCAAGCTTGATCCACACCGCCACGGCCAAAAACAGCGGGGAAAGGACGATTAGCCCGAGGATCGACCAGAAGAGATCGAACAGGCGCTTAGCCATCATCAGTTCAGGATCTCCCGGACAGCTTGGATTACCCGCTGGATATCCTCTTCGGTCATGCGGGTGTAGATGGGCAGGCTGACGGCCGCTTCATAGGCCTTGGTGGCGTTTTGGTAGTCGTCTGACTTGAGCCCATAGCGTTTACGCCAGTAGGGATGAAAGTGAAGAGGGATGAAATGCACACTGGTTCCTATTCCCTTCTCCGCCATACGTTCGATGAAACAATCCCTGGAAACAGGAGTCCGATCGTTCAGGCGCAGGATGAAGAGATGCCAGGAATGGGTTTCTCCCTCCGGCGCAAATGCCGGGAGAACAACCGGAAGATCCTTAAAAGCTTCTGCATAGGCCGAAGCAATCGATGCCCTTTTTTCTTGGAAAGCCCAAGCCTTTTTCAGCTGGTGTATACCCATGGAGGCCGCCAAATCGGTCATGTTGTACTTGAATCCCGGTTCCACCACCTCGTAGAACCAGGAAGGCTTTTTCGAGGTGTACCGGTCAAACACGTCCCGGCTGATGCCGTGCAGCCGCATGGTCTTGCAACGGGCAATGATTTCCGGGTTCGCTGAAACCACCATGCCGCCTTCACCAGTTGTGATCGTTTTGGTCGCGTAGAAGCTGTAAACCGTGGCATCAGTGGAAAGGGTGCCGATCAGCTTACCCTGGTAAGTC
>JAJUIT010000072.1 GCA_029267465.1 Synergistaceae bacterium
GAGACGCTGGAAGACGAGATCGAAGAGCTGGAGGACCAGAAATCCAGGCTCGAGGCGGCCCTCTGCGATCCACAGGCCCACGCGGACCCGCAGCGGATGAGGGAGCTGGCCGCCCAGATGGCCTCGGTCGAGGAAGAGCTTGCGGGAATGATGGACCGGTGGGAGACCCTTTCCGGGGAGATCGAGACGCTGGAAGAGGCCCTGGACGCGATCGCCTGAAGGGGGCCCCCTGGGAAGACTCGAGATGAGTTCTGAGCCTCTCGGATACAAGCGGTCCAGGTCGATCGGCGATGACGGATGCGGCCCTGACATCCTTGCCAGAACGGGGGGAGATTGTAAATACTCAGGATTTTGAGTAAAATTACTCATTATTGTGAGTATTTTTAGGAGGAGTTCGCCTTGACCTACATCCGACCTCATGCCAGCGAGC
Source organism: Synergistaceae bacterium (assembly GCA_029267465.1). GTDB lineage: Bacteria > Synergistota > Synergistia > Synergistales > 79-D21 > 79-D21. The sequence goes on from JAJUIT010000072.1 coordinate 431, forward strand.
TGGAAAAACGCATCCTCGAGCCCCGCCGCCTCATTCAGGTGGTGGCAGGCCCCAGGCAGGTCGGCAAGACGACCCTGGTCCGCCAGGTGTGTGATCGTTTACGCATCCCCTTTCGGTACGCCACAGCCGATGAGCCTTTCCTCAAGGGGCGGGCATGGATCGATCAGCAATGGGAGCTGGCTCGACTTGAAAACCTAACCAGCGGTGAGAAGGGGTCCGTCCTGATCCTGGACGAAATCCAAAAGATCTCCGGCTGGTCTGAAACAGTAAAACGGCTCTGGGATGAAGACACCCATGCAGGATCCGGACCCAAGGTAATCCTTCTGGGCTCTGCACCGCTTTTGATCGGCAAGGGGCTTTCAGAAAGCCTGGCAGGGCGGTTCGAAATCATGCATCTAGGGCACTGGCCCTACTTTGAGATGAAGGATGCCTTTCATTGGAGCATCGACGAATTTCTCTTCCACGGCGGATACCCAGGGGCTGCACCGCTGATTGGCGACCCCCAGCGCTGGACCCGCTATATCCTGGATTCCCTCGTGGAAACCACCCTATCGAGAGACGTGCTGCTTTTGACTCGCGTGGACAAACCCGCACTGCTGCGGCGCTTGTTTGACCTCTGCTGTGCCTATTCCGGCCAAATCCTTTCTTACAACAAGATGCTAGGGCAGCTGCTGGACGCAGGCAACACCACCACCCTTGCCCATTACCTCGAGCTCCTCGCCGGTGCCGGTATGGCAACAGGACTTCAGAAATTTGCGGGCGAAACTGCTCGAATCCGGGCATCCAGTCCGAAGCTGCAGGTGTACAACACCGCTCTTATCGGCGCCCAATGCGGACTTGCGCTTGGCGAGGCAAAACAAGATGGCCGTTTCTGGGGCCGCCTGGTCGAATCAGCCGTGGGTGCCCATTTAGTCAATGCAGCTACAAGCGGTGCCTTCGAACTTTTTTACTGGAGGGAAGGAAACCGGGAAGTGGATTTCGTGGTCCGCAAGGGACAAAAAGTCACCGCGATCGAAGTGAAAAGCAGCCGGGCTCCTGAAAGGATGCCCGGCATGGAAGCCTTTTCCAGGGCCTTTCGGGTCGATCGAACGCTCCTCGTGGGTGGGGACGGAATTCCCCTGGAAGTTTTCCTGGGAAACGATCCTCTCCGTTTTCTCGCCTGAAGCCTGAAGAAGGTTTCGGGGAGGTCAGGCACGGGGGAAGGGGTGTTCTTACCCGCGCTGCTTCCAGCGAAGCTGGCGGTCGAGGACCTTGGCGCATTCCGCGCCGTAGAGAAGCGCCTGGTAGGCGTAGAAGATCCAGAGGAGCATGAGGACGAAGGATCCTAGAAATCCCTCGATGGATGAGAAGAGACTCTTCCGGAGGAGGACCCCCAGGACCAGCGAACCGGCCCTGAAGGCCGCGGCCGCGACGGCCGCCCCGAAGGCCGCGGGCCCCCAGTCGACCTTGGCCCGGGGAACATACCGGTAAACCGCCAGCAGGACGGCAAACCCGAAAACGAAGGAACCGGCCATTTCGAGGATCCGGAAGGGATCGACGGGCAGGGCCAGGAAAACGTCTTCCCCCGCAAGGAAGACGAGCAGCCCCTTGAGGGCTTCCACCACCGAGCGCACCAGCGGGAAAAGGAACAGGACGACCCCCCCCGCGAAGGAGAGGACGACCGAAAGGACGCGGTCCCAGAACCAGGTGCCCCAGCTTTCGGTATGTTCCGGCGGCAGCCCCCAGAGCATGTTCAGGATGCGCCGCAGGTGGAACCCCACGCTCGAGGCCCCGTAGAGCAGCACCGCGATTCCCGCCGCGCTGACCAGAAACCGCGAACCCGGAGCCTGGACGGCTCGAAGGAGACGGGCCAGGAAGGAAAGGCCCTCGGGGCTCAGCAAGGACTGAAGACGCTCGAAAAGGAGGGCTTCCCCCCGCACCGTCCCGAAAAGCATCCCCAGGAGGGCCGTGGAGAGGATGAGCATGGGAAAGAGCGCCAGCACGGTGAAGAAGGCCAGGGCGGCCGCCTTGACGTCCATGGCGTCCCGGCCGGCCGAGCGCCAGGCCCGCTTCAGCAGCGAGACAGCCAGGAAAAACTGATCGGTAACGCGCCTTCCGAGCGACGGCACCCTCCTTCCCCCCTTCCTTTTCAACGATTGAACCCCGATATTTATCATACCCCTTCCCGATAGTATACATACGGTCAAAATCAAGGTCTGACCCCCGGCAACGATTTGACAAGTGGAGTAAAATATTTCAGTTGGAGTATCCAGGTGAAGCGATAACCGGGTTGATTCTTGATGAAAAGGGGCGGGAAGATGAGCACCATGAAGCTTCAGCAGGCAGCGACGCCCGCGTTGATCGCCCAGGCCAGGTGCCTTTTCAGGGAATACAGGGAATGCCTGAACAACGACGCCTGGTTCCCCCGCTTTGAGGAAGAGCTCGACAACCTCCCGGTTCCCTACGCCCCGCCGTCAGGGCGGCTGCTGATCGGCTGCATCGAGGGGAAACCCGCGGGCTGCATCGCCTTCAAGGCGGGGGACAGCCCGGACTTCTGCGAGATGAAGCGACTTTACGTCCGCCCGGAGTACCGAGGGATGAAGCTGGGCCGCTCCCTGGCGGAGCTTCTGATCGTGGAGGCCGTCAACGCCGGGTACAAGTCGATGCGCCTGAGCATGATCCCGGCGATGCGGGAGGCCATGGGCCTGTACACCTCGCTGGGGTTCCGGGAGATCCCTCCCTACCGAAACAGCTCCTGCGACGGCACGGTTTTCCTGGAACTGGTTCTCTAAAGCCTCGACGTACCGGGAAGGATATGGAAGAGGGTGCCCGAAACCGCCGGGCACCCTCTTCCATATTTCCTATTTTCTAGCGCATTCCTTCCAGCAGGGCCTCGACGAAAGCCCCAGGCAACCGATCGGGGTTGAGGGGACCGATCAGGCGGTCCGGCCCCATCCAGGTTCCCGGCTGTCGGGAAGTGTAGTACTCCCAGGTGGAAAGCAGGCTGAACTGCTGGCTCCAGGAGGCTTCGCCGGAAGAGCCCCACAAGGCTCCCACCGGGAGCTCGAGGCTCACGCCGGCGTTGGAATAGTCTTTTCCCTCCGTCAGGACGTCCGTCCTGGCGATCCAGAAGCCGATCCTCGAATCCCCGAAGCGCCGGTCGATGGAGAGGCGAACCCCGCGGTCCTCGTCCAGGAACTGCCCCACCTCGGCCAGGAGGTCCAGGTCGTAGCGGGGTTCGTGGAATCCCAGCTGGGCCCAGCCGCCCCACCACCAGCCGTTCCCCTCGTACTGGTTGCCGATGATGATCACGGGGTAGGGCGTCCTGAGAACCGGGGCGTCGGAAAGCCCGGCGAAGCTTCTCGGGTCCCTTTCGTGGACCATGGAAAGCCTTCCCCCGGCAAACCACCGCCCGTTGCCGAAGTAGCGCCGCGCCCAGGCGTTCCCGCCGAACCAGTTCTCGTCGAGCCACCCGGCCTCGCCCAAGAGGAAGGTGCCCTCCCCAAGGTTCACGACCTGGCTGACCACGGCCTTCCAGATCCGGGTTTGGTCGTTCGTCTCCGGTTCCCACCAGATCTCGATGTCGTTGGCCAGGGGAACCCTCACGTCGGCCACCGCCGCCCAGCCGCGGCTTCCATTCCAGCTCGCGACGGCATCGAGGCTCAGCCTCGACATGAAGACGTCGTCCAGGGTGCGGTCCAACCTTGGTTCCCAGGCGGGCTGCAGCTTCAGGGAAAGGCGGTTCCAGGGGCGTGCCGGGGCGGGATCCGTGCTCCAGGTTTCGTCCTCGCGTTCCCCCAGCAGGCTTCTTTTGCCGACCCAGGAAGCCTTGGCTTTCCTCGGCAGGTCCGGGTCGATCCGGCCCCAGCGAAGGTCCTCCAGGGCTTCGCCCGGGACATCCAGCCGCACCGCGGGGATTCCGCGCAAAAGCGGCACGACCGCCAGGCTCTCGGTCCCCCTGGGAAGAAGGCCCGCCGCCAAAACGGCAACGCGGGCGCAGGCTTCGGCCGTTCCGTTCGCGGGGGCCTCGAAGGCAACGAGGACCCGGTAGGGGGAAGCCAGGACGCGGACTCCCCGAAGCCCCAGCTTTTCCGCGAGGGAATCCCGGAGAGCCTCGGCCATGGCGGAAAGGTCCGCATCGGCCCAGGACTCGGCCAAGGGGACCTCGGCCCGGGTAAAACGGGGCTTTCTTCCGCCGAAGAAGGGGCGCCGAAGGTCGAAGCGCTGGGAAAGGCCGATTCCCCATTCGCTCCCCCTCTGCCAGCTGAAGGACAGGTCCGACCCCCACGGTGTCTCCACGACCAGGCCCGCGTTCCATTTCTTTTCCGGGACTTCCACGGTGACGTTGCGGTCCTTCGAATAATCCAGGTTTCCGTACTCGGCCTTCAGGAGGATGTACGGCGTAAGGATCCAGGATACCCCTCCGAAAAACCCGTTCAGCCGGTCGGTCCCCCATCCGGCGGAGAGGGTGAACGGCCACCGGTGCCGCGTGAAGACGACGTACTCGGCCTTCAAAAGGCGCGTCCCGGCCAGGTCCAGGGCCCCCACGGCCACCGCGGGGAACGTCCCTTCCTCCGGGAAGAGCAGGAACTTCACGTCCATTCCCTTGTCCTTGTAGTGGCCGTAACCGGGGGAAATGACGGGACCGTTCAGGAAGTTCGTCAGCCGCAGGTTCAGCTCCAGCCGCGGGATGTACCCCAGGGTGACGTAGGGGGAACTGAAAGGGTCAACCTGGGACCAGCCGACCCATCCCAGGCCGTCTCCGGCGATCTCCGCCGTGGGGTATTCCCAGAGTCCGGCAAATCCTGCGTTGGAGGGGGTGGCGCCGTTGTTCCCGATGGGCGCCACGTCGGGGAAATCCCAGGGTCCGGGAAAACCGGCCAGGGGGGATTCCGAAAGCCCAAGGGCCCAGGCTGGCCCAGAAGCGGAAAGCAAGAAGACTCCCCAAAGCAGGGAGAGAAGCATTCGGACATTTCGCTTCAATCGGCACTTGGCATTCATGGGCACGTTCCCTTTCCCTCGGTTTTCAGGCAACCTCAATGATACCGCATGCGTCCCCGGGCAGAGAAAGGGGCGCCCGCAGCGTGGGGCGCCCCTGCCGTTTTGTTTCGTCGAAATCGAACCCGCTAGCCGCGCTTGCGGAGCACGAGCAAGGGCGCCAGCAGGAGCAGGGCCGCCGGGGCCAGGAAGGCCGCCGAGCACCCGCCGCCACCGCCGCCGCCCGCCGTTACCTCTGTGGCCTTCGCGCCGATCAGGCGAACCCGGATTTCCGGGAATTGCGATTGGATGTCATAGCTTGAGCCGTCTTCGATGTCAAAACTGGACTCGCTGATTCCATCCCACTTTCCCGTAGCGTTGTTGTATAGAAGAAGGACGTTCTGCCCGTCCATGTTCAGGCTGCCTTCTATCGATTCCAGCATCTGGACTTTCAGCGCCCCCGTCTCCCCCAAGGACAAAACCTTCGAGGCCTCGATCCCGCCAAGGAGCGCCAGGGTATAGGTCTTGTCCTCGGGAAGCTGCAAAGTACCCAGCTGGTCGGTGTTTTTCGGAGCCAGGTCCTCTGAAAGGAAATCAAAATAACCTTCCGTCAGCTGCACTTCGCTGGGGCTGGGCGTTCTCCAGTCCAGGTTGACCGAATCCACGTGTCCCACCGGGGTGATGTGGCCGACCTGAGCAAAAGCCAGACCTGCGGCTCCAAGCAAAAGAGCGCATCCCAGGATGAATCCCAAACGCTTCAACGTGCTCCCCTCCCAAGTAAAGATAAATTTTTGCGGCTCCAAGGCAACTCGGCCTATTCTAAAACAAAATCTAGCAGGGCGGTATCAGGGAATCCCTGATTTTTTCCCGCCCGGCCTAAAGAATAAAATAAGAACGGCGCCGCCTGGAAACAACCCGAACGGACCCGGCGCTCCCGTTGAAGGGAGGATAACGGAAAATGACGGTTCAGGTCATCGAGTACCGAAAGGTCCCGGAAGGGCTTGCGGCGGCGGCGGAAATGGACGGCCCGGGCACCGTGTTCGTGGTTCCCTCCCGGGAGGACGCAAAGATCCTTCGGGAAACCCTGTGCGGAGACGGGTGTTTCGGACCCTTCGGTCAGGTCTGGGCGATGGCCGAGCTGTACCGGAAAATCCTGGCGGGCCTGGAGGAAGCGGGCGCCGACCCCGAATGGCACCGCCAGGTGGACCCGCCCGACCACTGGGCAATCCTGTCCTTCCTCCTCGAACGGGTCTTTTCCGAGGCCGGGCCTTCCGCACAACCCCCTCCGGGAGCGCGAATGCCGGGATTTGTCCCCCTTTTGGGAGAGCAGCTCAGGGAACTGCTCCGGGAGGAAACGCCCCCGGAAGCCCTGGGACAATCCCTGGGATGCAGCACCTGCTCCGAGGGCCGATGCGCGAACCTTTCCTCGCCCGAGGGGCTGCTGTGCCGACTTTTCCGCGCCTACAAGAGGTACCTCTCCGAACACGGCCTGGCCGACAGCGCTTCCCTGCCGACGCTGACCCGGCAGGCGCTCGAACGCCATCCCCCTGAGGCGACGGCCTTCCTGGCCGGGAAACGCTTCGTGTTCGCCGGTTTTTTGAGCTTCACCGGCGGACAGGCTTCCCTGGTCCTGGAACTGGCCCGGCTCGGTGTCCCGGTTTCGGTTTTGAAACCCTCCACCGGGCTCAAGGGCTTCTCCGACGCGGTCGACCAGCTGGTTAGCCTGTCAGACCGCTCGGGCCCCGCCGTCAGCCTTTTGCCTTCCCGGGGCGATCCTCTCCCCGTTTTCGAGCTCTCCGCGGGAACGACGCCGATGGAGGCGGACACCGCGGCCAGGGCCCTCGCCCTCTGGAGGTCAGGGGAGGGCCCCCTGGCGGGCTTCCCTTTCCCGGGCTGGGGCGGCATCGCGGTCCAGTCCGATTCCTTCGGGGCGGACCGTTTCGCGGAGGCTTTCGCCCGCTACCGGATTCCCTTCTTTCAGGCGGACGGCGTTCCGGTTTCCTCCACCGCGGCCTGGACCTTCGCCGGGGCTGTCCTCGACGCGGCAAAAGCCGGCTGGCCTCCCGCGGAAACCGCCGCGATCCTGGCCGATCCGCTGGCGGCCGGAAGCCTTTTCCCCCTTTCTGCGGCCCTGTCGGCCTACCCGCAGGGGGAGTCAGCGTGGAGGGCGTTTTTGAAAACCCTCCAGGACCGTCTGCCGTCCGAGGCGTTTTCCCGCGCGGTTGAGTTCTCGCGGAGAACTCAGGAGGGGGGGGCTCCGGCGGAACTTCTAAAGGCGCTCAAAACCCTCTGGGGGCTCCGGAACGGGCCCGGGGCTGCTCTTTCCCGGCTTGCGGAAAACCATCCCGACCTGGACGGTTTTGTCCGACAGGCCGAAGAAGCCTTTCGTGAGCTGGAGCGCAAGATTTTGCTGGAGGAAGAGCGTTTCCCGTCCATCGGCTCGGCCAGGGAACGGAAGCTGCGCGGAAAGGAAGCCTGGGCCTACCTTTCCGAGTGGGCCGACGAGACGGCGATTCGCCCTCCGGCTCCCCTGGCCGGCGCCGTGGCTCTTTTTTCGGGTCCTCCCCCGGTCTGGTTTTCCCGCCCCTGCTTCGTCCTGGCGGGGGGAACGGCAAAGGCCTGGCCCGGGCCCCTGAAAGAGGCGCCTCTGCTTGAGGACGCGGTCCGGATCACCCTGAACGGCCGGTCCGCGGAGCGGCCCGGCGGCCGCCTTCCGCTTTTGGCCGACCGCAGGCTTCAGCAGGAGGCCCTTTTCCGGCGGATCCTCTCTGCCGGGGAATCCCTTGCCGTTTTGTCCCGGGCAGAAGCCGACGACCAGGGGCACCCGCTGGAAAAGACTCCCTTTCTCGAAGCGGCGTTCTCTTCGGACTGGCTGCTGCCCGCAGGAGCGGCAGCGCGGCCGGTGAGCGCGGCCCTTCCCCGGCCAGGCGAAGCCTTCTTTCCGCAGGTCGAGCCTGCGCCGAAGGCCCCCCGGATCGTCCGAAGGCCCCTCCCCCCCACCGCTTCCCGCGAAGGAGGGGCGATCCTCCGGGCGAGCCTGGGGGACCTGGACCTGTGGCTGAATTGCCCCTTCCGCTACTGGGCGCAAAGGCTCGCAGGCCTTGAAGAACCCTCCCGCGGGCTGTTCGACCCGGCGAGGGCGGGAACGTTCCTCCATGCCCTCTGGCAGGAGGCCTGGAACAGGCGGCTTGCGGACGGCGGGGGAACCCTTGCTTCCCTCGTGGAAGATCTGTGGGACGGCACTCTCGCCGATCCCAACCCCCAGCGGGGCTACCCGGCCCTCGGTCAGGACCAGCGGCTGGCCCGGAGGGCGGGGCACCTGAAGGAGCTCGCTCTTCGGCTGGCTCACTTCCAGGAAGAGCTGGAGCCGGTTTTCGCCCCCGCGCGGAAAACCCAGCACCGGGAAATGTCGATGTCGCTGGAGACAGAGGGGGTGGTTTTCCGCGGCCGGGCCGACCGGGTGGAAGTGTTCGACAGGGGCTTCATCGTCCTGGATTACAAGCTGGGGAAGACCGGCGCCTACAAAACGTCTCTCCAGCTTGCGGCCTACTCGGCCGTTCTAAAGGACGTCCTGGGCCTCACCCCCTGGGGAACCGGCTTTTTCGGTCACGCCGACGGGCGGGTGTTTTTAGCCCTTTCGGAAGAATGCCCCCTTTCTTTTCCAGCAAGAAACGGCACCGCCCTGGCGAAGCCGGGGACCCTCGAGGATTCGATTCGCCGGGCGCAGGAGGGGATCCTGGCCATGGCGAGAGCCCTCCGGTCGGGATCCTACCCGGCAGCCCACGGCACCGCGTCCGGCTGTCCCCGCTGCTTTGCCCGGGGCCTTTGCCGCCTCGGGGAAGCACGGGGAGAGATTCTTGTCGGAGAAACGGAAACGGAGGAACCGCTCGATGAATGAGAACATCGTGTCCGCCCTTCTCGAAGAGCTTCTGCGGGAGGCCAGGCCGGAACAGCGCCAGGCCGTGACGGCACGCGAGCCCCTCGTGGTTGTCGGAGCCGGGGCGGGAACGGGCAAGACGAAAACCCTGGCGTGGCGCTTTCTCTGGGCCCTTCTGGCGTTCCCGCAGACGCGGGTCGAGAACATCCTGACGCTGACGTTCACGGAAAAGGCCGCCCGGGAAATGAAGGAGCGCATCGGGCGCATGATCGCCAAGGCGCTCGAGAAAGCCCGGGAACTGGACCTGGAGGAAGCCGCTCTCCGCCTGTCCGACGCGGGCGCCCGGCTCGACGAAGCCTACATCTCCACGATCCACGCCTTCGCCTTGAGGGTGATCCGCGAAAACGGGCTGGCCCTGCCGGTGGACCCGAAGGCCGGGATCGTGAGCGCCCCCCGGGAGGAAGCGTTCTGGGAATCCTTCACGGCAGCGCTGGACAGCCTCGTCCAGGAAGAGGCCTCAAGGGGGCTTGCCGAGCCCTGGAAAAGCCGGGCCGAAGGGCTCTTTTCCTCTCCCGTGCTGAAGGCCGCGGTCAACGCATTCGGCCCGGAGGCGGTGTCGGAATTCTGCCGGTCGGCGGCGGCGCTTCACGGAAGCCGGGGGCGCTGCCCGGAAGACCTGTGGAATTGGACCCCCGGCGAGGACGAACCCGTGCGGCTGGCTCTTCTCGGGGAACGAGCGCCCCGCTGGAAAGAACGGCTCGAGCGGTTCCGGGAGGAGGTCTTCCCGGGCCTGGGAGACCTGTCGAAAGATCGGACCGCCCTGGGGAAAAGGCTCGACGCCCTGTCGAGAAACTGGAGGGAAGGTCCTGTCGGCGAGGATCCGCGCCGGCTGCTGGGCTTCCTGGAAGAAGTGGACGCGGCGCTCA
>JAJUIT010000080.1 GCA_029267465.1 Synergistaceae bacterium
CCGCGGCCATTGAGCAGATCGACGCGCTCCTCACCGAGCGGCACCGGATCCGTTCCGAGGAGGACAAGGACTTTTCCGTCATGAACCTGGCCGAGCTCATGGCGGCCGCCGCGGAGTCCACGAAGACCCTGTCGTTCCTCCTCGCGGCGGTGGCTTCCATCTCGCTCCTCGTGGGAGGGATCGGCATCATGAACATCATGCTCGTCTCCGTCACGGAGAGGACGCGGGAGATCGGGATCCGGATGGCGGTCGGGGCCCGGACGCCGGACATCCTGCTGCAGTTTTTGTCGGAGGCGGTGATCCTCTCGGTCCTCGGGGGAGTGACGGGAATTGCCCTCGGGGCCCTGGTCTCGCTTCTGATATCGCACTTCGCGGGCTGGCCCACGGTGATTTCGCCGCTTTCAATCGCGCTTGCCTTCGGCTTCTCGGCCCTGGTCGGGATCTTCTTCGGCTATTACCCCGCGTCCAAGGCTTCCGCCCTCGATCCCATCGAGGCCTTGCGCTACGAGTGAGGCGCAGCGGATAGAAGGCGAGCATTCGTGCGGCATTGGTCGCGAAAGGCGGCGATCTCGGCTTCCAGGTTGGGATTGGGAGAGTCGCCGAAACTGGCGTGAAGGATCGGCAGGAGGGCATCCGGGTGGGATGCCCTCCAGTTTTTCGCGAGGGCGGTCATGAGTGAAGCCGCCAGGGTCTCGTGCATGCAGGTGAAGGGGCCGCAATGGAAAATCCCGCAAACCGGAAGACCGGCAAAGGAAGGGAGCCTGTCTTTCATGAACTCGTTGAAAATGCCGATGTTAATGGGCGATTCGCCGCCGATCTCGCCGGAGAAAATCCGTTCCCGTTCGAGGGCTTCGATGGCTTCAGCCGGTTCGGGCAGGCGGGCCCTTTCCGGGAAGGGAACCCCTCCGAGCTGGACGAAGCGGCTCCTGGAGAAAGAAAGGGCCGCTGCGGCCAGGAGATTGGCCAGGTTCGGCCCGTCGCGGCGCGTCGCTGACCTCGTGTAGTCCAGCCATTCCCCGATTCCGCTTCGGATGATCTCGAGGCCCTCGGACTCGAGGAGCCGGATCACGTGATCCGTGTAAGGGTCATGAAGCCGCATGTAGATCTCCCCGATGAAGAGGACGAAGGGAAACCGGGGACGATCCGGACGGCTCATGGAAACCAGGGTTTTTTTGCTTTCACGGATCCGTTTCCGCAAGACCGTTTCCGAAAGGCCTTCCTGCTCGATCGCTGCGGTTGTTGTTTCCAGGACGGATTCCACCCCTTCCTCGAACCGTCCGGTGTCGGGGGCGTAGGGGCGCAGCCTCAGGCAGAGGTCATCCAGGAAATCGGAAAAGAGTACCGCGTGAAGGGCCTCGCGGACAAAGCGGAACAGGGCCGCCGGGTTGCCTCGGGCACGGTCGGGAAGGAAGGGAAGGTCCCGGTAGTTCTTGCCGATGTGCGGACCCAGGACGGGCAGGTCCCCGAAACCGGCCTGCGCGAGACAATGGCGGAGGACCTCGTCGTATTTCCCCAGCCGGCAGGGGCCGCTGGCCCGCGGAAGGAAAACGGCGTACCGGTCCAGGACGGCCTGGCGGCCGATTCGGGCCGATTCCGCTTCCAGGAAGGCCAGGACGTCTCCCGTAACCCCTTTCAGGGGATAGCAGGTTTCAACGGGAATTGTCCTTCGGGCCCATTCCCGGGCGGATCCCGATGCTGTTGGGATCGCGACGGCCGGGATGCTCCAATGACGCAAAAGGGCCGCCCCCAGGCGGTTGACGTGCCCCATGGAGGGGAGGATCCACGTGCGGGCATTTCCTTTCGGGGCCTTCGGGAGAGGGGGCAGCAGTTCCATCCAGGTCTGGATCGGCCTCGGGCGGGACTGGGCAACGATCCGTTCGTGGGCCTCGGCTCGGGTGGCGAACGGGGCGCTGTTGGTCTGGGCGTCCGTGACCAGGTGCAGAAACGGTTTATCGGCCCGCTCGTATATTTCCCGTTCCATGAAGAACTTGATGGAATCCGGGCCGCAGGCAAAATTCATCTGCCGGATCGGGTACAGGCCGCTCGTTCTGGCGACGAAGAGGGAGGCTTTCAGGATCTCGGCGTTGTTGAACCAGTACTCGTTCTCCACCAGCTCGTGGACCGGTACGTTTCGGTAGGCCTTCCAGAGGAAGACCATGGGGATGTAGTTCATTCCCCGGATGCGGGAGAAAAGGCTCCCGGTCCCGGATGAAGCCATGGGGTCGCAGATCACGTACTCGCGGCCCAGGCCGACGTAGCCCGGCTCGCCATTGCTTGCGACCCGCTTCAGGAAGGATTCCCCGGCGGCGGCCAGGGCTTCCAGGAAGGTCTCCCGGGCGGCATCCGCCTTTTCGAAGGCTTCCAGGATCCTGCCCAGCGGGATTTTGCGTCCGATTCGTTCCAGTTCGGCCTGGAGGGATTCGGCCATCCCTTCAGGATCCCCGAATTTCCAGATGGGGGCGAGGACCCGTTCCGGGGGAAGCCCCAATGCTTCCGTCGAGAGGAAACCCTCGCCCTCGGTGTAGACGCAGTATTTCAGCCGGGGGATTCCCTCTCGCTCCGCCCGGTGGATAAACGCCGGGTGAAAGAGGAAGTCGACTTGTTCGGTATTGGCCAGGTAATCGGAGTGCCCCAGGGAAAGTTTCATGGCAAAGCAAAGGTCGGTTCGGGAAAGCTGGATGCCCCGGTCCACGATTTCTTCGTCCGACACGGGCGAAAGGACAGGATGAAACCCAAGGGAATCGAGGAGCGCCGCGCACCAGATTCCCCATTCTCCAAGGGTTTCTCCGCTCCGCTTGATGCCGACGGTGGGTCGGTCAACGGCTCGGGCGGGTTCTCCCCGAACGGCGACCGTGCCCGTGAAATGGCGTTCCAGGAGACGGTGGTAAACCTCCACGTAGTCCGGCTTCAGGGTGCCGGTGGCCTCCGAGTTGCCCCTGGGGCAAAACCCCCCGGTCACGATCGTTTCGCCTTCGATCCGGAAGGTCCTGAGCTTGCAGTCCCGGAGACCGCAGGAATGAGCGCCGTGGAGGGAAGAACAGAAGACCGTCTCGCTCTCGAGGACGCTCTCCGTGATCTGCCATCCCCGGAAGGCGCTTGCGGTCCGGCGCCCCGACGCGGCCGCCTCCCGAACTGCATCGAGTGCGCAGAGGGCGGCACCGATTGCCCCGAAAAGCTCCCGCCCGGGGTACGCGAAGATCTCCCGCCCGGTGACCTGGCTCAGGGCAGCCAGAACCGCCCTGCCGAGCGAAGGGCCTCCCTGGCAGGAACAGTGGGAGCCCACCGTGCGGGATCCCCCTACGAATTTGTGAAAGTACCCGGCAACGGTCGCCCGGACGATCGCGGCGGCGATCTCCTCCACCGGGAAACCCTCGGCGACCAGGCGCTTTTCGTCCATTTCCATGAAGACCCCGCAAGTCGCGTCAATGACGGGAACGCGCCGGGCGGCGAGGGCGGCCTCCTGGAGAGTGGTCTTCACGTCCAGCCCCAGCACGGCGGCCATGTTTTCAAGGGTCTGCCCCGCACCGGCCTGGCAGGAATAGTTCATCCGGGCCTCCTGGACTTCCGCGGTGACCCGCCCCTCCCTCCTCCTGAAGGTGGTGAACTTCATGTCCTGCCCGCCGATTTCGAAGATCGTGTCGACCTCGGGGTCGAATTCCTTCACGCCCCTGGCATGGCAGGTGATCTCGTCCACCGTGCCGTCGGGGACGAAGAACCCCTCCGCTTCCAGTGCAGCGCGCCTGGACGGGCTGGTTAGGATGCGTTCGTACAGTTTTCTGGCTGATCCCGTGGCGCAGACGGCGAGAATGCGAACGTGCCCCGCGTTCCGTGCCAGGTGCCTCAGGACGGTTTTCAGGGCCCCTTCCGGGTCGCCATGGGTGGGAACGTAAAGGCTGTCAAGCACGGCATGGCTTTCGGCATCGACCAGGGCCGCCTTTGTGGTGGTGGACCCTCCGTCCACCCCGAGGGCTGCCTCCACCAGCGGGCGGCTGCCGGGATTCTTTTTTTCTCCGGCCGGGTTTCGGCTGACGAGAAAGACCCGGTGAAGGGAATCAGAAAGGGGAGGCGCGAAACCCTGGCCGCTTGGAAAAGAGGCAAGCGCCGCCTCCAGCTGCTCGAAATCCAGGCGGACGCGGTTGCCCTGGGTCCGGGCGCAGGATGCGGCCCCGATGGCTCCTGCCTGAAGGAACCATGACGGCCGTTCCAGGGGGATTTGCAGGAGGGCTTCCAATCGTTCCGTCAGGCCGCGGAACGAAAAAAGCCCCCCGGAGACCAGGGCGGGGCCTTCCTCCAGGTTCGTGCCCCCCAGGACGTCGTTCTTGAAGTTGCGCAGGAGGGTCGAGAGGAGTTTTGAAACGAGCAGCGGGCGGGGAAGTCCTTCGTTCTGGTCGTGTATCAGGTCCGACTGGATGATGATGCCGCACCGGGCATGGTAGGCTTCCGCCGAAGGATGGAGGGCCGCTTCCGCGGCTGCTTCGTCGAAAAGCCTTGACAAGTGCTCTGGCTCCTCGCCCGGAAGGGAGCCAGGCTTGCCGTAAAGCCGCCGGACCTGTTTTTCCAGGAGGGTTCCCGAGCCGCCCCCGCATTTCGTGTTGGTGGCCCACTCGGTGACCACGGGCTCCCGGCGGGTGAAAGAAAGCCGGAAGAAGAAAGAGTCCCTCGCTCCCACGTGCAGGAGGAAACGCTTTCCGGGCGCTGCGCAGGCCGCACCCCTCGGGAGGGTGACGCTCTCCGGTTCGCAGACCGCGCCGGGAAAGGCCTTTCGGATGAAACGGGAGCCGATGCCGGTGAAAGCCGTTGAAAGCAGGTCCGTTGGAGAAATTGAGCGCAAAAGCTCGGTCCACTGCTCTCGGAGCCCGCGAAGGGGATTGCCCAGGTGGGGCCTGCTGGGCAGGAGGATTACGGGCTCTCCACTTTCGTCGACCGCAGCACAGTGAACCGCTGAGGAACCGATGTCGAAGCCGGCGTAAAGGCCTTTCATCGAATCCCACCCCATTCTTCAGCTCGAGGGGCGACGGGCTTTGGCTTTTGCCGAACGGCCTTCAGCCCTCCACGCGGTTTCTTCCCCTTGATTTGGCTTTGTAGAGGGCCTTGTCCGTTCTCGAGACCAGATCTTCCAGGGTTTCGTCCGCCAGAAATTCCGCGACTCCGAAGCTGGCCCGGATCCTTTCCTCGAGGCCTGGAAGGGTAATTTTCTCCGTGTTTTCCCGCAGCCGTTCGGCGATCGCCCTGGCGTCAACGAGGGTGGCCCCGGGCAAGAGCACGAGGAATTCCTCCCCGCCGTAGCGGCACACGGTGTCCTCGAAACGGCAGGATCGGAAAAGCATCCGGGCGAAGGCGACAAGGACCTCGTCTCCAAGGGTGTGCCCGAACCGGTCGTTGAACTGCTTGAAGTGATCGATGTCCGCCATGATGAGCGAAAGGGGGATGTTCTGCCTTCGGCTGAACGAAAGGGCCTTTTCGGCGACCGTCTCGAAATGGCGGCGGTTCGCGATGCCCGTCAGCGGGTCCGTGTTCATGAGACGGGTGATGATGGCGTTGGCTTCCTCGAGTTCCCGGTTCTTTTTCGCCAGTTCGGCCGCAAGGCCGGCCATGCGGGACGCCAGGTCCTCTTCTTTGGGGAGCCGAACCGGTCCGCACAGGACCAAGTTCCCTCCTTCCTGTGCGAAGCAGATATCGATGAAGGCGGGTTTTCCGTCCGATGCCTGCAGGTGAAGGGTCCGGCAGTCTCCCTCAGAGGGGAGGGGGGACCTCTCCGCGAGGGGATCGGGCTGGCCCGGAAAAAGGAAATCGCCGATCGGCCTGCCGACCGGCGGCTCGTCCAGCTTCAGGAGTTCCTGCAGTGCCCCGTTGCAGTCCAGGATGGTGCCGTCCGGAGCCAAGGCCGCCGCTGCGATGCACCCACAATGGCGAAAGCAGGACGGGAGGACGCCGCCGCTCATTTGAAAGCCACATCCAGTTCGTACTGGAAATCGGGGCTGATGGCGCTCTTCCGAAGCCAGGCAACCAGCGTTGCGGATTCGCCAGGGGCGAGCGGCATGAGCGTCAAAACCGTCCGGTCCAGGGTGATCCCGCTGATCTCGCGCGAAAAAACGGCGATTTTCCCGTCGAGGGTCTTTCCCGAACCGTTCCTGATGGAAACATAGACCTGGACCTTCCCGTCAGGGCGGGTTTCTTTCATTTCCGAAAGGGTGACGGTCACTTTTCGGAGCTCTTCCAGGAAATCGGGAGACGTTTTCCTCTCGAAGTCGCGCTTCTGGAGGAAAAACCAGCCTCCCACGATCAGCCCCAGAAGCAGAAGGATCAAGATCGAGCAGTCCCCGCGACGGCGCTTTCGGTTCAATACGGCCCCCTCCCTTCCCTTCTCTGTTCCACCCTGATGGGTTTATTCTATCATGGGTAAAGCCGGAATCCTCCATGCAAAAACGAAAAACAAAAGGGGTTGACCGGAAAAACACACGAAACTCATTATTCTTTGTAAATTTTTGGATCTTCGGAACGCTCCAGGAGGGTCAGCGTTTCCACGTGGCGGGTCTGGGGGAAGAAGTCGTACGGGAGAATCGATACGACAGAGAACCCCTCTGCCGTCAGCCTTTCCAGGTCCCTCGACAGGGTCCCGGCGCTGCAGGAAAGATAGGCGATCCTTGCCGGCCTGCAGCTTGCAGTGAGCCAGCCCGTGATTTCCGGCTCGAGGCCTGTCCTGGGCGGGTTGGCGTAGACGAGACGGAACGCTTCGGGGACCTGTTGGATCCACGCTTCCGCCTGGGGGATGCGCAGGGCGCAGCGACCCCTCAAAAGGTCCGCTTCGGGAGCGTTGAGGCGGGCACAGTCGAGGGCCTCCTTGGAAAGTTCGATCCCCAGGGTCCTGGCGCCCCGGGCGGACCATCTCGCAAGCGTGGCTCCGGCTCCGCAGTAAAGGTCGATCACCGATGTGCCCGGTCCCGGGGAAAGGAAGGCCTCGGCTTCGTCCAGGGACCTGGCGTAAAGCGAAAGGATGACCTGCTGAAACCCCTGAGGCCCGTAAAACAAGCCCATCGAGTTGCGCGAAAGGGGTTTTCCCCAGAGAAGGCGCATGGGCCCCGCACCGAAGAGGTGCCTGCCGGCACAGGGGAAAAGATGGATCCAGAGTCCCTCCAGGCCTGTCCGGGCCAGCTCGGCTTCCTTGCCGGCCAGCCAGCCGTCACCGGGGTCGTTTTGCGTTTTCAGGATCAGCGTTGCCTGGGTGCCGACCTGGGAGTAAATGGACAGGGGGAACACCCCGGCCGGGGGGAGGGCCTTTGAAAGCCAGGCCAGGGCCGATCTCACCCGATTGCTCTGGACGGGGCAGTTTTCAAGCCCAATGAGGCGGTCCCGGACCTCCATGCCGAATCTCCAGCCTTCTTGCGGATCCCACCGGGCCTTCAGGGCCACCTTGTCCCGGTAGCCCCAGCGCTCAGGACCTGCTGGGGCGACGATCCGGCGAAGGACGTTCGCCCAGGGGGCGAGCCGCTCTGCCAGCCAGGCCTGTTTCTGGGCAAGGCTTTCGGCTTCGTTCAGTCCGCGGTGGCTGCAAGCCCTGCACTCTGCGGGGCACGCGCCCCTATCGGTCATCGGCACTGGCAGGACCTCCCTTCTTAAAAACAATGATACTGTAGCGAAATGTAGTCAGGCAAGGCAATTCATGGTAAAGTAACTCAAGAGTCTTTTTTTCCCTGGCGAGGTGCCGGGCCGTGGCCTTATTTTCTTTTTTGTGGGGGTGTCCAAGCCTTTTCAATGCATCACCCGCCCCGTTCCGTGGAAGGCTGTCAAAGGGCTTTTCCGGAAAGGGTTTATTGTCCTGCCCTCCGCTTTTTTCCCTCTTCCTTCCCTTTCTCCTGCTTCTCCTTTTTGCTTCACCGGTTCAGGCAGCCTCAGACAGCGTCCCTTCCAGGGGCTTCGGCCTGCCCGTGGTCTTCGGCCTCGTTATTGCCACGGCCCTGGGTGCCTTTTTCGCCGGCAGGCAGACGGCGCCGCGCGGCCTTCCCGCGGACGAGGGGGCGTCCGGAGGCGCAGAAGCTTCGCAGCCGGCGGTCCTGGAAAAAACGGACCAGGCGGAAGAGTCTCCGCCCCCTCCCGCGGAGCAGAAGAAGGAACCGGAGGAAAGGACCGATCTCCTCCTGGAAGCTGAAGAACTGGCCAGGATGGGGTTTTTCCGGGTTGACCTCGAAAGCGGGTCGATCGAGGCCTCCCCTTTCCTGAAAAAACTGTTCGGCCTGGGCCCTGACGAAGCCCTGACCTTCCAGGATTACGAAAGCCGAATCCACCCGGACGACCGATCCAGGGTCAGGGCCGCGAGGGAACAGGCCTTTTCTTCCGGGGAAGACCTGTACGATCTCCGGTACCGGATTTCGCCCGGTTCCCGCATCATCCACCAGGTTTCCGCCCGGGTCCACGTGATCCGAAGTCCGAACGGCCGTCCCTCGGGGCTTTTCGGCGTCATCCAGGACCTTTCGGAACGGGAGGAAATGGAAAAACGGCTTCGGGTCAGCCAGGAGCTGTTTCGCCAGTACATGGAAAACGCTCCGAGCGCTTTGGTCATGGCCTCCGCGCAGGGGGGCATCCAGGACGTGAGCCCCTCCGCGGAACGGCTTTTCCGCCTTTCCAGGGAACAGCTTCTCGAGATGACGCTCCTGGACCTCTTCCCGGCGAACTATGTCGACGAAGGGAGGAAACGTCTTCGCGAACTTGCGGCCCGGGGACACCTGAGCGTCGAAGCTCCCTTCCGCACGTCCGCGGGGAAGGCGGGGTGGGGTCGATGGGACGCTGTGACCCTGTCCGAGGGGGCCTACCTGGTCTTCCTGACGGATTTGACCCAGGAGCATGAAGCCCAGGAGGCCCTGCTCCACAGCGAGGCGGCTTTCAAGAGGCTCGCGGAAAACCTTCCCACCCTGATTTTCCGCGTTGACGAGGATTTTCGGCTCGTCTACCTCAATCCGAGCACGGAACGGTTCTTCGGCAGGACGTCGGAAGAGCTGCAGTGCAAGACCCTGGCGGATTCCGGTCTGCCGCCCGCTTTTCTCCGGCAGTGGACGGAACGGCTGAAGGACGTGTTCCGGACGGGACAGGGGATGCGCTTCGAAGTGAACCTGGACACGGGTGCCACGGTCCGCTTTCTCCAGACCGCCCTCGTTCCCGAGAAGGCCGACCTGGGCATCGTCCGTTCCGTGCTGGCGGTTTCCACCGACATCACCGAGATCAAGCGCCAGGAGGCGAGGACCCAGCAGCAGAGGGACTTCCTGGACGCACTCATCCGGAATGCGGGCGAAGGGATCGCCGTGTTTGACGCCACCGGCCGCTTTCTTGTCTTCA
>JAJUIT010000031.1 GCA_029267465.1 Synergistaceae bacterium
AAAACGAGGTTCAGGAACACCGTGAAGCCCGTGACCTTCAAGGCCTCCCTCGGCAGTCGCCTGGCATAAAGCCCCCTCATTACCACGGTTGAGCAGGCCATCCCGGGCAGGCCGAGGGCATAGAGAGCCAAGGCCCGGCTTGTTGCCTCCCAGGCCCATTCGTTGAAAGCCCCCCGGACAAACAGCAGGTGGACCATGGGGCGGGCCAGGATGCTCATCCCTACGACAACCGGCAGGATGACGAACAGGGAGAACCGGAGGGCATCCCGCGTCATTTGGGCAAAACCAGCGGTGTCCTCGGCCTCCAGCCTCGAGAGCATCGGCAGGACCGCCTGCGAGATGGCGATGACAAACAGGCCGAGGGGCAGCTGGATGATTCGGTCTGCGTAGCTCAGGACGGAGATCGTCCCTCCCTCGAGAAACGATCCGACCATTCGGCTGATGACGGGATTCACCTGGTTCAGTGACAGGCCAGCCATATACGGGAAAAAGAGGCAGATCACCCTTTTCAGTTCGGGATTATTCCAATCGGGCCTTGCGGGAAGGAGCGAAACCCCCAGCGCCCCGGAACGCCACCATTGCAGGAGCATCTGGGCCGCTCCGCCTGACAGCACGGCCGTTGGCAGGGCCCAGATCCCCATCCTCGGTGCTAGAATGGCCAAAAGGAGGATGTAGAGAAGGTTGCTGAGGGCCGGAGCTACCGCGGGGATGAAGAAACTGTCAAGGCTGTTCAGCACCCCCATCGCTAGTGCCGCCACCGAAACGAGAAGCAGAAACGGGAACATCAGCCGGGTTAAAAGCACGGCAAGCTGCGCGTCGGCGCCCGAAAAGCCCGGCGCCATCACCCGAACGAGCAGCGGAGCGGCGAAAATCCCTGCCGTTACGGCGGTACTGCCGGCCAGAAGCAGAACGGTCGTCATCTGCCGGGCTAGCTTGGCAGCCTTTTCCCGCCCTTCTTCGACGACAACCCTTGAGAACACCGGGACAAAAGCGGCCGAAAGGGCTCCTTCGGCGAGAAGCTGGCGGGAAAGGTTGGAAAGGGTGTATGCCACGAAAAAGGCATCAAGCTGCCGGGTGGCCCCGAAAAGGGCTGCGGTGATGATTTCCCGGAGCAGTCCCAGGATGCGGCTGGCGAACGTGCCCACCATCATTCTCATGGCATGCCTAACCATTTTGCTCAACGGGGAAGCCATTCAGGGTCCTCCATAAATCCAGAATGAAAGGGGGAAGCGCCGTGGGAAATTCCCGGACAACGGTCTGGTGCCTGGGAAATCCCCTCCGGGGCGATGACGGAGTCGGCGTCCGGTGCGGAGAACGGTTGCTTGAAACTCCTTGTCATCATCTCGAGATCGTCCTTTGCGAAACGGTTCCGGAAAACTATTCGGCGCCCCTGCGCAGGAATCCCCCGGACTACCTGGTGATCATCGATGCCTGCGCCATGGGGACGGCCCCCGGAACAATCCGCCTCCTCGATCCCGATTGCCTAGACGGTTTCACGGAAACCACGCACGGGTTGCCGCTGGGGCAAATAATCAGGGAAGCCCTTCCCCGGGAAAGAATTATCGTTATCGGCATCGAGCCGAAAGAAACCGGTTTTTCACTCGACCTCACCCCGGAGGTGGAGGCCGCGGCCCGTGAGGTGGTTCGAGCCATCCGGGAAGGGTCGTGGAGTCGTTTCACCCCAAATCCTTCATAGCGTAAACCGATCCCCGAGGTAGTATTTCCTCGCGACCTCGCTTTGGGAGACCTCCCGGGGTGTGCCTTCAACCATGATCCGGCCCTGGTGGAGAATCGCAGCTCGGTCAGTGATTGCAAGCGTGTCTCTCACGTTGTGGTCGGTAAGCAGAATCCCGTACCCCTTCCCTCGCAGTCCCAGGATCATCTGCTGGATATCGAAAACCGCGATCGGGTCTATTCCGCTGAAGGGCTCGTCCAGCAGAAGGAATTCGGGCATCGCCGCAAGGCAGCGCGCCAGTTCCACCCTTCTCCTCTCCCCTCCGCTGAGGGCATATCCAGGAGTGTCAAGGATGCGATCGATCCCAAACTCGGCGACAAGGTGGTCGATCATCCTGGTTCGCTCCGCCGGTGTTTTTTCCAGCTCCTGAAGGACCAGTTCCAGGTTCTCCCGGACAGTCAGGTTTCTGAAAACCGAGGCTTCCTGCTGAAGGTAGCCCACCCCCAGGCGGGCCCTTTTGTACATTGGAAGATTTGTGATCTCGCGGTCGTCGATCAGGATCTCCCCGGAGTCGGGACGCACGAGCCCCACGATCATGTAGAAGGTCGTCGTCTTGCCGGCCCCGTTCGGTCCCAGAAGACCGATGATCTCTCCCTGCCGGACCTCGATGGAGACGGAACAGACCACCTGCCTGCCCTTGTACGATTTCTGGAGTTCTACCGCACGAAGCACGCGCGAAGACGTCACGGTGAAGCATTCTCCTTGCCCGGTGTGAAAATCAGCTGGGGACGCCCCTGCGCCTCGATCCTCCTGGTAGCCAGGTCATAGAGGATGCTTTCCGAACGGACGCTCCGTCCGGACTGGACCGCCTCGGCATTCCCCACCAGAGCGACCGTGTTTTTCCCTTTCGAAAACAGGAGTCGATCCCCCTTCAGCTTGACGGGGCCCCCATCCGACCCCACAACGACGGCGGACACCTGTCCGGTCGCCGTCAGGTCCTTCAAGCCGTCCTCCTCGATGACGGCCTCGATCTGCCCGGCTTTCATGGAAATCTTTTCCCCCTGGTCCTCAAACCGCGTGACCTGTCGGGCCCAGAAACGATCGTTCTTTCGCCCCGCCTCCGCCGCCTCGAGGATCCTGCCAGGGACTTCCACCCTTACGCCGCCCTTAGCCACATATTCCGGCGAGGGCCCAAAAACCCATTCAAGGGTGGAAGCGGCCAGCCGTTCCCGGGGCCGCTCCAGCAGGACCTGTCCCGACGCAAGGATACGCCTGGGGGCCTTGTCGACAAGAGAGACCTCCTCGGCGGAAAGATCCATCTTCTGCTCCTTCCAGTGAGCCCTGACGGCTCCCCACGCCCTGAAACGCTCTCCCGCGGGATCCCCTTCCGCGTAGTTCGCCTTCAGGTCCAGTCCCTGCCTCTCCAGCCGGACGTTCCCTTCGGCGCGGACAAGCCGGCTTGCTGGATCATAGATCAAAGTATCGGAAGTCAGCCTAATTTCCCCCGCCGATGCCGTTCCGGAAAAGGCAGTCAGGAACGCAACCCCGAGCAGAAAGGCGAAAAAAACAGGGTTCCTTTTCAGACGACCTCGCATCGAACTCCCCCTCAAGCGGTTGGCGCCCCGTTAAAACTGGAGGCTTTGTCCGGGATCAAGCCGGATTCCCACGGTCCATTCCGGAAGGGCTTCCAGAAATTCCTCCGGGGCAGCCTCAATTCCCGGGAACGTATTGTAGTGCATGGGGACGACCCTTCGGGGCCGGATCATCTCGAGAGCCCTCAGGGCGTCTGGAATGTCCATGACGTAGCACCCCCCGATCGGGAGGAGAGCAAGGTCGATTTTCAGCGCTTCCAGAAGACCCATCTCCGCCGTCAGTCCCGTGTCCCCGGCATGGTAGATCCTGAACTTGCCGACTTCGAGGACGATCCCGACCGCGATGCCACCATAGACGGCCTGATCCCCTTCCATGATGCCTGAACCGTGCATGGCGGGAACGAACTTGACCCGCCCAAAGGGAAAGGGAACCCAGCCCCCGATATACATCGGGTGGGTCTTCAGCCCCTTTCCGGAAAAATACCGGCAAAGCTCGGCGTTTGCCACCACGGTCGCCCCGGTCTTTAGCCCAAGCTCGATCGTATCGCCGATGTGATCCCAATGTCCGTGGGTCACGAAAAGGTGCGTCAGGCTGCTGAAATCGCCGGGCTGGACGACGGCCTGGTCGTTCCCCTTCAGGAACGGATCTATCAACCCTTCCAGGCCCGGAGCGCTCACGTGGAAAGCCGAGTGTCCCAAAAAGCGGATCATGGACATCCTGCGATCCTCCCTTCTACTTGGAGATCCGTTTCGCTGTAATGCCCGGATTCATGGGAACGTACGCCCTGAATCCCGATTTCAAGATCAACCGGCCCGCTGTTGGGAAGCAGCGTGATGCGTACCGGCCCCGGGCGGCGGGCCTCCGCCCAGTCAGCCATGGTCCTCGCTTCCTCCCACCCCTCGACTGCCAGCGCTCCCCTCACGATGCCCGTGGAGGCATCGTACTCAAGATGGTAGCGCCACGGCCAAATGTTGGAACCTTCGCGGATCCCCCTGCCTGACCAGCCCTTCATGCCTGCCCTTGGCCCCGGCTGATGCAGATCCCCAGCTCCTTGAGCTGTTTGCCCTCCACTTCGGACGGAGCGCCCGACATAAGGCATTGGGCCTTTGCTGTCTTGGGGAAGGCCATGACCTCTCGAATTGAGCGGCAACCGCAAAGGAGAGCTACCAGGCGGTCAAAACCGATGGCGAGTCCTCCGTGAGGCGGAGTCCCGTAGCTCAGGGCTTCCAGCAGGAACCCAAACCGTTCCCTTGCCTGCTCCGCCGTAAAGGACAAAACCCGGAAGACCCGCTCCTGCATGGCCGGGTCATGAATCCTGATGGACCCCCCACCGATCTCGCTTCCGTTCAGCACCAGGTCGTAGGCCCTCGACCGGACCCTGCCGGGGTCCTTTTCGAGAAAGGCGACATCTTCAGGATGGGGGGCCGTGAACGGGTGATGCATGGCACACCATCGCTGTTCCTCATCGTCCCATTCCAGAAGCGGAAAATCTCTCACCCACAGAAAAGCCCAGGAGGAACGATCCACAAGTTCCAGTTTCGAGGCGATTTCTAGCCTCAGGGTTCCCAGCATCGAACAGGTCGAAGCCCATTTCCCGGCCGCAACGAAAAGGGCATCTCCCTCCGAAAGGCCCGACCTTTCCAGAAGCCTTTGCCGGCCCGTTTCATCCAGGGACTTCACCAGGGGGCCCTTCAGTTCCCCCGACTTGATCTGGAAGGCCGCCAATCCCTGGGCCCCCAGGCCCTTCGCCCGCTCCTCGAGTTCGGCAATCTCCTTTCGCGAAAGCGAAGCTCCGCCCGGAACCCAGAGCCCCCGTACCGTCCCGCCTTCCGACAGGATCTTCCGGAACGGCTCGAAGCTCCCTCCCGAGAAAACGGGATCGAGGTCACAAATCTTCAGGGGATTCCTCAGGTCGGGCTTATCGCTGCCGTAGACTTCCATGGCCTCTTTCCAGGTGAGCTGGAGAAAGGGCGTCTCGATCTCTTCCGAGAGGATCTCCGAGAAGAGGCCTTTCACATACCCCTCGAGGAGCCCGATGATATCCGTTTCGGTGATGAAACTCATCTCGAGGTCAACCTGTGTGAACTCGGGCTGGCGGTCGGCTCTCAGGTCTTCATCCCGGAAACATTTCGCAATCTGAAAGTACCGGTCGCAGCCGCTCACCATCAGGATCTGCTTGAAGAGCTGTGGGGATTGTGGCAAGGCGTAGAATTCCCCAGGGTTTACTCGGCTCGGGACGAGGTAATCTCGTGCGCCTTCCGGCGTCGATTTCGTCAGGATCGGGGTTTCAACTTCCAGGAATCCATTCCCGACCAGATAGTCTCTCGTGAACTTTGCGGCCCGTGCGCGAACCCGGAGGTTGTCCTGCATCTTCGGCCTTCGCAGGTCCAGGTAGCGGTGCTTCAGCCTCAGGTTCTCGTCCACCCGGTCAACCTCGCTCATTTCGAAAGGAAGCGGAGAGGACGGAGAAAGCACCAGGAGATCCTCTGCCAGCATTTCCCATTGTCCTGTCGGCAGGTTGGGGTTCTCCGTCCCCGCTGGGCGGCGGCGGACTTTCCCCTTGACCGCCACGACATATTCGCTTCGCAGGTCCTTCGCCAGCTCGTGGACCTCCGGGGTATCCTCCGGGTTGAAGACCACCTGGACCGTTCCGGTGTAGTCCCAAAGCTCCAGGAAGATGATCCCCCCCAGATCCCGCCTCTTCCGGATCCAACCGTTCAGCACGGTTTGACGCCCTTCTTCCTGCGGACCTACCCGCCCGCAGTAGACCGTCTTTTTCCACGAATCGTCGAAATATCGCTCGCTCAAGGCCATAGGACTCCCTTCACACACCGTTCAGCAGCAGGCCGCCTTCATTTTGGCGGCAAGACGTTCGACAACTCTCTCCCGCTCGATTTCCTCCTGCGAGCCCGTGGCCATCTCCTTCAAAGCCACAACCCCCCTGGAGACTTCGCTGGAGCCCAGGATGCACACGCAGCAGGCCTTCGCTGCTCCAGCGGCCTTCATCTGGGCCTTTACGCCCTTGCCGGAGGTGTCCATATCCGACGGAACGCCTGCTCGCCTCAGCTCGTAGAGCAGCCGCACGGCCTCGTCTCGGGCGGCTTCGTCTGCAACCACCACAATGACGGAAATCGAGGGTTCCCTGCCGAAACTGAGCCCTTGCTGTTCCATGGTCAGGACGATCCGGTCAAGGCCAGCTGCGAAACCGACGCCCGGCGTATGCGGCCCGCCGATCGCCTCGGCCAGGTTGTCATACCGTCCGCCACCGCAGACGGCGTTCTGGGCACCGAGGTCTCCCGAAAGGACCTCGTAGGCCGTTTTCGTATAGTAGTCCAGACCCCTTACGAGGCGCTTGTCGATCCTGAACTTCGCCCCGATGAGATCCAGACCCTGTAGAACCTCGTCGAAATGCGACCGGCATTCCCCGCACAAATGGTCGCGGACGTCCGGAGCCCCGTCGGTGATGGCGCGGCACGTTTCCACCTTGCAGTCCAGAATCCTCAACGGATTCCGGTCAAAGCGCCCCTGGCAGGTCGGACACAGTTCATCGAACCGTTCGCGCAGGTACCCCTGGAGGGCTGACCGGTAAACGGGACGGCAGGAAGGACATCCCACGGAATTGATTAGGACCTCCAGGTTTGAAAGGCCAAGCCGGCGGAAAATCTCAAGGGAAAGTGCGATCACTTCCACGTCGACCAGCGGACTCGCCGAACCGATCGCCTCAAAGTCCAGCTGCCAGAATTGCCGGTAGCGCCCCTTCTGGGGACGCTCGTAGCGCATCATCGGGCCGGCGCACCACAGTTTCGACGGCTGCGGGCCGCTCGCCATCCCATGCTCCAGGTAGGCCCGCACCATGGATGCCGTTGCTTCAGGCCTCAGCGTCAGGCTTCGTCCCGACCGGTCCGAAAACGTGTACATCTCTTTTTCGACCACGTCAGTCGTTTCGCCGATTCCTCTCGAAAAGAGCTCCGTTTGCTCGAAAATCGGAAGATGAACCTCCCGGTAGCCGAAATCCTCCGCAATCTTCCGAGTCACCCCGAAGATGAACGCCCATTTCCATGATTCGTCGGGGAGTATGTCTCTCACGCCTCGAGGTGCCTTGATGCTTTCCATCTGTCCAGACCCCCTGCATTTTTGAGTTCGTGACGTGTATTTTACCCGAAAGAAGGCCCGTTTCATTCGATTCGCAAAAAAAGGCGGCCCCACTTCCCGAGGAAGGGGGCCCGCCCCGCTGTCTTTTTTAGGTCCGCAGGAACCCCTAACGCGCTTCCAGCTGGAACTTGATCGCCGTCCGCTCCTCCCCGTCGATATCGATCTTCGCAAACGCGGGGATGCAGACCATGTCGATGCCGTTCGGGGCTACGTAGCCCCGGGCGATGGCGATGGACTTCACTGCCTGGTTCACTGCACCCGCGCCGACTGCCTGCACTTCCACGACTCCCTTCTCGCGCAGCACGGCTGCCATGGCTCCTGCAACGGACTTCGGTTGTGACGTGGCCGAGACCTTCAGGACCTCCATACTCTCCGACCCCCTTGAGCTGTTGTGATGTCGATCAAACGTGCGAATAAAGCCGCGGGTTCAGGGTTGGTTAATTGTATCGCTTTCTCGCCGCTAAATCAAGGTTCGTTTAGCACGTTACTCCGGTTCGACCTCGCCCTTCCGAAAAGAATTCCCGCTTCCGCCAGTTTCCGGGCAACATCCCTCCCAGGGATCCGGCACCTCCAGGTCCAGTTTCCCATTTTCCGGCCCGGGCGGTTCATCCGCGATCGGCCATCGAGCCCCAATGCATCCTGCAGGGGGCAGATCGCCCAGGCGGCCGGCGAGAAATAGGCCATTCGGATCAGGTCGTCCGCCACTCTATCCGCCGTGACCGGATGGCCCAGGTACCGGGAAAGAACCGTTTTGCCCTCTTCCGACAGTTCCTCCTCGAACCACCCCCGGGCCGTGTTGTTGTCATGCGTTCCGGTGTAAGCCACGGCGTTTTCCGGGAAATTGTGGGGAGCATGGGGATTCGTCCCCGGATCGCCTGAAAAACCAAACTGGAGCACTCTCATGCCGGGCAGGCCGAACCGGTTCTTGAGCCTCTCGACATCCGGCGTGATGATTCCCAGGTCTTCCGCCACGATCGGCAGGTTTGGGTGATCCAACAGCAGCTCTTCCAGCAGTTCCCCCCCCGGGGCTTCGACCCATTGCCCTCGAAGTGCCGTTTCCTCTGCCGCAGGAATAGACCAGTACGCGACCAGGCCCCTGAAGTGATCGATCCGGATGAAGTCGAAAAGGGATAGGGCATGTGCCACCCTCGACCTCCACCAGGCAAACCCGTCCTTTCGGTGGACTTCCCAGCGATAGGTCGGATTCCCCCATCTCTGTCCCGTGGGACTGAAGTAATCCGGAGGCACGCCGGCGACAGTTCCCGGCCGTCCGTCTTCGCCCAGGTCGAATCCCTCCTGCCAGCTCCAGACATCCGCGCTGTCCAGGCCGACGTAAATGGGCAGATCCCCGAACAGGGCGATCCCCCGCCGATGTGCCTCGCGCCTGAATTTGTCCCATTGGCGGAAGAAAATCCACTGCCCGAACTCGACTCTCTCCCTTTCCTGCTCAAGGGCTTCGGCAGCCGCTTTCAAGGCCTTGGGGGATCGCAAACGCAGATCAGGGGGCCACTCATTCCAGGGTTTCCCTCCCTGGGAAGCCTTGATGGCGGAGAACAGCGAGTATTCCCTGAGCCAGTGCGCCTGCTTTCTGCAAAACGCGTGAAATTCCTCCCAAAGGTCTGCCCGCCGCTCCTGGAACCGCTCCCAGGCACAGTCCAGCGCTCTCCCCTTCCTCTTGAAGACGAGGTCCCAATCGATCGGGGTGTCGATCCGGGTCCAGAGCGGAGTTCCTTCTCCCGGAGGAAGCAGGCCGATCTCTTCCAGTTCGTTCAGGTCGACCAGGAGTTCATTCCCCGCAAACGCGGAAACCCCGCAATAGGGTGACCCGCCGAGAGCCCGGTCGACTGGGCCGATGGGCAGCATCTGCCAGAGGCTTTGCCCGGCTTCCGCGAGAAAGTCAAGAAAAGCTATCGCACCTGCGCCGAGATCGCCGATCCCGGCCGTTGAAGGCAAGGATGTCAGATGGTGCAGGATTCCGCAGACGCGCTTCCCCTTCAGAATCATTTCCAGGCACCTCGAATGGTGAAACTTTTTTGCCCCGATGCTTTCCCCATTGTAGTATGTATGGGGGGAAATCAAACGGTGAGGCAACGGCAAGCCGTGAAACGGGGGAAGACCCCATCCCGGGAGGATTTTTCATGGATTTGCAGGATTTCTTCAACATGAAGGCAAAGCGCATCGGCCCTTCAATCATCGCCCAGATGGGGCGAATGCTGGGCCCCGACGGCATTTCGTTTACCAGCGGGGAACCTTCCGCCGACCTCATCCCCCTGCCCGGCCTCAGGGAAGCTTTCGACAGGGCGGCGGCGCAGGTTTCGCTCTTTTCCTATCAGAACACCGCCGGCTATCTCCCCCTGAGGGAGTGGATCGCCGAATGGATGTCAAGGGAAGCCCTGGCACCTGCCTGGCTTGACCCCTCCTGCCTGATCCTGACAAACGGATCGCAGGGAGCCCTGAACCTTTTGGCCGAGACGTTCATCGACCCGGGGGACTTGATCTTGACAGAAAGCCCCACTTACCCGGAGGCATTGCTGGCCTTCCAGAGAGAGGGTGCCAGGATTATTCCGGTCCCAGTGGACGAGGAAGGACCGATTCCCGAAAAGCTTGAGGAACGGATGGCGGAAGCAAAAGCCAAATTCTTCTACACGGTCGTCAATTTCCAGAACCCTTCCGGGTGCACGACCTCAGACGCAAGAAAGGCCGCCATTCTGGAACTGGCGCGCAGGAAGGGCTTTTTCATTCTAGAGGACGATCCTTACCGGTACCTCCGTTTTGAGGGGACACCGACGAAAAGCTACTTTGAGATGGCAGGGGAAGACCGGCGCGTCGTCTACCTTGGAAGTTTCTCTAAAATCATCGCCCCTGGAGTGCGGTGCGGCTGGTGCGCTTTCCCGTTGAACCTGAAGGACAAGCTGCTGGAGATCCGGCTGAGCCTCGAACTGTGCCCTCCCGCCCTCACACAGGCAGCGGTTTTTGAGTTCCTGCGGGTGCAGGATCTCAGCGCCCACCTCGAAAGGCTGGCCCGGGAATACAAAAAGCGCCGGGATTCCCTCGTCGAGGCGCTAAACCGCGAAGCTTCCCAACTGGGCCTCAAGCTGAGCGTCCCGAAAGGCGGTTTTTTCCTCTGGGGGACCTGCGAAGGGATAGCCGACATGTTCGAATTCGCCCGTTATGCAGCCCTGGAGAAAAAGGTGGGGTTCATCCCGGGACGGTTTTTCTTCCCGGTGGAGGGGGAAGGAGCGGATTCGATCCGGTTTGCCTTTGCCAAGGCAGCCCCGGAACAGTCAAGGAAAGGAGCGGCACGGTTCGCCGATGCGCTGGAGAGTTACCGGAGGCTCTTTTCACCAGGGAGGAACTTGCAGTAGGTTACAAGGTCGTCGCCTTCCTCGTAGAAATCACGGATCCGGCCCGTTTCCCGGAAACCGGCCGCGAGGTAAAATTGCCTCTGCTTTTCGTATTCCTTCCTTCCGGAGGTTTCGACTCTGAGGATCACTTTCCCCGTGACCGCCAGGGCGATTGCTTCCAGCTTCTCAAGCATTCGCCGTCCGATCCCCCTCCCCTGGAGGGACCGTTCGACGACGATCCAATAGAGATCCCATGCCCAATCCGTCATGGGGGCGCGCCCGAAAACCGCAAAACCCGCAAGTTCCCCCCCCGGCAGCCGCTCTTCGAGGAAAAGGTAGCCCCTGGAAGGGTCGGCAAAGGCATCGGACAGCACTTCCTTGAGGATTTCGATCTCGCTGAGCCGGAAAGCGCCCGTCCCCTCAGCCGCGGCCAGGTATTCCTCCAGGGAACCTCCGGGCAGGGAATCGTTCCGGTCAATCTGCATAGAAAAGAATCCTTTCCACGACCTCGGGGTACGAATAGCCTCTTTTTCTCCCCTGCCGTGCAAATCCGCTGTCTTCGTTGAGATCGGGGTTTGGATTGACATCCAGCACGTAGAGCCGCCCCTCCCGTTCCCGTAGGTCCACCCGGAAATACCCCCGGCACCCGAGCGCTTCGCCTGCCTTCCGCGCCGTGTCGACCAGCCTGTCCCTCAGGGAGGGGGCAATCCCCTCCTCCAGAACCGGCAGGATTTCGTGAAACTCGGTGCATTGCGGGTCCCATTTCGAGCCATAGTGAAGGAAAGGAAGGCTTCCCGAATAGAGGGAGTAATCGATCATCGAAACTCCCAGCACCTCGTAGGGAGGAGCCCCGAGAAAACCGACGGAAAACTCGTTTCCGGGAATGAATTCTTCGAGCAGGATTCCCCTGGGGAATCCTGCCAGTTTCATCCGGAGAAGGGCTTCGATCCCCTCCGCGTCCTGGATGAGGCTGTCCGTTTCAACGCCGACACTCCCATCCTCAAAGCAGGGCTTTACGAAGAGGGGAAAATTCAGGCCCTTCCAGGGGGCCCCTTCCAGCTTTTGAAGAAAAACGCCCCGGGGGACCAAGATTCCCCGTCTTGCCAGGCGCTGTTTTGCCTTTGCCTTGTCAAGACACATCTCCAGCGCGACGGAGGGGTTCCCCGTAAAGGGAACCCGCAATTTTTCCAGCATGGAGGCAAACGTCACTTCCTTGCCGGAATCCCCGCTGAATCCTTCGAAGAGGTTGAATATCTTGAGAGGAGAGCCCGAGAGGATCGTTTCCCTGACGCGGTCCAGTCCCGGGAAATCTTCCGATCGGACGTAGAGCGGCTCAACTGGCAGTCCCCTGCCGGCAAACACCGCTTTGACCGACTCCACGCACCGTAGCGTATCCAGCACATCGGGCCGGTCGGTGCACTCCAGTCCGACGGCAATGAGAACACGCCCGGGATCAGGCATGGCGGCAGCCTTCGGCCCAGAGCAGCCCGCATCGGCTGAAGGCTTCCTCCAGCAGGATGCGGATGAGGGATGGGTAATCCCCGCCGTTCAGCTCGAACAGAATCGGGAGGTCGCCAAACTCGGGGTTCAGCCCGGGAAGCGGGTTGACGTCAATCACCCGGGGCATGCCGTCCCAGTCCAGGCGGAGATCGATCCGTGCCAGGTCCCTGAGTTCCAGGGCTAGGTAGGCTTTCAGCGCCTCGGCCTCGATGGCCCGACGGACCTCGAGGGGCAGCGCATCGCCGTTCTCGTAGCGCATGCATTCGCGCCATTGCCTCTTTCGTTCGATCGAGTAAAGAAACACACCGTCGACTTCCCCCCTGGGAAGGATCCTCATGATCCCCAGGCTTCTCGGCCTCCCGTTTCCGGCAACGGCAACGGTGACTTCGTCGTTTGGGAGGAATTCCTCCACAAGGGCAGGCTCATCGTACCGTTTCAGGATGAAGCGGGCCCTTTCCTTCAGCTGGCTCAGGTTGGCAACAACGGAGTCGGCAAAAACTCCTTTCGAGGAGCCTTCCCAGCGCGGTTTAACAATGTAGCGCCTGTTTTCACGAAAAAGCGCCTCCAGCATGGGATCCTCCAGCCGCTCTAGCCGATCCACAAGGTACTGGCCGGGAACCGCCACGCCACAGGCACGCAGGAATTGACCGGTCGTGTACTTATCCAGAGTCATCCCGAGGGCAAGGGCATCCGAGCCGGAGTACGGGATACCCAGGCTTTCCAGGATACAGGGAACCTGAGCTTCCCTGGAGCGGGAGTTGCCCCTTCCCTCGGCAATATTCAAAACAAAATCGGGTCGATTTTTCGAGAGGGATTCCAGGAAACGATCGTCCTGGTTGAAAAGGAGAACATTAAAACCGTAACGCTCGATCTCGGTCTTGAGGGCCAGAATGGTTTCCAGCGGGTCGTATTCTTCCTCTTCCTCGCTATGACCGGTCTTCAGGTTGAACGTGATTCCAACCGTTTTGACCGGTATCAGCGGCACGTCCTCTGCGTCCAAGAGGCTCCCTCCCCAGGTTTGCGGATAAGCGATTTTCGCCTATTCTGACACCTTGCGGCAGGAAATCAAGACCCATTCCTTTTCCCATACCGCAAAGGCTTCCGAGAAGACAATGCCGAGGTACGGTGTTATGATGTCTGCCGGGGTGGTGAGGCTGACCTTATTCCAGTCGAGATCGGCAAAGGCCCGTCTGGGCTCTCTGATTGCCGCCCTTGTGATCCTGTTTGCCGCCAACGGGGCTATTAGATTATGGAAAACCTTTTCCCTCCGCGAGGCGCGACAGACTTACGATCGGCTTTCAACCGAGACCCAATGGCTTGAAGCGGAAGTTTCCGAACTCGAGAAACGGCTGCAGGAAATCCAGACTCAGCTTGAGGACGGGCAAGCGCGGATCTCCCGCCTGGATCGGGAGATTCTTGTCAATCCAGGCAAGAAACGCCTCGAAGCCCAGTTTAGAAGGGCCCAGGCGGTTGAGCGGTACCGGCTTCTCGCCGGGGATTACCAACGGCTCTACGGGGAGTACCAAAAGGCTTTCGAACAGCTTCGGAGACTCCGCCGCTCCATCGATGAACTGGCGGACCGGCTTGACCTTCAGGAACGATCCCGGTGAGGCGGAAGGGAGCAACGGAATGAAAACCGAACAGAAGCAGCTGGATCTTTTTTCCCAGGCACACCCGGCAAAGATCAGGACCGTCGGTCCAGCCGGCGAACCCGACGTTTCCCCTCCGGAAATGCCGGAACCTGCCGCTGCCCGGCCCAGGCTCAGCCCCATCCATTGCTCCCGATGCGGGGAGTGGCTTTGCGACGCCCTCGAGGGGGCTCGGTCCTACTGTCCTAGATGCCGGATCTGGTCCGGAAACTGTTAATCAAAAATGGATTCAGGCACTTAATGGTGATTGAACGCATTAAAGTTTTCTGCTATAATTACGCATCGAAACCCTGATAGACTTCCAAAGGAGTTGGTGAGCGTGTCCGAAAAGTGGAAAGACCGCCTGACCGATCAGCTCTGCAAGGCCCTTCTCTCTCTCAAGTCGGAGGACGAGGCCTATCGTTTCCTGGAGGACGTCGCCACAATCGGTGAAATCATTGCTTTTGCCCAGCGGCTCGAGGTCGCCCGACTCCTCTACGAGGGGAACAACTATCCGCAGGTCGTCCAGAAGACGGGGGCCAGCACCGCGACGATCAGCCGGGCAAAGAATCTCATTGAGCACGGGGCAGATGGTTTCACCCTGGTCCTGGAAAGGCTCGCGAAAAAGGAAAAGGAATAGGGATCCCAGCGGCTGTGGCTAGGATCTAAGGGGCGACGCGCTGGTGCACGTCGCCCTTTTTCATTCCTCGAGGTCGCTTAAACGCTTTTTGCGGAGGAAATTGACAAACTCCTGCTTCATCCTCACAAGTAGTCCCTCGAAGAGGCATTTCCTGAAAGGGCATTTTCCGCAGTCGAGCAGGCAGATCCTCACCTCGGGTTCGCCCTCGATCAGCGAATAGACCTCATAAAGGGTGACATCGGACGGGGCTTTTGCCAGGACGAACCCCCCTCCGGGTCCCCGCATGGAACGAACCAGCCCCCCCTTTGAAAGTCTCTGAAAGACCTTCGCCAGGTGAGCCTCCGAAACGCCCATCTCCGCTGCCATTTCACGGATGCTGATTCGTCCCTTCCTGGAAACGAGAAGGCCGAGCCCATGAAGCGCAAGTGATACGGCCTCCGAAACCTGAATGATTTCCGGCATCCTGTCGCTCCTTCCCGAATTTCTTTATTTTGGTTCTGCTTTGCTTTTCTTTTATGGAAGGAATTGTACAAGGAGAGAACTGCCCCAGGCAACCCGGAGAGCTTGCTCCTTTTTACGCATTTCTTAATAAGCAAGGTCTTTGTTTACGAGAATGTTTTGTTTTTAGGTTAGTAGCGGAAGTTTTGCTAATCTTGACGGATTTTGCCAGGGTTGATATATACTGAACTGGGGTTGCCGGGGCGCTTTTTCTGCAAACCGGGGCAAGCCACCACACTTCTAGGAGGGATGGAAGTCATGCAAAAGCGCAAGTTCCTGTCCATCGTTTCGCTGCTCGTCTTCGCCCTGCTTCTCTCTGCCAGCAGTGCCCTAGCCGCTGAGAACGTCCTGAAAATCGGCGTCCTCTTTCCCTTGACCGGCCCCTGCGCCACCGCCGGACAGCGCTGCGTGGCCGCGGTGGAAACCGCAGCCGAGGTCATCAACAACAAGCACCCCGAACTGGACGTCCCCCTCGCCAAGCAGGAAGGCATCCTCAAGGGAATGAAGATCCAGCTGGTGGTCGCGGACACCCAGGGCAAACCTGATGTCGCAAAATCCGAAGCGGAGCGGCTCGTGAACCAGGAAGGCGTTTACGCCATCATCGGATCCTACAACAGTTCCGCATCCAAACCGGCTTCAGCGGTTACCGAGCGCGCCAAGAAGCTCTTCATGTGCGGCTGCTCCAGTTCTGCAGCCCTGACCGAGCGGGATTTCAAGTACTTCTTCCGCCTCGCCCCCACCGACAAGACCGAGTCCAAGGAATTCGTCGAATACATCGAGTGGCTGAACAAGAACCAGAAGGCGGGAATCAAGACCATCGGCCTCATCTACGAGAACACCGAGTTCGGGAAGCACGCGGCCGATGAAGGGAAGGCCGCCGCAAAGGCCGCCGGCTTCGAGGTCGTCGCGGACGTCGCCTTCAACCCCGGTGCCACGAACCTGAACAGCGAAGTCCAGACCCTGAAAGCCAAGAACCCGGATGCCGTTTTCGGAGCCTGCCTCGGCGGCGACTATACCCTGTGGGTCCGGACGATGAAGCAGATGAACTGGCTCCCCAAGGTTGCGCTGAACTATTGCACGGGCTACCAGGATCCGAAGATCGCCCAGCAGCTGGGTCCGGACGGCAACTTCTTCATGGGAGGAACGGGATACTCCCCGGAAATCGGCGCGAAGTACATGAAGAAAGTTGCTGCGGTGGAGAAGATTTATTCGAAGAAGGTCGGGGTACCGTTTGACAGCGATTCCATCCAGGAAGCCGTCGCCCTGTTCATCCTCGCCCAGGCCATCGAAAAGGCCGGGACCCTCGACGTCGACAAGGTCGCCGAAGTGATCCGCACCACCACGTTTGATTCTCCCCTCTCCCTCGGCGGAAAGGTTGCCTTCGGGCCCGGCGGCCAGAACATGAAAGCCACCAGCATCATCACCCAGCTGCACAACGGGAAATACATGCCGGTTTACCCCGCCAGCTACGCGGAGACCAAGGCCACCGTCCCGATGACCCCCTGGGACAAGCGGTAATCCAAGCACAAGCGGTTTCCCGAAAACGATTGACCCGGGGGCGGGGCAGTAGCCCCGCCCCTTTTTCCATGACGGGTTCACTTAGGAGGATCTCGCATGAGCACTTTCGCGCAGGTTTTGCTGGACGGCCTTCTGGCCGGGATGCTCTACGCCCTGGTCGCGGCGGGCTTGAGCCTGATTTGGGGCGTCATGGACGTCATCAATTTCGCCCATGGTGAATTCCTGATGGTAGCCATGTACATGAGTTACTGGCTGGGTTTCTTGGCCCATGTCGACCCGATCGTTTCCTGGATCGCTTCAGGCGCTTTCGTTTTCATTCTTGGAGTCTTGACCTATCGCTTCCTTGTTTCCCGCTGCATCGGCAAGGCGGCCATGGCTCCGCTGTTGGCCACGTTCGGCCTTTCCATGTTCCTCAAGAACCTCTGCCTTAACCGCTTTTCCCCGAACTTCAGGATTTTGCAGTCCACTCTCCTGGAAGGGAAGAAAATTCTGCTGGGGAACATCGTGATCGGCATGCCCCAGCTCGTGACGGGCATTTTTTCGCTTTTGCTCCTTTTCGCGCTGTACTTCCTCATGAAAAAGACCCGCCTGGGATGGGCAATCCAGGCCACGGCCATGGACCGGGAAGCCGCGGAACTCATGGGCATCAACACCGACCGCATCTACCTCCTGGTGTTCGGCCTGGGAGGAGCCTGTGTCGGCATCGCTGGCGGCCTGTTGACCTCCTACCTGGCGGTCCACCCCGAGGTGGGCTCCCTGTTTGGGCTCATCGCCTTCCTCATCGTGGCCCTAGGAGGGTTTGGTAGCATTCCGGGCGCCCTCGCCGCAGCGGTGATCATCGGTCTGGTGGAAGCCCTTGCTGGGTTCTATATTGCCCCGGTCTTCAAGTACGTCGCGGTCTTCGCCATCTACCTGGCGGTCATCATGGTCCGGCCCAAGGGCCTGTTCGGGTGGTGAGAGACATGAAGACAGGCAAGCTGGAAAAGAAGGATCTCCTCTGGATCGGCCTGATCGGCATCCTTGCAGTTCTTCCCCTTGTTCCCGGCCTGATCGGCAATACTTTCAGAGCCCATGTCCTGATCCTCATCCTGCTTTACGCGAGCATGGCCCAATCCTGGAACATCGTCAGCGGCTATGCGGGCCAGGTTTCCTTCGGCCACTCGGTCTTCTTCGGAATCGGGGCATACGGTGCGGGAATGGCCGTCGTCACCTACGGACTGACCCCGTGGCCGGGACTTCTCGCCGGGGCCGTTCTGGCTGCCCTGGTTTCGCTTCTCATCAGCTATCCCTGCTTCAAGCTCAAGGGCCATTACTTCGCCATCGCGACCTTCGCCATCGTCGAGATCTTCAACCGCCTCTTCATGGTCTGGGATTGGGTCGGCGGTGCCCTGGGCCTGGATTATCCGATTCTTCCGGACGGCTGGAAGAACTTTGTCTGGTCGGAAACGAAGGTCGGGTTCTACTACGGGGCGCTGGTGCTCTTCATCCTGATTTTCGGCATCGTCCGCTGGATCGAAACGCACCGCCTGGGCTACTACCTGAGGGCTGTCAGGGAGGGGCAGGAAACTGCGGAATCACTTGGGGTGAACAGTTCCGCCGTAAAGCTGTCCGCCATGGCCTTTTCGGCCTTTCTGGCCGCTCTCTGCGGAGGGTTTTTTGTCCAGTACAACTACCGGGTCGATCCCCCTATGGTCATGTCCCTCGACATGTCGATGAAATTTGTCCTCATCACCATCCTTGGCGGCGTGGGCAGTTTCTGGGGCCCCCTACTCGGGGCGGCGATCCTGATCCCGCTCCAGGAATACAGCCGGGCCTATCTCACCGCTTTAGGGAGCGGCGTTGACCTGATCATCTTCGGGATCATCATCATGTTGATGATGATCAAGCAACCCAAGGGGATCGTGGGAATCCTCCAGGACCTCGGAATTGGGCAGCGGAAAAAGGAAGGGGAGGGAAACTGAAATGGCCCTTCTTGAAGTTCGCAATCTCACGATGAAATTCGGATCCCTGGTGGCGAACAGCGATGTGTCCTTCGACGTCGAACAGGGAACGATCGTCGGCCTGATCGGCCCGAACGGCGCAGGAAAAACGACGCTGTTCAATTGCGTTGCCGGCTTCTACAAGCCTACGGATGGGAAAATCCGTTTCGACGGGAAGGACATCACCAACCTCCCAGCCTACAGGATCTCACGCCTCGGAATGGCCAGAACGTTTCAGGTCGTCCGACCCCTCAAGGAAATGACCGTCCTGGAAAACATCCTTGTGGGAGCCTACCTGAGAGAGCCGGACCCCGAAAAAGCCAAGAGCATCGCGGAAAAGTGCATGAACACCTGTTTCTTGGGGGAATTCCGGGACCGGCCGGCCGGCGGGCTAACCATCGGAAACAAGAAACGTCTTGAAGTTGCCCGAGCTCTCGCGACAGGGCCAAAGCTCCTTTTGCTGGACGAAGCGGTGGCGGGCCTGACTTCGACCGAGGTCAAACAGATGGTCGAGCTGATCAAGAGGCTAAAGGAAAGCGGCATCACCATCCTGATGGTGGAACACATCATGGAAGCGATTATGCCGATCGCCGACAAGATCGTCGTCCTTGATGGAGGGGTCAAGATCGCGGAGGACCGGCCCCACGTCGTCGTCGAGGACGAGAACGTCATCAAGGCCTACTTCGGGGAAAAGTTCAGCAAGCGGCTGAAAGCCATGAAGGACGGTGGCCAAGCATGAGCGAAGCGATCCTGAAAGTCTGCGACATCCATTGCGCCTACGACGCGGTTCCCGTGATCCACGGCATTTCTCTCGAAGTTCGGGAAGGGGAAATCGTCGCAATCGTGGGGGCCAATGGAGCGGGGAAATCAACGACCATGCGGACCATCGCCGGGCTGATGCACCCGGTAAAGGGCTCGATCTTTTTCTGCGGGGAGGACATTTCCAGGACTCCCGGGCATTCCATGATCACCAAGGGAATCAGTTTCGTGCCGGAGGGACGCCGTCTTTTCTCCAAGCTGACAGTGAGGGAAAACCTGGAACTGGGCGCCTACACGGAGAAGAATCGCGCAGTGATCGAAGAACGCCTGGAAGAGGTGCTCGCGCTTTTCCCGATCCTCCGGAAACGGGCCAACCAGGTGGCCGAAACCATGAGCGGCGGGGAGCAGCAGATG
>JAJUIT010000175.1 GCA_029267465.1 Synergistaceae bacterium
CCGGATTCGAAGGCACCGCGAAAGGGATCCTTTCCGATGCCGCGGAATTTCTTCGGGGGAAAATCCCGGGATTCCGGCCGGACAGGACCGCCGCCTGGATCGGCCCGGGAATCGGCCCGTGTTGCTACAGAAGAAAAAAGGAGCAGGATGCAAAAACAGCGCTCGGGATGTCGAACCTTCCCCCCTCCAGCTGGACCGATCTCGGTGACAGCGTCCGCTTCGACATCCAGGAGGCGCTTCGAATCCAGCTTCTTTCCCTGGGCTTGCCCGAGGAGCGACTGTTCATGCACGACCTTTGCACTTCCTGCAATCCCCGGGAACTGTATTCCTACAGAGCCGGAGACAGTACCTGCAGAACGTTTTTTGTCGTTCGTTGCGGCCCGGAAGTCCACAACATCCGCCCCTGGTGTGACAATATATTAGGAAGCGAAACTTCACAGAAGCAATCCCATCGACCCGGGGAGTGATTGGATGGAACCCGTGAGAGTCGGCGTCATCGGTGTTGGACATCTGGGGCATCACCATGCCAGGGTTTACACGGAACTCTTCGGCACGCAGCTCGTGGGCGTCGTGGACGTTGACGATGAGCGGGCCGCGACCGTCGGGGAAGGATTGGGCGTCCCCTATTTTACGAATTTGGATCGTTTTTTCGACATCGCGCGGCCTGACGCCGTCAGCGTCGTCGTGCCGACGGTCAAGCACTACGAGGTGGCGCGCCAGGCCCTCGAGCGCGGCCTTCATGTTCTTATAGAAAAGCCCGTGACCACGACGGTTCTCGAGGCGGAAGACCTCCTGAAACTGGCGGCCGGGAAGAACCTGGTCCTGCAGGTCGGGCACATCGAACGTTTCAACAGCGCGGTTCAATACCTGAGCAACGTCGTCCGGGAACCGATCTTCCTGCAGTCCAACAGACTGGGTCCCTTCTCGAACCGCATTTCCGATGTCGGCGTGGTCCTGGACCTGATGATCCACGACATTGACATCATGCTTTCCCTCGTGCGGGCCGATATCGTGAACATCAACGCCATGGGAAGGTGCATCCGTTCCGATCATGAGGACGTGGCTTCAGCCCAGATCGAGTTCTCCAACGGGACGATGGCGCACATTCTCGTCAGCCGGGTTTCTGAAAGAAGAATGCGACAGTTGGAAATCATGGAACCCGAGCGTTATCTGACCATTGATTACCAGGCCCAGGAAGTCTCGATCCACCGCTGCCT
The DNA here is from genome assembly GCA_029267465.1 of Synergistaceae bacterium. Classification (GTDB taxonomy): domain Bacteria; phylum Synergistota; class Synergistia; order Synergistales; family 79-D21; genus 79-D21. The sequence continues at coordinate 1,218 of JAJUIT010000175.1, forward strand.
GATCCAGCAGGGCAGCGGACTCGTCGAAGTGATCGAACACCCGGTCTTCCCGAAGCGTGAACCCCTCAAGCTTGAGCTCCATCATTTCGTCTCCTGCGTCAAGGAGGGGCGACAGCCTCTGGTGGGAATCATGGACGGGAAGAGGGCGCTTGAGGTGGCGATTGCGGTGCTGAGGCAGATCCATGTCCCGAAAGAGAACAGCTTGAGGCAATCCGCCCAGCTTTGAGGAATGAAGCTCGCTGCGGCGAACGAAAGCGGCCGGACCGGGGGAGAGGGAGGGGCAACCTTCCCCTCCCCTGTTTTTCTGCTATGATTCCGGTGGTCCGAGCATTTCAACCTCTTCCCGGGAGGTGATCGGTATGTCCGGCGTAAACCTGCAGGCCCTCGTTGCCTTGGCCTGTTTTTTTCTGTGCCTGCTCATAGCGAGGGCGGTGATGAACATCCAGCGGGGGAAATGGCCCGGCGGCCAGATATGGGTTCTCTACCTCCGCACGCTTCTCGGCTTCCTCTTTGCGGCAGCCATCACGCTTGCCTTTTACGCCTTCGCGGGGATCGATATCCTTCATCGCTGAGCCGGACTCGGCCTTACGTTTTATGGGCCTGGATTTTTCCAGATTTTCCTTCGTGCCGCGTTTGACCCGGATACCGGGAGCTTTTATGATTCGGTTGCCTTTCGATTCTCGATCCATTCGAACTCCATTTGCCGGAGGGGACAGAGCCCATGGCGGAGAGCAAGGCAGGGGAAGCCGCGGGGAACAGGGCGGCGTACGAGAAGACGGTGGAGAAGTTTCTGCAGAAGGCTCCGGAGAGGAAGGCGGCGTTCCGGACGGGAGGGGGTCTCCCGCTGAAGCGCCTGTACACGCCGGAGGACCTGGAGGGGATGGAGTACGAGAGGGACCTGGGTTACCCGGGGATGTACCCGTACACGCGCGGGGTGCAGCCGACGATGTACCGGGGGCGTTTCTGGACGATGCGGCAGTACGCGGGATTCGCGACGGCGGAGGAATCGAACGCCCGTTACCGGTACCTGCTGTCCCAGGGGACGACGGGCCTGTCGGTGGCGTTCGACCTTCCGACGCAGATCGGCTACGACTCGGACCATCCCATGGCGCAGGGGGAAGTGGGGAAGGTGGGAGTGGC
>JAJUIT010000057.1 GCA_029267465.1 Synergistaceae bacterium
AGGGGAGGATCTGGGGCCGCCCCATCGACGAGTACGAGGGTAAGACGGTCGAAGGCAAGGCCTTCCAGGTGATGATCGACAATAACCTGGATTTTGAAGTCGCCCTGTACCCGTATGAACTGGTCACCTACGGAGAAACGGGACAGGTCTGCCAGAACTGGATGCAGTACCGGCTCATCATGAAGTATCTCCAGGTCATGACGGACGAGCAGACCCTGGTCGTGGCCTCGGGGCACCCGCTAGGCCTGTTCCGTTCGCGTCCGGACAGCCCCCGGGTCATCATCACCAACGGCCTCATGGTGGGAATGTTCGACAACCAGGCGGAATGGCATCGAGCCATGCAGCTGGGGGTGTCAAACTACGGCCAGATGACCGCCGGGGGATGGATGTACATCGGTCCCCAGGGGATCGTCCATGGGACGTTCAACACGATCCTGAACGCGGGGCGCCTGAAACTGGGACTGGGACCGGAAGAGGATCTATCCGGGCGCCTGTTCATTTCCTCCGGCCTGGGAGGCATGAGCGGAGCCCAGCCGAAAGCCGTGGAAATCGCCCGTGGAGTCGGGATTTTCGCGGAGGTGGACGCCTCCAGGATCGAAACCCGGCACAGCCAGGGATGGGTTTCCCGTGTCACCGCGGACCTGGACGAGGCCTTCCGCTGGGCGGAAAAAGCCATGGCAGAGAAAGAACCGCTTTCCATCGCCTACCACGGGAACATCGTGGATCTTCTGGAGTACGCCGTGAAGCAGGGGCGTAAGGTCGACCTGCTCTCGGACCAGACCTCGTGCCATGCCCCCTACGAGGGAGGCTACTGCCCGCAGGGACTCACCTTCGAAGAGCGGACCGAAATGCTGGCAAAAGACCGGGAGGAATACCGGCGGAGGGTCGACGAAAGCCTTCGGAAGCATTTTTCCCTGATCAAGACGCTGGTGGAAAGGGGAACCTACTTCTTCGACTACGGGAACTCCTTCATGAAAGCGGTATTCGATGCGGGAGTGAAGGAGATCGCGAAAAACGGCCGCGATGAACTGGACGGGTTCATCTTCCCCTCCTACGTTGAGGATATTATGGGGCCGATGCTTTTCGACTACGGATACGGACCCTTCCGCTGGGTCTGCCTGAGCGGGCGGCACGAAGACCTCGTCAAAACGGACCGCGCGGCCATGGAATGCATCGATCCGAAGAGGCGCGGGCAGGACAGGGACAACTGGATCTGGATCCGGGACGCGGAGAAAAACGCCCTTGTGGTGGGAACCCAGGCTCGCATCCTGTACCAGGATGCCGAGGGACGGATGAAAATCGCCCGGCGCTTCAACGAAATGGTGCGGCGCGGTGAGATCGGCCCGGTCATGATGGGTCGTGACCACCACGACGTTTCGGGAACGGATTCCCCCTTCCGGGAAACCGCCAATATCAAGGACGGGAGCGCCATCACCGCCGATATGGCCATTCACTGCTTCGCCGGAAACGCCGCGAGGGGCATGAGCCTTGTTGCCCTGCACAACGGCGGGGGAGTGGGGATCGGGAAAGCCATCAACGGCGGGTTCGGACTGGTCCTCGACGGAAGCGAGAAGGCGGATCGGGCGATCGAGCTTTCCCTGGCCTGGGACGTCATGGGGGGGGTGGCCCGGAGGGCCTGGGCACGAAACGAAAACGCGCTGGCCACCAGCATGGAATACAATCGCCAGCACCCGGGAACAGACCACATCACCCTGCCGTTCATTCCCGAAGAGGATCTGGTCAGGGAAACCGTCAAAAAGGCCCTGCAGGGAACCTTTGGAAAGGATGCCTGATTGGTGATGAGCAGGAAACTTCTTGAATGCGTTCCAAATTTCAGCGAAGGAAGAAGACCGGAGGTCATCGAGGAGATCGTCAACCCATTCCGAAACCGGGCCGGATGCACCCTGTTCGACTACCGGGCAGACCCTGATCACAACCGCCTGGTCGTGAGCCTGGTGGGAGAGCCCGAGGCGCTCGCGGAATCCCTTCTCCTCGCAGCGGAAGTCGCCGTGCGGCACATCGACATGAATCATCACCAGGGAGCCCATCCCCGCATCGGGGCGATCGATGTCATTCCCTTCACCCCTGTCCAGGGAATGACGATGGAGGAATGCGTCGCTTTTTCCCATGAATTTGGGAAACGTTTCTACGAAAAAACCCGGATCCCGGTCTATTTTTACGAAGAGTCGGCCCTAAAGCCCGAGAGGACCCGCCTAGAGGTCATTCGTAAAGGACAGTACGAGATCCTGAAGAACGAAGTGGAAAAGCCCGAACGCAGGCCCGACGTCGGGGAACCGTTGCTCCACCCGACCGCTGGAGCGACAGTGATCGGAGCGAGAAAATTTCTCGTGGCCTTCAACGTAAACCTCCGGACCACGGATTTGGCCGTGGCGAAGCGGATTGCCGCGGCCGTCCGGGCTTCGAGCGGCGGCCTCTGTGCCGTGAAGGGAATCGGCGTTGCCCTCGAGGACAAGGGAATGGTCCAGGTCAGCATGAACATCGTCGATTACGAAAAGAACGCACTTTATCGAGTGCTGGAGATGATCCGGTTCGAGGCGCGCCGGTGGGGGGTCGAGATCGCGGAAACCGAAATCTACGGAATGATTCCGGCTAGGGCCATCCTGGAAAGCGCAGCCTATTACCTCCAAGTGGCAGATTTTGACCCCATGCAGGTCCTGGAGCTGAAGCTTCTGGAAACGATGGGGAGCGAAGAAGCCCGATGACGGTCAAACTTTTTGTCAACGCCAATTGCTTCACTCCGATCGATCCCGGTCATCCCCTTTCGGGAAATGACCAGGGAATGATCCGGGAGATCCCCAAAGCTGCGATCCTGACCCAGGACGGACGGATCCTCCAGATCGGCCCGGAATCGGACGTACTGGAGGCTGTTAGGCACCTGCCCCCAGACCAGGAAATCGATTGCGGAGGGCACTGTGTAATCCCGGGTTTTGTCGACCCACACACCCATCTTTGCTTCCACGGCTTGCGGGAATCCGAGTTCTCCATGCGGCTGGCAGGCATTCCCTATCTTGAGATCCTTCGGCGCGGCGGCGGGATCCTCTCTTCGGTGAAACGGGTTCGGGCTGCCGAAGAAGAGGAACTTTTTGCCTCCACCCTCCAGCTTGCCCAATCCGCCCTGGCTCACGGGACGACAACGATCGAAATCAAGAGCGGATACGGCCTTGAAACTCAGGCCGAGCTGAAGATGCTCCGGGTAATCGATCGAGTGGGCCGTCAGTCGCCGCTGGACGTCGTCCCGACCTTCATGGGCGCTCACGCTATACCGGAAGAATACGCCGGTGATTCGGAAGCTTTCGTCGAGATGATCATCCACGAGATGTTACCAGAGGTTGCATCCCAGGGGATTGCCCGATTCTGCGACGTTTTCTGCGAAAAAGGGGTCTTTTCAATCGCTCAAAGCAGGCGTATTCTCGAAGCCGCGAGAGCGTTGGGATTCGGAATCAAGATCCACGCGGACGAGGTCCACGACCTCGGTGGGGCGGGGCTGGCGGCCTCAGTTGGCGCCCTGTCGGCCGAGCATCTTCTCGCTGCTTCCGATGAAGGATTAAGAGCCATGGCCGCCGCCGGGACGATCGCCGTCCTTCTGCCGGCGACGGCCTACAGCCTGGGGAAACCCTTCGCCAGGGGAAGGGAAATGATCCGCCTCGGAGTTCCCGTCGCGCTGGCGACGGATTGCAATCCCGGATCCTGCTTCTGCGAGTCGGTTCCTTTCGTCTTCGGTCTCGCCGTTTTGGGCATGAAACTCTCACCGGAAGAAGCACTGACCGCGAGCACATTGAATGCGGCCTACGCGGTCGGGCGGGCAAAGTCCTGCGGCAGCCTGGAACCTGGGAAAAAGGCGGATTTTCTCATCCTCGAAGGACAAACCCCGGCGATCCTTGCGTACCATGCGGGAGGATCTCCCGTTAAGGCCGTTTATAAGGGTGCAGAACGCGTTATTTGATTAAGAAAGGAGTATCCTATGCTTTCAGATCTTTCTGTTCGAGATTTTGTCAAAGAATTGGGTTCCGCCTCTCCGGCTCCTGGGGGCGGTTCTGCGGCTGCACTGGCAGGGGCTCTTGCGAGCAGCCTCTGTTCGATGGTTGCAGCCTTGACCGCCGGAAAGGAACGCTTCCGAGACGTATGGCCGGAAATGAACGAAGCCGGGGAAAAAAGCAGACAGCTTACCGAAAGACTGATCGAATTGATGGAGCAGGACGCTGAGGCATACAACCACGTCATGGAAGCGGTTAGGATGCCAAAAAGCACGGAAGAAGAAAAGCTCCTTAGGGAACAGGCGCTCCAAGAGGCCCTCAAGTCCGCGTGCAGAGTCCCCCTTGAAACGGTGCAAACAGTTGCTGAAACAGCCCGCATCATGGAATCGCTCCTTTTCAAGGGAAACCCCAACGCAGTCACCGATGTCGGTTCGGCAGGAAGGCTCGCATGGGCAGCCGCCCATGCCGCGGCCTACAATGTCGAGGTCAACCTCATGGGAATCAGCGATCCTTCCTTCGTGGAGGAAACCCGCAGGCAGCTAAGGTTCGTGCTTTCGCAGGTCGAGGCTTCCGCCATTGTCGCGGAGGCCGAAATGCAGAAGCGGTTTTCTTAAGCTAACGTGAATCCAGGAAAGAAAACCCTGCCTTTGATTCGGTCAGGCGGAGCCGGTATCGCCCTTCTGACGCTTCTTCTATTCGGGACGATCGTTTCGAAGGATGGGACGTGGTGGGAAAAGAATATCCCTCCAGGCAAAGGGGCGCCGGTCGAAGCCCTGGTTGAACCCGGGCAGAATGCGCTTGCCGTCGCCCGATCCCTGGTGGAGCAGGGCGTAACGAGCGGCGATGCGCGGGTTTTGTCCCGCTGGTTTTCACTCCTGGGAATGGATACACGACTGCAACCCGGCCTTTACAGGATCCGCCCGGGCACGCCCTGGGAAGTTGCCCGACAGATGCAGCATCAGGAGCCGGACTCCGCCGGAGTCCGGCTCATCCCGGGGTCTTCCCTCGGGGAACTCGCGGCAGGGCTTTCTTCTTGGGGTGGAGAAGCGGTTCTCCGGCGCGAGCTTGCCGATGTTTCCAATTTCCCCCCAGCGATGCGCAGTTACCTGCCGGAAAACCCTGAAGACCGTCTCGCATTTCTCCTTCCGGACACTTATTTTGTGACCCCATCGCAAACCGCCTTGAAAGACCTGGTTCGCCTGGCCTCCCGCAAATGGCAGGAGAAGGTCGGCTCCTGGGTGCCCGATCTGGCTTCGCCCCAATGGATCAGGGAACGGGCGATTCTCGCCTCGATCAATGAGCGGGAAGCCAAAGACGACAGTGAGCGGGCACGGGTTGCGGGGGTTTTCGAAAACCGCCTGAGGCTTGGGATGCCGCTACAATCCTGCGCGACGGTCATCTTCGCCTGGAAGCAGCGGGGAAGGCCGCTGAACCGGCTGACCTACACAGACCTCGAACTGGATTCTCCTTACAATACCTATCGGAACAAAGGACTTCCTCCGGGCCCCATCTGCATCCCATCCGAGCCGGCCTGGCGTGCGGCGCTGTTTCCGGAAAAGCACGAATACCTGTATTTCTTCCTTTCTCCCTCCGGAAGGCATTTTTTTTCGAGAACTTACGAAGAGCACCTGGCCGCACAGGGGACGGCCTCCCAAGAAACGGAGAATCAAGATCGGAAAGGGGATTAAAGCCAAGATATGACGTTTTCCCAGGGGAAAGAACCATCGGCGGTCTGCCCCGGCTGCGGAGCCTTCCTGCAAAGCGATGATCCAGAAGCGCCCGGCTTCGTGCCGGAAGGGCTGAAACCCCGTCAAGGAATGGTTTGCAGGCGCTGCTTCCGCCTGGTCCATTACCGCCAGGCGACGAAGGCACCGCTCTCGGATGAGCAGGTTTTCGGGATTCTACGCCGGGAGATGGAGAATGCCGATGGCGGCATCGTCTTTCTGGACGCCTTGCAGCTGGCCCCCAACCCACGGCTAGAAAAACGGCTGAAGGATTGGGGGAAGCCCTTCCTGAAAGTCATCAACAAATATGATATGCTTTCATCATGGTTTCGTGACGGGAATCCAACCGGGAGAATCGAAGAGATTCTGGGGGTCTCGAGGGACAATTTCCTCACGATGAATGCGCTGGATCACGCTGCCGTCAGGAAGGCCCTTGCGTGGCTCGAGAGCCGCTTTTCCCGCGGGGCACGGATTCTGCTGATGGGACCGGTCAACTCAGGGAAGACCACATTCCTGAGAAGCGTCTGCGCAGAAGCCCGTTTTGCCTCGAGTTCGCCGATGCCGGGAACCACGCTGGGCCCAATCGAAGTTTCGAATTCACGGCTGGGCATGACCTTTGTCGACATCCCCGGATTCCGTTCGGACGATCCCTGGATCCCGGTCCTTTGTCCGGATTGCCTTTTCAGGCTCCAGCCGGAAAAGAAACTCGTGCGCTCGGCGTATTCCCTGTCTTTTGGGGACGCCCTTTTTTTTGGCGGCCTTGTTGAAGTCAAAGCTCTGGGCAATCCCAAGAGGAACCGCCTCGGGATCGCAACCTTCACCCCTGAATCCCTGAAGCCCCACCGCACGACGTCGCAAAGAGTGGCGGAGCTGGTTGAAAAGCACTCGGGGGGGGCTGCTGAGAATCCCTTGCCGGGGCTGCAGAACGGTTCTTGACGGTATTCCTCGAACGGAAGCAGAGGTTCAGATCTCGGAGGGACAGGATCTTGTTCTTCCTGGTTGCGGCTGGCTCACACTCTGGCGGGGAGAGGGGATTCTTTCTGTCGCCGCTCCACATTATTTCAAATTCAGGATCCGGGCCGCGCTGATCGGAGGAGATGAGATTGATGAAGGTTGAACCCCTTGCCGATGGGTGGAACTCTCTTGGCGAACAGCTGGCAGCTCTTTCGGGCAGAACGGTGGACTATGCCGATCTCTTCGTTCAGTCCGCTTCAGGGCACAGTGTGACTTTCGAAAAGGGGAGGGTCGAGGAGGTGTCTTCCGGTGCTTCCGGCGGTGTCGGGGCAAGGGTCCTCCTGGACGAGTACTCCGTCTTTTCGCACTCACCCGATTCTTCCCTGAAAGGCGCGTGGCTTTGCATGGGAGAAACCCTCTCAAGGGCTGGCCTTCCCCCCCTTAGTGCGCCTTCCTGCGTGCCGGCGGGCATCACGGATTTTGACCCAATCAGGCTGAAGGCCCCGGAAACAGATCCTTTGGGCGAAGTCGACCGATCCATCCGCAACGCTTCCCCCCATGTCCGGCAGGTGACACTCCGGGCCAAGGTGTCCGGGCGGCGCACCCTCATCGTCCGAGGGGACGGAAAGATTGTTACGGACCTCCGCTTTCATTCCCTTTTTGCGGTCCAGGTCACCGTCGAACGCAAGGGGACAATACAGACCGGGTACGAGGTTCGCGCCTTTCAAACCGGGCCCGGGAATTTTTGGGACGACCTGTTTCCCCTGGAGGTCGGCCAAAAGGCACTGGAAAGGGCCCTTCTCATGCTTGAGGCAAGCCAATGCCCGGCAGGGAGAATGCCGGTTGTCCTCTCCGGTCAAGCGGGTGGAACCATGATTCACGAGGCCTGCGGGCACGGCCTGGAAGCGGATATCGTGCAAAAGGACTATTCGGTTTACCGTGACCGTCTCGGAGAGCAGGTCGCGAGTCCTCTCGTCACTCTCGTGGACGACGCAACGATCCCCAGAGCGTATGGAAGCTATGAGACCGATGATGAAGGGACACCGGCCCAGCGCACCATCCTGATTGACAAGGGGGTCCTGAAAGCCTATCTGACTGACGTGCAGTCAGCCAAAAAGGGAGGTCTTTCCCTGACGGGAAACGGCAGGAGGGGATCCTACCGGAATCTTCCTCTGCCCAGGATGAGCAACACGTTCCTTATGCCGGGTGAAGACCCCTTTGAAGCCCTGCTGGACAAGGCAGGGAAAGGCTTGCTCGTGACGAAGATGGGAGGAGGCCAGGTCAACCCGACCTCCGGTGATTTCGTTTTCCAGGTGACCGAGGCCTTTCTTATCGAGAACGGGAGGATCGGGAAACCCGTCCGGGGTGCCACCCTCATCGGCAACGGCCCCGAAACGCTGAAACAGATCGAAGCGATTGGCGGTGACCTCCATTTTGAACCCGGCCTGTGCGGGAAAGATGGCCAAAGCGTGCCGGTTACGGATGGGCAACCCAGCCTTCTCATTCGGGATTTGCTGGTAGGGGGGTGTGAAATCGGCGATGGCGAGGGTTAGGAAACAGTATCCCGAACTTCGTGAGCAACAGAACCCCACGGTGCGGAAAGGACCCGGCGATTCTCCTGAAACACCGGCCTGGGTTGACGGAGCCGTCGTTTTTGTTCTCTTCCTTGCCGTCTACTTTCTGGCTTCGCTCTACACGGACCTGACCGGGGCATGGGGACAAACCGTAAGAAACGGCTTCTTCGGTATTGCCGGAGGCGGAGTCGTGCTCCTGCTTTTTTTCGTCCTTTACTGCGGGATTTTCCACCTCCTGAGAAAACCGGTCCAAGACCTGGCAAAACAGGCCGGGGGAACGATCGTCCTGTATCTTTGCCTGGAGGTCGTGCTGTTCATCGGCCAGGGGACCTGGCCCCTGGCGGTCCGCGAGTGGTTCAACCCGGGGCTGCTGGGGAGGACAATCGGGGAATTCCTCCTGAAACAGACGGGTGTTCTGGGCATCGTTCTTGCAGGGCTCTTCGGGGTCTTCCTTTCTGCAGCCCTGTACGGACTGATCGAGCCGCTTGACTTCGTCCGCTGGGCGGGGACGATCCAGGCCGGGCTGTTTTCGGGAATGCGCCGTTTTAAAGATTTTGTGTCGGGGATCATCTTCCCCATGGCTGGAAAACTTTTTCCAAAGCAGCCGGAGGGCGTTTCTGAACCCCAAGCGGCCCCGCTTCTTTCCACGGCTGGGACTCAGCCTGCCGAACCTCCGGAAACCGCCCCTTTCTCTCCATCCGTTGCAGCAGAAGAAGAAACGGATGACCTGCTTGTTCTACCCGTTGAAGGAGCTCTCGAACCGGCAGATTTCCAGGAAGACCGCCGCCTTCCCGAGGGGATTGATCCTTCAGCCTTCCCGCCGCCTCTTGAACTTTTCGGCAATGAGGGGATCACCGTCAACCCGGTTTCGGACGAGCTGATCCGCAACCAGGGTGAGCGAATCATCTCCACCCTAGAGGAATTCGGCGTTGAAGCCGAGCTGGCAGAAACGATCACCGGGCCGACCGTCATCCAGTTCCGCCTGCAACTGGCACCCGGGATCAAGGTCAGCAAAGTCGCAGGGCTCAGCAACGATCTGGCCGTGGCACTTGCGGTTCCCGCCCTGCGGGTCGAAGCTCCAATCCCGGGAACGACCTTCGTCGGGATTGAAACGCCAAACCCGAGAAGATGGATCGTTCCGTTAAGGGCCCTCCTCGAGTCAACTCCGTTCCAGCGCGGAGATTTCGATCTTCCCCTCCCCCTGGGACTTACCGTCGACGGCGTGCCTCTCGTCATGGGGCTCGAAGACCTGCCGCACCTTCTCGTGGCAGGGACCACCGGGTCAGGGAAGAGCGTCCTCGTTTCCAGCTGCATCATCGGGTTGTGCTGCGCCAGAAGACCGGATGAGCTGCGCCTCCTGTTGATCGATCCAAAGCGGGTGGAGATGACCCTCTACGAGAAGCTTCCCCACACCCTGACGCCCCCCGTGGTCGATTCGAAAAAGGCGGTACACGCCCTCGGATGGGCGATAAGGGAAATGGAGCGCCGGTATGAGCTTTTCGCAGGCGCGAGGGTCCGGCACCTGAAGGCCTACAACAGGAAAGTCCTACCGAAAGACCGGCTGCCTCACATCGTCATCGTCGTCGACGAACTGGCCGACTTGATGATGACCTCTCCGAAAGAAGCAGAGGATTACATCTGCAGGCTTGCCCAAATGGCCAGGGCCACAGGCATCCACCTCATCCTTGCCACACAGCGGCCTTCCGTGAATGTCGTTACCGGCCTGATCAAGGCCAACATCCCGGCGCGGGTTGCCTTCACCCTTCCTTCCCAGGCGGATTCCAGAACAATCATCGACCTGTCCGGGGCAGAAAAGCTCCTCGGGAAAGGAGACATGCTTCTCCTGACTTCCCGCTACCCGAAACCCCTTCGGGTACAGGGCCCCTGGATCGACGAAAGCCGGATCTCCTCGTTCATCCAGCATGTCCTCAGGGTTTTCGGCGAACCGCAGCACATCGATATCGAAAGCGACGAAAACGGGACCTGGGGGGAAATCGCGGCGAACCTGGAGGATCCCCTCCTGGAAGAGGCCGTCTCGATTATCCTGCAAACGGGTATCGCCTCGGCCAGTCGTCTCCAGAGACAGCTGAAAATCGGTTTTACGCGCGCGGCACGCCTGATCGATACCATGGAACAGCTGGGCATGGTGGGGCCCCAGGAAGCCTCTCGCCCAAGGGAGATCCTGGTCGATGAAGACAAGGCCGAGGAGATCCTCCGCCAGGCCTTCAGTGGGGGGAGTTGATCCGTATTATGAAGATAATCGAGGAAATCAGACTGCCTCAGGGGCTTTTGTCTTCCCCGATGATCCCTCAGGGGGAGGAAATCCTGCTGGTCGCGGGGGGGCGTAAGCCCAGGGTCAGCTGGCTGCTAGAAGCCGCCGAAAACCGAACTGTCTGGGCCATCGACCGGGGAGTCGATGCCTGCATGGAAGCCGGGCTTCTCCCCGCGCTGATACTGGGGGATGCCGACAGCGCCTCCCCAAAGCTCTGGAAAGCCGCAAGGGGAAGGGGGGCGGAGGTGCTGTCCCTTCCTCGCGAGAAGGATGAAACCGACCTCCAGATGGCCCTCAAGACAGTCGCGACGCGGCTGGGACGAATCAAGATCCTGGTGACTGGTTGCTGGGGGGGACGGTTCGACCATACCTGGAGCAACGTTCTTTCCGTTCTGGGAACCCTTCGTGAAAGGGGTGGCTATGCTGTCCTGGTTGATCACAGGGAACTTCTGGCCTTCATTCGGGGCGGGGAAATCGTAACGCTCACCCAGATCAGGAGACCTGAAGCTGTCTCTCTTTTAGCCTTCTCGGAACGATGCACGGGGGTCTCCATCAGAGGGGTTCACTGGCCCCTGGAGAAAACGGAGCTGGACAAGGGGCTACCGTACGCGATCAGCAACCGCCCAGAAGGAGATGAACCCATCGTTGCGGGCCTGGATGGCGGTGAAATGGGTCTTTACGTCAGCTGGTGGAAAAGGTAGGACCAGTAGAGAGGGAGTCGAGTCAAAAAAAGGCGGGCTGCCCTTAGACAGCCCGCTTGACCAGACCGGAACGAAGACAGCGCGAACAGACCTTGAGCTTGGTTCGGCCTCCTTCGCCAAAATCGACCCGAACGGTTTGCAGGTTCAACTGCCAACGACGGCGGGTATGGCGGTTCGAGTGGCTCACGTTATTGCCGGTAACGGGCCCTCGGCCACAGCACTGGCAGACCTTGGACATCGTCGATCCCTCCCAGATTGGAAACCATGCAGCGAGAGGCATTGTATCATACGGCAGTATGGTTGGCAAATCCGTTCGACCAAACTACCGGAAAGAGGGGGCATCCCATGAGTTTTTCGAAGGAAATCGAAGCTCTCCAGGCCATCGTCAAGCGCCTGGAGAGTGAGCCGATGCCACTGGAGGAAGCGATGAAGCTGTTCGAAGAGGGGATGGCGAAGGCGGAGCAGTGTAGGGCCTTTCTGGACCAGGCACGGCAGAAGGTGATCCTTCTTTCGGAGGGCGACGGTTCCGGGGGAACGGCCTGGAATCCCTTGAGCGGAGAGGACACCGTGTCATGACGAAAAGGAAAGCGGATCTCGATCTTCGCCTTCTGCGATGCCGGGAGGTCGTCGACCGGGAAATCGAAAAGCTGCTCGGGGAAGAACCTGGGATCCCCGAACGTCTAAGGGATGCGATGGGATATTCCCTTCGGGCAGGGGGGAAACGGCTGCGTCCATTCCTGTGCATCGAGGCGGCGGAACTTTCCGGCTGTCCGGCGGAATCAGTGTTGCCGATGGCGGTCGCCCTCGAGATGTTCCATACCGCTTCTCTGATCCACGACGATCTCCCATGCATGGATGACGATCCGCTACGGAGGGGCAAGCCTTCCAACCATATGGTTTTCGGCGAAGGGCTCGCCACTCTGGCTGGAGATTCCCTCCTTCTCTGGGCTTTCGAAACCGCAATTTTGAAACTCCTGCCCGTTTTTCCAGCGGAACGTATCCTCGGTGCAATTGGCGAATTCGCGAAGGCGATCGGGCCCTCGGGCGTCTGTGCGGGCCAAGTCCTAGACACCGACCCCTCAAGCCGGGGATCAGAAGCCGATTTTGTCTGGAAAATCGCCTCCCTGAAAACCGGGGCCCTTATCCGAGCTTCCGTCCTGGCCGGCGGAATTCTCGGCGGCTTGGAAGACGTGAAAATCGAAGCATTATATAATTATGGGACACATTTGGGCCTGGCTTTCCAGGTCGTGGACGACATCCTCGATGTCACGGGAAAGCCGGAGCAAATGGGGAAGACTCCGGGGAAAGACTCCGTCCAGGGAAAGGTTACGTTCGTTTCCATCTACGGGCTGGAAAAAGCCCGCAGAATCGCCCGCGATGAGAGCCTGAAGGCGATTGAATCTCTTTCCTGCTTCGGACCTGAAGCCGATACCCTGCGTTCCCTTGCCCGCGTCCTGCTTGATCGATCCAGTTGAACGG
>JAJUIT010000156.1 GCA_029267465.1 Synergistaceae bacterium
AAACGGTGGCAGATCTCTAGAGCCTCCTCCAGCGTATCGGGAAGGAAGGCCCCTTTTCCTGCAGCGAGGCCATCGGCTTTCACTACGTAGGGAGCGGTGCGCTTACGCAGGGCCGCTTCCGCCTGTTGCATGTCGACAACGATATCGAAGGGAGCCGTGGGAATTCGGTGCCGCTGCATGAACAGCTTCGCGAAAGCCTTGCTTCCCTCCAGCATGGCCCCGTTTTTACCTGGGCCGAACACCGGGACATTCGCTTCTCGCAGGACGTCTGCGACACCGGCAACAAGCGGGGCTTCGGGGCCGGCGACTACGCAGTCGGCACCGGTCACACGGACGAGCTCAAGGACCGAGGCAGGATCGCAAGGATCGATGGAAAAACACTTTCCGAACCGGGCGATTCCTGGATTTCCGGGGGCGGCAAAAAGGGCCTCGACTTTTGGCGATCGGTTCAGCGCCCAGGCGATGGCGTGTTCGCGGGCGCCTCCTCCCAGGAGAAGAATCTTCAATTTGTATTCCCCCTTGCTTTTAGTGCCGAAACGTCCTCCGCCCGGAGATGAAGAGGGAGAGACCCTTTGACTTCGCCGCTTCAAAGACCTCGGAGTCCCGTATCGATCCGCCGGGCTGGATGATTGCAGAGATTCCTGCGGCAGCCGCTAGCTCGATGCTGTCCGGGAAGGGGAAGAAGGCGTCGCTCGCAAGAACGGCACCGCGTGCAGCCTCTCCGGCTTTTGCCAGAGCCCACTGGACCGCGTCGACGCGGCTCGTGAAACCGCGGCCAATTCCGAGAGTGCTTCCGCGAGAGGCCACGACGATCGCATTGCTCTTGCTAAGCGCACAGCATTTCCAGGCGAAAAGGAGATCCGCCCATAAATCGTGACGCGGGTTGCCTACCCATAGTCCCTCCATTTCCTCCGGCAGTGGCGGCAGGTTGTCTTCCTGAATGAGCATGCCGCTCCAGGTCCCGGTAAACTGGAAGGGGCTCACGCGCCCGCCGGTCCACTGGATCACCCTTAGGTTCGGTCGCTGGGAGGAAAGAAAATCAAGAACGTTCGGAGCAAAGGAAGGGGCAACAATGACCTCTGTAAAATTTGCCGCGATTCTTTCTGCCGTTTTCATGTCAAGTTCCCGAGTCAGGCCCACGATGCCGCCGAAGGCGGAAACCGGATCGCACTGAACGGCATTCTGGTAGGCCTGTTCGAGATCGGAGTGAGTGGATACTCCCGAAGGCGTCGTGTGCTTGATGATGACAGCGGTTGGTTCCGCCTGGAAAAGGGCGCAACCGCGGAGAGCTGCATCAAGGTCCAGAATGTTGTTGTAGGACATTTCTTTCCCGGCAAGCTGTTTCCACGGAAGGTCCGTAAGAGGGGGAAGAGCCAGGACCGCCTCCTGATGCGGATTTTCCCCGTACCGCAGGGGCAGGGCGGGCTTCAGGGCTAGAGGGACGGATTCATCCAGCCTCGGGATGCGGCCTACCTCCCTTGAGATTCCCTGATAGATCGTTGCGTCGTAAGAAGCTGTCATCGAGAAGCCCTTGAGCGCAAGTTCCTGTCGGGTCTTGAGAGAGATATTCCCTTCGTTTTGCAGTTCTTCCAGCACCGTGGGGTAGTCGGAAGGGTCCGTGAGCAGTACAACCTGGTGGTAATTCTTCGCGGCAGCGCGAATCAGCGTGACTCCCCCGATGTCGATGTTTTCCAGGAGGGTTTCCAGATCCGCCCCCTTTTTCGAAACGGCTTCAAAGGGGTAAAGGTTGCAGACGACCATATCAATCAGGGGAATCCCGAACCGTTCCACGTCATTCAGGTCTTCCTCGAAGTGCCGCCTCGCCAGGATGCCCCCGAAAATCGAAGGATGGAGTGTTTTGACTCTTCCCCCTAGCATGTGGGGATATCCCGTCAAATCCGCCACTTCTTTGATCTTCAACCCTGCCTGCCGTAGAACGGTGGCCGTGCCCGAACTCGACACGATCTCCCACCCGGCATTGGAAAGCCCCTGCGCGAGTTCGACGACGCCCTCCTTGTTCCAAACCGAAATCAGGACTCTTTTTTCGCTCATGCACCGGATCTCCTTTCGGAAGTGCCGATTTTTTTCTTGAAAAGATCTCTCAGAGTTCTCCAGTAGAGACGATGTTCGACTTCATGGATTCTTGCTTCCAGGGATTCCAGCGTCTCTCCTTCCCGAATCCGGAGGGCCCTCTGAGCCAGGATTGTTCCATGGTCAACCTGTTCGTCAACGAGATGAACGGTCACGCCGGTAATTTTGACCCCGTACCGCCAGGCCTGACCGATCGCGTCCAGACCGGGAAAAGCGGGGAGCAGGGAAGGGTGAATGTTGACGATTCTCCCGGAATAGGCAGAAACAAATTCTGGGGAAAGGATCTTCATGAAACCCGCAAGAAGGATCCATTCCACCTCGTGGGCGGTCAGGCAAGCACGCAGGGCAGTCTCAAAAGATTCGCGTCCCATGGAACGGTAGGGGAATGCAAACGTTTCGACCCCGAATTCCGACGCTTTCTTCAAGCCTGGCGCATCCGGATTGTCCGTCGCCACCAGGGCGACTTCACCGGGAAGAACTCCTTCCGAAAAGCACCGGATCAGGGCAAGCATGTTTGTCCCCTTCCCGGAAATCAGGATCGCAACGCGGGGTTTCATTCGATTTCACCGATCAGCAGGGGGACTTCTCCGATCTCTTCCAGGGAGGAGACCAGTTTTTCAAGGTCCTCAGGGGATACAAGAAACACGTAACCGATCCCGAGGTTGAAAACCCGTCTCATTTCTTCATCCGGGACCCCTTTTTCCTTGATGAGCGAAAAGATCTTTCCAGGTGACCAGGCTCCGTAATCGATCCGGAGACTCCGTCCCTCCGGGAGGACCCTTGAAATGTTCTCTTCCAATCCTCCCCCGGTGATGTGCGCCATTCCCTTTACGACCCCTGTCGAGGCTCCGTGGAGCGCGGATTTGACGTAAAGTCGAGTTGGGGCGAGGAGCATTTTCCACAGGGGTTCGTCACATCCATCCGGTGTCGAAAAAAGACGGGCCTCCTCCCCCTCCAGGAAGGCTTTCCGGACAAGGGAAAACCCGTTGCTGTGAAGACCGGAACTCGGCAGGCCGACGATCAGGTCGCCGGTTCGGATCGATTTCCCATCAATCAGTGCGGATTCCTGGATGACTCCTACCGCAAAACCGGCCAGGTCGAAGCCGTCCGGGGGATAGACTCCCGGCATTTCCGCCGTCTCTCCCCCGAGCAGTGCGCACCCGGACTCAACACAAGCCGACTGGATCGATTGCAGGAGAGGTT
>JAJUIT010000081.1 GCA_029267465.1 Synergistaceae bacterium
ATGCCGACGACACGGTCGGCCCAAGCAGAAGGAGGTGTATACTGGTTTGCCAAGAAGGCTTCCAGCCAAGGGTCCACATCCCAGACGATCTGTGGGGGTGCATGCCCGGTATCAGCATACTTGAAGGATGTCGAGTAGTTTCCCAGGAGGAATTTCCTCCAATCATCCAGGTTCATCCAGGTCTGGTCGTTTAGGAAGTGTTCGTTGGGATAACTGATAGCGTTGTTACGGAGCCAGTCATCCTTATATTCGGGAAGGACTCCAATCGGTGTTCCTGAAGAACCCCTGAGGCCTGTCAGAATTTCAGTGTTTGTCGGCGATTGAACAGCCGTGTTGCCAAGGACGATAAACAAACTATCCGAGCCTGAGATCGTCGGCTCAAAGGTGTGAATGGAACTATCGGTTTGTGTTTTCTTGACTAGGTAGTTGACGTCAGCAGAAACAAACCCGTCATCTGAAGGGCGGGTTCCAAAATAGACCCAGGAAATGACGTCGCGGCCGATGCTCAGGAATGTCGCAGGTTCCCATACCTCAATACCGGGCAGAATCCTGCTGTCTCGTTCAGGCCAAGTGGGCCAGACGTCGGAGCTCACGGTAACATAAGTGGCCGAAACCGCTTGTTCCACCCAGAAGACTCCAAAGGGCAGGCCCAAAAATAGTAACACAGCAAAAGTGAAAGAAAACACTCTACGTTTCTTCATTTCTCTATCACCACCATTGATTCCAATTCTGTATTTCGTCCATATCCTGTTGCTCGACTTCTGATCACGAAGCTATGGCTTGTGATCCCACCGCCTAGTGGCAGGAAATGGCTCGGGTCAATGATGACCGATGTTCCCGGAGGGATTGTGGGTGTTCCCGTTCCCCCACTCCCCGTTCCTGCGAGAACGCGCGGGGGGAGGTTGCTAACAGCGGCGCCAGGGGCAAGGCTATAGTTACAGTCCAGCACAACTACCGATAACTTGATATTCCCGTCGGTTTCGGGCAATGCTTTTTCATCGTCCAGGTAATCCGTCCCAACGCCAGGGCCTAGGTTGTCCATTCTTGCCCTAAGGTCGTCGAGGCTATCGGCAGAAGTGATAAGATCCGCCTCGATGTTGTCCTTGTTCTCCCAGATCAGCGCCATCCCCCACTCGATCCCGCTCTGGGCCGCGTTGTAAAGTTTCGCTTCGATCACGACTCCCTGTGAACTCCAGAAAAGGTTCTTCACCACGTAGGCTCCAACACCGACGAAAACGAACCCGATAAGAACAAGGAGGATGACTAGCGGCAAAGCCATCCCCTCACGCTTCCCCTTCAGAAAGAAAGGTGATTGCAAGGTTTTCATTGATTTCTCAACCCCCATGTCCTTTGGACGACCTTGAGTCGGTAATGCCGGTCTTCCGATTGAATCGATCCGAATGGCCAATCGGGAAGCGTCGCCCCTGTAATTTCGCTGTCATGCCGGGTACTCCCGCGAGCGAGGACCCACACGGAGAGAGATTTTGCATCAGGTTTTTGGAAACGGACATCCGCTATTCCTTCAACAATCTTGTGTGGAACAGTCGGCCTGAGATCGCTCATGATGAACCATTTCTCATTGTTTATAGAAAACCGCGCTGCTCTTACAAGGTGCAGGCGGTCACGATCATAAATTTTCCCGTTTCCTTTCGGAGTCAGCACCAAGGGGTTGGTTTGCGGCGTGTCGTCATTAACCGCCAAAGCGACGCCCGTTGCGGGAAAGACGACCCAGCCAGCAGCTGCAGTCGGTTGTTTTTTCAATTCGGATGCAGGCGGAATTGCTCCGATCAAGGAAACGGAAACATCGCTGCTTTCCAAAGTGGTTTCTCCTGAAGCGAAAGCTTCGGTTGGAACGGAATAGACAACGGTCAATTCTTTGTCCCCGCTTACCATCACCGCGGCACTCCAAATGTCGGGTGAGGCCAGCGTAGAAAACTGGTCAAATGACGCGGATTTCGACATTCCAACCCCTGCCGCGAGAATCTTCGGCCCCAACGCCGTCAGGACCATCTCGCCCCTTTGCTGGGCGGTCGTGATGTCGTTCGACTGCTCTAGGTGCTTCACGATCGCGAAGAACAGCCCCAGCACCGCCCCCATGATCAAGCCCAGGATGACGATCGAGATCAGAATCTCAGTCAGGGTAACCCCCTTTTTCCTGCTTCTGGCTGATCCGTCTGGCATACACCCAGATCCTCCTTTGGGTTCGCTTTCAGTCCACCTTGGTGACTTGCCGCTTGAATTCGATCGTTTGCTGCTTCAGGATCCCCGGCCAGGTAATGGTGAGGGTCACAATCTTGGAATCAGCGCTGTCAGAACTGGAGGTCCAGGAGATTGTATAAGGGGGATGGGTTGTATCGGATGAAGTTCCCCCCACCGGGATGCCTGCGAAATTCGCCGATATCTCGTCGAGCTTGCTGACGGCTAGGAGGACCGCTTTTTCTCTTTCCACCGTGTCGCCCATGAGCCGGGTCGACATGATAGGAACGAGCGTCAGGGCCAGGAGGATGATCCCCAGGATGATAAAGGCAACAATCGTTTCCACCAGGGTAAAACCCCGGTGAAGTCCGTAAAAAAAATATGGGGGTTTTGTTTGGTGGAAAGATCGCCGTTTCATCGCTAGGCTGAATCTCCTTCCCTAATTCTTAATTTCGATTGAAATCGTTGGAACTATTCTAACATCTTCTTCGCTACGGATAAATCGGATGCATTATCCTAGTTTTGCCAGGACGCTCTTGAGCGTTTCTTTCCGCTCCTTCAGCATGACCCGGTACTCTTCCTTGTCGCTGGCCGCGATTTCCTCCCGGAGGTTCGCGATGGCCTCCTCGAGGAATTCCACCAGGACTTCCTTTTCCCGTTCGGTAAATTCGGGCATGGCCTCCACCTCCTCAGGAATCATTTGAATCAACTTTATATTATAATTCAATACGTCATCAAAGCAATGGGTGAGAATAATTAACCTGCCGAAGGGGGAGGGAGGACGTCTTGCAGAATTACGAGAAGCTGGGAAGCTTTTACCTGGGGAGGCTGGTGGATCCTGCCACGCGAAACGCCACGGATTCTCTGTGCCTGTATGACTCCCGCGATCTGGTCACCCATGCGGTCTGCATCGGCATGACGGGTAGCGGAAAGACCGGCCTGTGTATCGACCTGCTGGAGGAGGCCGCGATCGACAAGATCCCCGCCCTGGTGATTGATCCGAAAGGCGACATGGGAAACCTCCTGCTGACTTTCCCGGAACTGTCGCCGGCGGACTTCCTGCCGTGGGTGAACGCGGAGGAAGCCGCCCGCAAGGGGCTGTCGCCGGAAGACTTTGCGAAAAGCCAGGCGGATCTCTGGCGGAAGGGGCTGGCATCCTGGGATCAGACCCCGGAGCGGATCGCAACCCTGAAGGCTTCGGCTGAGTTTACTCTCTACACGCCCGGCAGCACGGCCGGGCGGCCTGTTTCGATCCTGAAGTCCCTGTGCGTTCCCGGCGTTTCGGTCCTGGAGGACGCGGAAGCCCTGAACGACGCGGTGGGGATGACGGTCACGAGTCTCTTGAGCCTGGCGGGAATTGAATCGGATCCCTTCCAGGGGCGGGAGCACATCCTGTTGTCCACCCTCCTGGCTTCTGCCTGGAAAGAGGGGCGGGATCTCGACTTGGGGAATCTCATCCGGGATATCCAGACGCCGCCCTTTTCCCGAATCGGCGTGATGGACCTGGAGTCGTTTTTCCCAGCCAAGGACCGATTTGCCCTCGCGATGAGAGTGAACAGTCTGCTGGCCTCTCCCGGGTTTTCCCTGTGGCTGGAAGGGGATCCCCTCGACCCGGCTCGCCTGTTGTACACGCCCGAGGGGAAGCCGCGAGTCGCGATTTTCTCCATCGCTCACCTCGGTGAGAGGGAGAGACAGTTTTTCGTTTCGATCCTTTTGAACGCGGTTCTCGGGTGGATACGGGGATTACCAGGGACGACCAGCCTGCGAGCGATCCTTTACATGGATGAGATCATGGGCTACTTCCCCCCGGTGGCGAACCCGCCGTCGAAGGAGCCCCTGCTGAAGCTTCTGAAGCAGGCGAGGGCCTACGGCCTGGGAATCGTGCTGGCCACGCAGAACCCGGTGGACCTGGACTACAGGGGGCTGGGCAACGTTGGAACCTGGTTTGTCGGCCGGCTGCAGACGGAACGCGACAAGGCCAGGGTCCTCGTGGCCCTGCAGGGGGCCGAGGCTCGACTGCCCAGGGAGGAGTTGGACAAGGTGCTCTCCTCTCTCGGGAATCGAATTTTCCTGCTCCACAACGTCCATGACGCAGAACCGGTTCTTTTTGAGAGCCGCTGGGCTATGAGCTACCTCTGCGGTCCGCTGACCCGGGACCAGATCCGGAGGCTTCAGGCTGCGGCGGAAATACCGCAGGCTGCACCGGCGCCGGTTGAAATGCAAAAACCTCCAATGAGCGGGACGAACGTAGGGGGTGACAGGCTCGTCCCGAAGCTTCCCGTTCTTCCTCCTGACGTGACGCAGGTTTTTGTCCCCCCCGCCGGGGGAGCGGTCCAGGGACCGCTGATCTACCGTCCCATGCTGCTGGTTTCCGGAAGCGGTGCGTATTCCAGCGCTCGCCTCAAGGTGGACGAGAACCTGCCTTTCACTCTTTTGTGGCCTTTCTCCGACGGGCCCGTTCCTGTCGAATGGGACAAGGGGTTCGAGCTAGTGGAGGGCCATGGGGAACTCGAGAAGGAGCCTCGCGCGGGAGTTGCTGGCTTTGAAATGCCCCCCTCTTCCGTTCTCTCGGGGAAGGAACTGGCCCGACTGGGGCGGGAAGCACTCAAATGGATCGTCCGAACGCAACGGTATGAACTCTTTGAAAGTCCCTCCCTGAAAATGGTTTCCGCGCCTGGCGAAACGGAAGGACAGTTCCGGATCCGTCTCCAGCAGGCGGCTCGGGAGGCCCGGGATGCCCAGGTGGAGAAACTGAGGGAAAAATACGCAAAAAGGATTGAAACACTGCAGGCCCAGATCCAGAGAGCGGAGATCGCGGTCGAAAGAGAGGAGCAGGAGGCGAAACAGCAGAAACTTCAGACGGCCGTTTCGTTTGGAGCGACGCTGCTAGGGGCGTTCATGGGGCGAAAGGCGGTTCAGATGACCTCCCTTGGAAGGGCGACAACCGCTGTGCGGGGAGTGGGGAGAACGCTTCGCGCGCAGGAAGATGTCGCTCTGGCGGGGAAGAAGCTGGCGGACCTCCAGGAAAAGCTGCAGGAGTTGGAAACCGAGTTCGAGAACGAGGTGGCTGCCCTGGACGGAAAGGCGGATCCGGCTTCGGAGCCCCTGGAAAAGATCACGATCCGGCCCTCTGCAACGGGAACGGTGCTCCAGCTTGTGGCCCTTGCCTGGGTTCCTTTCCGGGAAGGGAACCTGGCCTAGGCGCCGGGTTTTTCGTCGGTTGCGACGGCTGCCTTGTCGCTGCGCGGAGCGCCTTTCCAGAAGTTTTCGTCAAGGGAAAGACGGAGGGTTTTCTGAGGTTCGTCCGGGCTGGCGACCTTCAGGTAGAGGACCGGGGCCCCGTTTGCAGGGTTTTCGACGATCCAGGTGGCAAGGGTTCGCGAACGGGTCGGGCTTCCGCCGGTACGGCAGATGCTGTCGTCGGGGCCGGCATGCCTGTCCTCGCTGAACGCCACGAAATCGTCGAGCGAATACCCGTCAGGATCGCCGGAAAGGAGTTCACGGATACGCTGATACCGTTCCCGGCTGCTCTTGGAAACTTTTTTGTTCAGGATCCGGAGCTGTTCGTCGATGTAATGGTTGGTATGGGCGAGGGTCCCGTTTTCCGTGACCTGGATAGAAACCTTTCCGCCAGGGGCGACTTCGATGATGGCCACTTTGCTTTTGTCCGCGACTAGGTAGTAGGCGATGTGGGTAAAGCGGTCAAGCTGGGAGGTGACTTCGTCGACGGTGGAGCAGGTTTTCAGGATTTCCGCGGTGGAGATGCCGTTTTGCGGGATATTCCTGCGCGTTTCCCCGGGGATGACCGATGCGGTGGCAGTGACCACGACCAGGCCTTTTTCGTTGATTCCGGCCTTCAGCCCGGTTCCCTCCTCGTCGATGGCGAATAGTCCGAGGTACCGGAAGCCTTCTCGGGGAACAACCCGGCGGATGTCCTGGTACTGGGTGGGGGTCCAGTCCCGGTTCTTGGCGATGAGGGTCCCCCCGCCCTCGACTTTTTCTCCTGCAGCGCCCCACAGGGTGCAGGCAGAAGCTTCAGGACAGTCAGCCCCGATCAGGGATGGACAGCTGATCGCGAGGAAGAGAATTATCAGGAAAATTCTAGAAAGCACGAGCTTTCGTACCACTGTTTTCCCCCTGGTTTCAGGGGCGCAGGCGAGGTCGGGGAAAAGCGATTTTCGAACCTTCGGCAACCCGGCTGTCCTGGCCCTTAGGCTTTAGATCCGCGGCTTTGCGTCACCGCCTTTCGGCGGTTTTGCCTTTTCGAGTTCACTGAAACAAGAAAAAAAGCCCTCGGCAAACTGCCGAAGGCCAGGTTTCTTTTATCCACCTTCGGCAACCCGGCTGTCATGGCCTTTGCGGCTTTAGACCCGTAGTTTTGCGTCGCCGCCTTTCGACGGTTTTGCCTTTTCGGGGTGTATCCAGAACAATTGTTTGTACATATTATTGAATGAAACCAAATCTGTCAAGTGACGGGGAAAAAACGGATTTTTTGCCCACTATTCATGAAATATTTAAGACTGGCAATGGGGAAGCCCGATTCCAAAGAGAAGCCGGAGGGAAAACGATGAACACCAACAAAAAGAGGACGTTGCTTCTTGTCGTTGTCTTTGCCATGGCGGCAGCAGGATGGTTTTTGGGAGGGGGCTTGCACCGGTCAGAAGCCCAAACCGCCACGGTTCTGGGATTTGCGGAACTTGGCAAACCGTTGCCCGACCTGAAGACAGGGGAGGCGGAAGCCTTGGGGCTTTACGCCGCCGCCCGTTTGAAGGGGGATTCTGCGGGCGCTGTTTTTCCCAAAAGGCTGAGAAACGATGCCGAGCCCAGGATCTGCTTCGTTACCCTGTCGGACGGCAAGGGAACGCGAAAGGTTGCCTCGGGAACCGGGCAGGGGCTTCTCAAAGCCCTGGATCAGGCTCTTCAAGCGATGATGCAGGATCCCTTGTCGAAACGTTTCCGATGGATCAAGGTGGACCTCGTCAAGGGAGCGCAGATGCTGAAAGACCTGGATCTCGAAAAGCCTCTGCCGTTCGAGGCGAGCTTGTTTGGATTGGCGCCGCAAGGCCGGGTGGACCAGGCTCTCCTGCCGGAAGAACTTTCCCTTTTGCTGGCCCAACGGGCCGGGAAGCTTTCGCTGGATCGTGCCAATGCTCTTCTGAACGAAACAAGAGCGTTTCCCCCGACCCGAAAAATCGAAAGAAGATCAGCCAATTTTGCAGTCTTTAACACCATTTCGGTCTTTTCGGACGGGAGTGAGGCTTGGCCCCTTTTCAGGGGGAAGAGACTTTGGCAGACCTACACCGAAAAGGATGTCGTGCAAGGTTTGAGTTGGGCAGGCAAATACCTGGCCCGGTCGGTTCGAAAGGACGGAAGCTTCGTCTACCTGTACGATCCGATCCTGGATCGTAAAATTTCGGATTACAACCTTGTCCGTCATGCCGGGGCGATTTTCGCCATGCTGGAACTCTACCGTAGAAACCGGGATCCGGAATTGCTGAGCGCGGCGGAAAGGGCGATCGGCTACCTGCTCCGCCAGGTTAGAGAAGGAAAGGTTCAAGGGCGAATTGTGAAGTTCCCCGTTGAGGACGGGAAAGTTAAGCTGGGGGGCAATGCCTTGGCGGTCCTTGCGCTGGCGGAATACGAGAGAGCCACGGGGGAGCGCCGATATCGTGAACAGATGCGTGCCCTCGGGGACTGGATCCTGGCGACACAGGCCCCGGACGGGCGCTTCACGGTTCACATGCAACGGCATCCGGACGGCAAGGTGTCGAAATTTCAGTCGGAATATTATCCCGGAGAGGCGATTTTCGCCCTGATGCGCCTGTACGGGTTGACGGGGGAGATGAAATGGCTTGATGCAGCGGATGCAGGGGCCCGGTACCAGCTGAAAGCCTTCGCGAAGCTCGATGACGCGAAACTGCCGCATGATCACTGGCTGCTTTATGGTCTGAACGAGCTGCATCGAAAGAGACCGAGGCCCGAATTCCTCGAGGGGGCCATGCGCTTCGCACAAGTCATCATCCAGGCCCAGCATACCAGGGCCAATCAATCGCAACCCGACTGGGACGGCGGGTTTTACAAGCCTCCCCGGTCCGCCCCTACGGCGACCCGGATGGAGGGGCTAAATTCGGCATATGCCCTTGCCAGGGATTTTGGCCTTCGTAGGGAAGCCAAACTGATCCGTGAATCCATAGAGCGGGGGACGGCTTTCCTTCTCGGGATCCAGATCGGACCGGAAACCGCGATGTACTGTAAAAACCCCGAAAAAAGCCTTGGAGGCGTTAGGGAAAGCCTAACAAACTTCTTGGTCCGGATCGATTATGTCCAGCACATGATCTCTGCCATGGTAAATAAATAGCAAAAGGAAGGTTTGACGTATAGCAAGGCTATGATAAAATAATATTGTTTTAGGTTATCCCGTTATGGGGGGGAAGCTTAAGCTATTTGTCATCGAAATCAGATTCGGAAGGAAAAAGTGGCCTTTAGGTTAATTTGGAAACAAATTAGTAAGCAGTGGAAGATTTTGGAGCGGACCGACTCATTGACAAGAAAGATTTTAAAACTATAATGATTATAGATTAGCGAGTTGAAGTTCGGAGTGTGTGGGTAAGGCTGACCTGGCAATTGAGTCGGGTTGGAGTTGAGAGATGAGGTGAGGAAGATGAAAGTCAAAACAAGGAACTGGATTGTCAATCTTGTAATTGCGTACGTGATCCTGACGCGGTTGATCACCCCTAGCTACTTGGCATTTGCTTTCAGGGGACCGGTTACCGACCTTGAAAACCAGTACACGTGCAACTGGAACCTGGTCAACCCCGAGGATGTAACCGAGGAGAACCTTCAGTTTTTGATCGACACGGGCGTTTGCCAGCGGATTGGTGAGGCGGGAGGTGAAGAAGCCTTGCTGCCAACCGCAGGCGATGATGACGACGACACCGGCGACGATGACGATGACACCGGCGATGACGACGACACCGGCGACGATGACGATGACACCGGCGATGACGACAACACCGGCGACGATGACGATGACACCGGCGATGACGACGACACCGGCGATGATGACGACGACACCGGC
>JAJUIT010000073.1 GCA_029267465.1 Synergistaceae bacterium
GTGGGCGTACATGCCGATGGCCTTGTCCCCGTGGGTCGTGATCGAGCCCGAGTTGTCCGCGCTCGAGTTGTCGAACGCCGCCATCCCGTAGGCGCTCTCTCCCCAGGTCTCGATGGAGTCCATGGCCGTGTTCTGCCCGGTGGAGTGGTCGACGACGCGGATGCCGCGGCCGAAATTGCCGGAGGTCGTGATCGTCACGGAGTTCGTCGCGGCGGAAAAATTGCCCGCCCTCATGCCGTAGGCGTTATCTCCGCTCGTGACGATCGATCCCTCGTTCGACCCGCTGGATACATATCCCACGTACAGCCCGATGGCGTCGGCTCCGTGGGTCAGCATGGAACCCGTGTTGAGGGCCGAGGAATGGTCGTAGGCTGTCAGGCCTAGGCTGAAGATCCCCCGCGTTTCGATGGATCCCGCCAGGTTTGTGGCTGTTGAACCGAGCCAGGCGTCCATCCCGTAGGCCGAATCTCCCGAGGTGATGATGGAACCCCCGATGTTCCAGGCCTCCCCCCTGTTTTTTGCGAGGATGCCCAGGGCGTTGTACCCTGACGTGAGGATCAATCCTGTCGGGCCGCTGACGAGGAGGAATGTATCGCTCTGGATGCCGTGGCGGTAATCCGAGGTGTTGTCGATCGTTCCCAGGTTCAGGTGGTCCCCGCTCGTGAGGGTGGTGTCAATGAGAGTGTTTCCCTCCGGGTTGGTGTCTGCCAGGCCCGGGAGGGCAAACAGGATGCAGAGCAAGATCCCCGATAAGACCCGTTTCCGTAAACCATTCATTTTTCACCCCTCTTTTCTGGAAAATTTTTCGCCGGAAACAACCCCTCCAGGGGAAAGCCTAGCCCCAATCGCGTACAAGGTGAAATATTAAAACTGATAGGAATTTATAGCTTCATCTAGTTCAAAAAGAGGGTTGGAGCAGGCAACGCGTCGTCCGTCAGGTGGAATGCAATTCGTTCTTAAGAGGCGTACGGGAAGGGCTTTCGGGGGAAAAAAGAAAAACCGAAAGTGGCGGTGAATCGTTCGGGCTCGAGGCGATGAGGGGTTCCGGAAAAGAACGGGGGTTTCGTTCATCTCGGTGTCTTTTTTCTTCAGGACCCCCTTTAAACGGCCGCACAAGGAGAGGGCCGAAGCCATCCAAAGCGAGGACGCCTGAACCATCCAGCGGGACGAAAAAACCGGCCGGGTCATCCGGCCGGTCGAAAACCGTCCTGGCTGTTCCGAGCCGGTTAGTTTGCCTTTGCGCGGACGGTGTTGCCTGCGGCTCCCGTCACGGTAATGGGCAGGCCCTGGCGGGAAAGGGCGTCTCCGAGTTCTTTCGTACTGCCTCGGTAGGCCAGCCGGATCGTCGCGGTTCCTCCCTGGTAGCTCTCGATTTCCGCTTCCGTCACGCTGGGAATCTTCCGGCAGGCGAAGAGCACCTCGTTGGCCAGTTTGAAATCCGTGATCCCCTCCACGACGACCCGCATTTGAAGCGGGATTCCCGCCTGGGAAGCCCCGCTTCCCCCGGCGGCCAGCTTCTTCGCGATGGTCCTGGCGGCCGTTTCAAGAGCCTTCTGGGCGGCCTCGTCGGGCGTTCCTCCAAGTTCTTTCGCCGAGGCGGTTTCCGCCAGCAGGTATTTCGCGTCGCCCGTGGAATAAGCCTGGACCGCCACGGTTGCCGTTCCCGTAAACGTCCCGAAATCGTTTTTGAGGGGTTCGGCCAGGGTCGCCTTGCCCACCAGGAAGATCCGGATGTCGTAGATCTTCCCAAGCTCCCGGATGGCTTTCGGGTTGCCCTGCTCCAGCAGCCGGGCTCGCTGATCCTTCTTGACTTTCTCCACCATGGCCTCGTTGACCACCGGGTAGCCGTTCGCCAGGAGCTCCTGCTTGATGAGAGTTTCGGCGGTTCCGACCGCCAGGTTTTGCCTGAACCAGCCGCTGGCCTCTTCGGAGACCAGGACGCAGATCCGCTTGTGGGGCGGCAAGGCCGCAAGGGCGCTTCCCGCCGTCAGCAGGAGGAGAACGAAAACACCGATCAGGCAAAATCCTCTCTTTCGAATCCAGTTCAAGGAGATCCCTCCCCTTCGAATGTCAGCGCGGTTCTACCGGATGCCGATCTTCACCGTCGCGGGATCGCCGAAGAACGGGACGGCCTTGTCCGCCCTCCGGACGTCGGAGCCCTTCAGAAGCTCACCCCGCGAATACTGGGGCTGCACGTCGGTGAGACGGATCACCGCCAGGTTGATCTTCTCCACGTCCAGGATCTCTCCCTTGAGGCCGATGATCGGCTGCCCTTCGGCGTAGATGAGGAAAAGGTCTCCGACTTTCGCCCCGGCGTTTGCCGAACCGGCGTCGATCAGGATCTCGGTCACGTTAACCTGGACCACGTTGTAGGCGCTGCCCCCGTTGGATGCCCCGGTGGCCTTCATTTTCTCCACGATCTTGGTAACGGCCTTGTAGGTGGCTTGGCCCAGGATTCCGCCGGCTTTGCCGGTCCCGAAGACGGCCCAGTCGTAGGCCAGCCCTCCCTGGCTCTGGTTCGCGGCCCCCTGTTCCTTGACCGCCAGCAGGATTTCCCCGGTCTTGGCGTTGATCATGCGCACGTCCAGGGTCACGTAGGCGGTTTCGCTGCCGACCGCAACTCCGCTCATGTTGCCGAAAGGCAGCGGGATCACGCCGCCGGAGGCCTTGTACTGGTACTGGGTGATCGATCCGGTGATCAGTGCCTCGACGCCGAGGACCTTTCCCATTTCCACGGCGCTGGAGGGGTCGATCAGCCCCTGGGCCGCAAGCCGCTGTTCGGCGGCCAGGGCTTCCAGCTTGCTGCGCTCGACGACGGTAAAGACTCCGGAATTGAACAGTTCCGTGGTCATCATGTCCGCAATGGCCGCACCCGGTGCCCCGGCTCCCGAATTGTCCTGAAAATCGAGGACCGCGACCCTCATCTTGGCCTGTGCGCTGCCCCCGGAAACAAGCAGGAACGCGAAAAGGAAGACTCCGAGAAGAATCGAGAAAAGCCGCTTTGACATGCGAAAAACCGCCTCCATGAAAGGGATTTGTCGAGATTTTGTCATTATATCAAACTGAAGGTGAAGAATGGTTTTCTGCTCTGGATTCGCCCTGCCCAAAAGGTCAGGGGTTACCGGCGTCCCTTCCTGCCAGCGCTCTCCCCGGGTTTTCCGTTTTGAAATCTCAACGATAGCCTTTGCGGTACCCCCCTCCTGTAAAGGATCAATGTAGAATAGGAACAGGAATATTATTTAAAAGCAGGATATTTTAAAGTGTAACGATATGCATCGTGATCCTGTCGCCGTTTGCAGGAGAAAGGAGGGGAAGCCCATGTTCAGGGATCCGGAGGGGCCGATCGAGTCCTTCTCTTTCGGGAAGTTCGTGATCCTCGGGGAGGAGCATTCGGGGAGCGGGGACGAAAGGGTCGGAAAGGGCAAGGATGTCCGCGTGATCGGGCGGAAGGTCGAGCGGTGGAAGGAACGGGAAGGGCACGTCCTCGACCGGTCGATGGTGGCGGGGGTGCTTGACCGGGGTGTGGATGTGGTGGTGATCGGAACCGGGGAAGAGGGGCGCCTCGCCGTTCCGGAAGAGGTCGTGAAATTCCTTCTAAAAAACGGCATCGGGAAGGTGCTGGTCCTGAGAACCCCGGACGCCTGCAGGGAGTTCAACCGCCTTTACCGCGAGGGGAAAAAGGTCGCCCTGCTGGCACACGGAACCTGCTGACCGTTCCCGTCGAGGGATTTAACCAAGCTGTTTCAAAACGTAGACCGAATTTGAAAAGGAAAGCCGGTAGGATCGGACCGTACTGGAAGCCCTGCCCTGTTCCTGCAGAAGGGAGGAACCTGGATGGTCCGTTCGCTTCGGCTTATCGAAATCTGCAAGTCCTATGGTCCCGTAAAGGCCCTTTCCTCCGTTTCACTTGAGGTGCCCCAGGGGCGCTTCACCTGTCTCCTTGGTCCCAGCGGGTGCGGGAAGACGACCCTCCTCCGGGCCATCGCGGGTCTGGAAAAACCGGATTCCGGCCGGATTTTCCTCGGCAGCCGCGAAATCACCGGCCTCCCCCCCTCCGCGCGCGGCTTCGGGGTCGTGTTCCAATCCTATGCCCTTTTCCCGAACCTGACCGCCCGCGAGAACATCGCTTACGGGCTGGGCTCCAGGGGATTGAATCCCCGAACGATCCAGCTGCGGGTCCTGGAAATGCTGGATTTGGTCGGCCTCAAGGGCGAAGCCGACCGGTATCCTTCGCAGCTTTCCGGCGGACAGCAGCAGCGGGTGGCTCTGGCCAGGGCCCTGGCTCCTGCGCCCGACCTGCTGCTGTTGGACGAACCCTTGAGCGCGCTGGATGCGAAAGTCCGGATGAACCTGCGCAGGGAGCTCAGAAACCTCCAGGAGCGGCTCGGAATCACCACGGTCATGGTCACCCACGACCAGGAAGAAGCTCTTTCGATCGCCGACGAGGTCGTGGTGATGAAAGACGGCCAGATCATGCAGAAGGGGTCCCCCCTGGAAATTTACGACCGCCCCGCGAATCCCTTCGTGGCGGATTTCGTCGGGGCGATCAACTTCCTTGAGGATGAGGGGAGGGTAACGGCAATCCGGCCAGAGCACGTCCGCGTGTTTCCCGAGGGAAAGCCGGGGTTCCAGGCGGAAGTCCGGGAAATCGAGTTCCGCGGGGCTTCCTGCCGCCTCGTGCTGGGCAGCGGAAAGACCCGGCTGGTGGCGGACGTTCCCGCGTCTCTCCTGAAGGAAAAGGGAATCGGGCACGGTTGCCCGGTGCGGATCGACCTCCCCCCGGAGCACTGCATTTCCTTCGATTCGGTTCCGGTCGGGGCATGAAAGGAAACCACCGCCCTTTCGGAACCGACGAGCTCTGCCAAGCGGCCCTGGCCGGGCTTTTCCTGGCTCTCCTGGTCCTGTTCGTTTTCGCGCCGCTTTCAGAGCTTTTCCTCAAGGCCTTTTCCGAGGGAGACGACGGGTTGTCGGGCTTCGGCCGGTTCGCCGGCACCCTTTCGGACCCCGCTTTGCGCCTGTCGTTCTGGAACAGCCTTTGGGTTTCGATGACCTCCTCTTCCCTCGCCTGCGGGGCGGCCCTCCTGACCGCGCTGTCCATCTACAGGACGAGGATGCCGGGAAAGCCCCTGGTCCGCGGCCTGGCACTCCTGCCCCTCTTTGCTCCCACCATGATGCACGGGATCGCACTGGTCTACCTCTTCGGGAACAAGGGGCTCGTCACCGGTCTGGGATGGAACATCGGGCTATACGGTCCGAAGGGGATCGTCCTGGCGGAAATCCTGTACGTGTTCCCCCAGGCGTTTCTCATCCTGAGCGCGGCGCTGGAGATCAGCGACCGGAGGCTGTACGAGGCGGCCGAGACCCTCGGGGCCGGAACCCTGAAGAGGTTCTGGACGGTGACCCTTCCAGGTCTGCGCTACGCCCTCCTGAACGCCTTCTTCTCGGGGTTCACCCTCAGCTTCACGGACTTCGGGGCTCCGAAGGTCGTGGGAGGAAACTTCAATGTCCTCGCCACGGATATCTACAAGCAGGTCATCGGACAGCAGAACCTTTCCATGGGTGCCGTCATCGGGCTTCTTCTCCTGGGACCGGCCGTGGCGGCCTTCCTGGCGGAACGGGCGGTCTCGGGCCTTCATTCTGCTACCGTGTCCTCGAATACCGTTCCGGTGTTTCCCTCCAAAAATCCGTTGGCGGAGTTCTTTGCCCTTTCCTGGTGCTCTCTTGTCGGGATCCTTTCCCTTTCGGTCGTGGGAGCCGTCCTGGTGGCCGCTCTCGTGAAGGTCTGGCCGTACGATCTCCGTCTCACGCTGGACCATTTCCTGTTTAGAAACGTCGCGGGATACGGGCTGGAGAGCTACAAAAACAGCCTTTTCATTTCCGTCGTGACCGCGATCCTGGGGACGGCGGCCGCTTTCGGGGGAGCCTACCTGGTGGAGAAGACAAAAAGTCCCAGGCCCATCCGGGAGGCGGCCCGTTTCCTGGCGCTGCTTCCGCTCGCCCTCCCGGGGCTGGTCATCGGCCTTTCGTACATCTTTCTCTTCAACCGGCCGGCCTTTGAGTTTCCCGGCGGTTTTTCCCTCAAAAACCCGCTCCACGTTCTTTATGGCACGCCCTGGATCCTGGTCGCCGCCAACATCGTCCACTTCTTCTCCGTTCCGTTTCTGACCGCCGTGACGGCCATGCGCCGCCTCGATCCGGCTTTCGAGTCGGTTTCGGCAACCCTGGGGGTCCCCCTTTTGAAGACCTTTCGCAGGGTCACGCTTCCGCTCTGTTTCCCCGCCCTGCTCGAGATCGGGTCCTATTTCTTCGTCAACGCCATGGTCACCATTTCGGCGGTGGTGTTCCTCTACCCGCCTTCCTTCAAACCGGCGGCCCTGGCGATCGTCAACATGGAGGATGCGGGAGACATCGCGCCGGCGGCTGCGATGTCCGTGCTCCTCCTGGTCACCAACATCGCGGTGCGGGCGGCCTACGGCCTCCTGACGCAGCGGGTGAAAAAGAAAAGCGAGCTCTGGCTCGGAAAGGAGAGGAAGGAGTATGCCGCAGCTTAAGGGAGTCATCTTCGATTGGGCCGGCACCACGGTCGATTATGGGTCTTTCGCCCCTGTTCAGGCCTTTCTGGACACCTTCGGGGAGGTTGGGATCGAGGTGAAGCCGGGCGAGGTCCGGCGTTTCATGGGGATGAAGAAAAAGGAGCACCTGGCGGCGCTCTGTTCCCTTCCGAACATCGCCGCGCAGTGGGAAGAACGGTTCGGCGCGGAGTCCGGCGCAGGGGACCTGGACCGGCTTTACGAGTCTTTTGAGCGCCACCTGTTTGAGACGCTTTGTAATTTTGCCAGGCCCGTCGGGGGAGTCGTCGAGCTCGTGGAACGGCTGCGCCGTCGGGGAATGAAGATCGGCTCCACGACGGGGTACACGCGCGGGATGATGGAAGTCATCCTGCCGAAAGCCGCCGAGCAGGGATACGCTCCGGATTGCCTGGTGGCAGCGGACGAGGTGCAGGGAGGGCGGCCGAAGCCCTGGATGATCTGGGCAAACGCGGAGAAACTGGACCTGTATCCGGCCGCCCGGCTGGTCAAGGTGGGGGACACGGAGGCCGACATGCTGGAGGGAGTCAACGCGGGAACCTGGGTGGTCGGAGTCCTGGAAGGCGGCAACGAGGTGGGGCTGACCGAAGCGGAGACCGAGGCCCTAAGGGGATCTGAACTGGAAAGGATCAAGGACGCGGGGGCGTACCGGCTGAAAAACGCAGGGGCTCACTTCGTCCTCGACCGGATCGGGCTCCTGGACGAAGCCCTGGGGGAAATCGATTCCCTGCTCGAACATGGGATCTGTCCCTGTTGCCGCTACGGCGAGGGCCGGAGAATCCTGGGGTAGGCGAACGCGAATGGGCGCTCCCGTGACAGTTATGGAAAACGCCTGTACCCTGCTGACCCCGGGCCCCCTGACAACCTCGGAGGGCGTTCGCCAGGCCATGCAGAAGGACTGGTGTACCTGGGACGAAGACTATCTTGCCCTCGTGCGGGACATCCGGAGCCGCCTTTCGGGCCTGGCCTCTGCAGACCCGCGGTCTTACACGGCGGTGCTTCTCCAGGGCAGCGGGACCTACGGCGTCGAGTCCGTCCTGGGAACGGCGATTCCCCCCGCGGGGAAACTGCTCGTCCTGGCCAACGGGGCCTACGGCCAGCGGATCGGGATGATTGCCAGGACCCTGGGGATTCGGCACACCCTGCTTGAGTTCCCGGAGACTTCCCCCATCGACCTGGTCGCCGTTGATGAAATCCTTTCCTCCGATCCAAGCCTGACCCATGTGGCGGCCGTCCACGTGGAGACGACCACCGGCCTGTTAAACCCGGTGGCCGAGCTCGGCCGCATCGTCCGGGAAAGCGGCCGCTCCTTCATCCTGGATGCCATGAGCAGCTTTGGGGGCATCCCGATGGACCTCCGGGAGATCGGAGTGGATTTCGCCGTCACGAGCGCCAACAAGTGTCTGCAGGGAGTGCCTGGATTCTGCATCGTTCTGGCCCGCCCCGCGGCCCTCGAGGCGAGCGAAGGCCAGGCTTGTTCCCTTTCGCTTGATCTTCACGACCAGTGGAGGACGATGGAAACGCAGGGCGGGAAATGGCGGTTCACGTCTCCCACACACGCGGTCAGTGCCTTTCACAAGGCGCTTCTCGAGCTCGATGAAGAAGGGGGGATTCCCGCACGGCACCGGCGCTTCTGCGAGAACCAGGTCCTGGTGGCGGAAGGAATGACGGCCCTGGGTTTTCGCCTTTTGATTTCCCCTCAGTGGCAATCCCCCATCATCACCACTTTTTTGGTTCCGGACGACCTGCCGGGTTTCGACTTTGCAACCTTTTACCGGTGGATGAAGCAATCGGGCTTTCTGATCTACCCGGGGAAGCTGACCCAGGTGGACTCGTTCAGGATCGGAAACATCGGGCAGGTCGATTCGGCGGTGCTAAAGCGGTTCCTGGAAGCGGCGGAAAAATGCCTCTTCCGGTTCAGGGAACAATCCACGAAACCCCTTGGCAGGGAAAGGAGAGAAAAGGAATGAAGCGGTTGAAAGCGGTATTGGCGGTTCTGGCACTGGTCCTTGCCTTCTCCGGAACGGCAAGGGCCGGGGAGATCACGGTCTACACGGCCCTGGAGGACGACCAGATTCCCGTTTACCTGAAGTCCTTCCAGGAACAGCACCCGGACATCAAGGTCAACATCGTACGGGATTCCACCGGGATCATCACGGCAAAGCTCCTGGCCGAGAAGAACAACCCCCAGGCGGACGTGATCTGGGGAACGGCGGTCACCAGCCTGCTCCTCCTGGACAAGCAGGGCATGCTGGCCCCGTACAACCCGAAAGGGATCGAGCGCGTGCTCCCGCAGTTCAAGGACAAGGCGAAACCCGCGCGCTGGGTCGGGATCGACGCGTGGATGACCGCCTTCGTCTGCAACACGGTGGAGCTGCAGAAACGGAACCTTCCTCTGCCGAAAAGCTACGCCGACCTGCTGAAGCCGGAGTACAAAGGGCTGATCACCATGCCGAACCCGGCCTCTTCCGGTACGGGCTTCCTCACGGTTTCGGCCCTGATCCAGCTGTTCGGTGAAAAGAAGGCCTGGGAGTACATGGACAAACTGAACGAGAACATCGCGATCTATACCCACTCCGGCTCCAAGCCCGCGAAGATGGCCGGGGCCGGGGAGTACCCCATCGGGATCTCCTTCGGGTACCGCGGCATCATGCAGAAGAGGAAGGGCGAGCCCGTGGAGACGATCTTCCCGAAGGAGGGGTCCGGCTGGGATCTGGAGGCGAACGCCCTGATGAAGAAGGCCTCCATCAAGCCCGAGGCCAAGGTGTTCCTGGATTGGGCGATCAGCGACGAAGTCATGAAGGAATACAACAAGAACTTCGCCATCATTTCCGTCGGGAAGGACAACCCGGTGCCGGAAGGTTTCCCGGCCAAACCCCTGAAGCAGCTGATCAAGAACGACTTTTCCTGGGCTGCTGAAAACCGCGACCGGATCCTGAAGGAATGGAATAGAAGGTACGGCTCGAAAGAGACGAAATAGGGCGGATTCAAACGCTCTCGCCAGGTCTAAGCGAACCAGCCCCGGCTCAGTCGGCCGGGGCAGGTCCGTTGAACGAGCGTTCCTCCCTGCAATGGCGCCCGCCAGAAAGAAGACGTATGATAACGCTCGACGAAGAACCTTTAAGAAGGGGGTCTGACCCCCTCGATGGGGGGCGATGGCGTGTATCCGAGGCTCGTGATGGACGCGGGAAAGGTCCGCGAGAACGCGGCGGAGGTGGTCCGGCGGGCGGGAAGGCTGGGGATCTCGGTCTTCGGCGTGACGAAGGGGTTCTGCGCGGACCCGGTGGTGGCCCGGGCCATGCTGGAAGGGGGCTGCAGCCTCCTGATGGACAGCCGGTTGAAAAACCTGCGGCGGCTGCGGGAGGCAGGCTTCACCGAACCCCTCATGCTGCTGCGGATCCCGATGCTGTCGGAGCTGAAGGACCTGGTGCAGGTGGCGGACGGGACGGTGATCTCGATGCCCGAGACCGTTCTCGCCCTCGAGA
>JAJUIT010000137.1 GCA_029267465.1 Synergistaceae bacterium
AGGGTGGTGGTAAGGTGGTTACGTTCAAAAAGGAAGCGGCACGGCCTGGCCGTCGCCCTGCAGATGCTGATCCCTGGAGGGAAGTAATCACGATGAGAAGAGCGTTTGTGCAAGGCCTTGCCCTGCTCCTTGGGCTGTCCTGGATCCTGTTTCCCCCGTCTGAAAACCGCGGGGCGTTTGCGGCGGAAACGCTCGACCTGCAGAAAGCGGTCCGGCTGGCCCTCGAAAAGAACCCGGACGTGCTGTCCGCCCGGGAAGAGGTGGCCAAGGCGGAAGGGCGCTACGTGTACGCCCGTTCCGGCCTTTTCCCGTCGATCTCGCTGAACGGCAGCGCCTCCAGGCGCAACGAGGAGTCGACCAAGCCCGAGAAGGAGAACCTCGCCAACGTGAGCCTTTCCCAGTACCTCTACGCGGGCGGCGTGATCAGCGCCGGGGCCGAACAGGCTCGCCAGACCCTGGTGAAGGCGCAGCAGGACCTCCAGGCCACCGAGGAGGCCGTGGCTTTCCGGGTCGTGGAAGCCTACCTGGCGGTCCTCCAGCGGAAGGCGGACGAGGAAACGGCCCGCGACGCCCTGACCTATTACGAGAACGCCGCGAAGGACCTGGGCAAGCGGTTCGAGCTGGGACTGGCCCGGAAACTGGACTATTCCAGGGCGATCCAGCAGCGCGAGAGCGCTTCGGCCGATTTCACCGCGGCGAAGAACGCCCTTTCCATCGCCAGGATCGACCTCTTCACCCTCCTTCGGCTGCCGCCGGACGCGGACGTCGAGGTCGTGGGAGAACTGGAGGCGGCTGCGGTTTCCGTGAACCGGGAGGAATCCGTTGCGAAGGCCCTCGCGGAAAGGCCCGACCTGAAGGGTCAGAAGACGGCCGCGACCATCCAGAAGACGGCCGTGGACATCGCCAGGGGCGGAATGAGGCCGATCGTGACGCTTACGGCGTCCTACCAGCTGGATTACGACTCCACGCCGGCTTCTGCCGCGGCGGATGACGATTGGCTGGCCACCCTCACGATGAAGGTCCCGCTCTTCGACGGCGGCCTGACCCGGGGCAAAGTGATGCAGGAGCAGGCCGCCCTGAACCAGGCGCAACAGGCCGTGGCGAAAAAGGAAGACGCCGTCCGTGCCGAGGTGAGCCAGGCGTCCCTTTCGGTGGAAAGTGCGGCGGAAACGGTGAAGGCGGCGAGGAAAAGCCTGGAGCTGGCCGCGGAAAACCTTCGGCTGGCCGAGGTGGGTTACCGGGAGGGGGTCAACACCCAGCTGGACGTTTTGTCCGCCCGGACGACCCTGACCGGTGCCCGGACGGCCCTTTCGAGCGCCCTGAAGGCGTACCGCATGGCTCTGGCCGGCCTCTGGAAGGCCGAGGGATCCCTCGTGAAGAGGATCCTGGAACGGTAAAGGAGGAACAGGGAAATGTCGATGAAATCGTTTTTGGCAACGAAGAGAGGAAAAATCACCCTGGCCGTCGTCCTTCTGGTCCTCGCGGCGGGAGGGATGGCCTTCTCAAGGCGTTCCAGGGCCGTCCAGGCTCCCCAGCCTCCTTCGGCGGCCCGGGTGGAAGTCGTGCCGGCGGAAATCCGGCCGGTGCTGCTGAAGGGATTCGAGGCCAATTCCACGCTGGAAGCTTTCCAGGACGTGACGCTGGTCCCGAAGGTGGCCGGCCGCCTGCTCCAGATCCGGGTGAAAACCGGTCAGCCGGTCCGCAAGGGACAGCCGATCGCACTTCTCGACCGCAGGGACCAGGATGCGCAGGTCAACGCCCTTTCCGCCCAGGTTGAAGTCAACCGGGCCGGAGCCGAACAGGCGAAGGCCGAGCTGGAAAGCGCTCTCCGGGAGCGGGACCGCTATGCCCGCCTGCTGAAGGAGGGGTACGCGACCCGACAGGAGCTGGACAGCCGGGAAACCGCCTACCAGGCCGCGCTGGCTGCCTACAACCGGGCCCGGGCCTCGGTGGCGCAGGCGCAGGCCAGCCTGCAGGCCCAGTCGGTCAACCGTTCCGAGTTCACCCTGACCGCTCCCATCGACGGCATCGTCCTGGATGACTTCAGCCTGACGCCCGGAACGCTGCTTTCCGCCTCGACGCCGGTGGCCCGGATCGCGAACGTTGACCGGATCAAGGCCGTGCTCCAGGTTCCCGAGGTCCAGGCTTCGGGCATCGCCGCGGGAATGAAGGCCCTGATCACGGCCGATAGCCTCGGGGAGGATCCCGTAGAAGGGAAGGTTTCGCTCGTCCATCCGTACGTGGATCCTTCCACGCGGACCGTGAAGGTCGAGGTGTCGGCGGACAACCGGGCGCTGGGCTACCGGCTGAAGCCGGGGATGTTCGCCCGGGTCTTCCTGGTGGAGCAATCGGCCGAAAACGCCCTGGTCATCCCGTTTGACAGCCTCAGGGACGGAAAGGTCTTCGTGGTCCGGGACGGGAAAGCGGTCCAGGTCCCTGTGAAGACGGGGCTCATGTTGCCGGACGTGGTCCAGGTCACCGCCGGGATCGCCTCGGGAGACCTCGTCGTCGTTTCGGGCGGCGGAGCGCTCAAGGACGGCGACCCGGTGCAGGTCGAGGGGAATCCGAATTGAGGGAAACGGCTTTTCTCGGCAAGCAACCCATCGGGTCCCTCCTGCTGAGGCTGTCTCTGCCCGCGATGGTGGGGATGCTGGTCCAGGCTTCCTACAACCTCGTGGACGCCTTCTTCATCGGGTGGGGCGTGGGACCCATGGGGCTTGCGGGAACGGCCGTGGCCTTTCCCCTCCACTTTTTCGTCATGGGGATCGCCACCATGGGAGGGATCGGAGCTGCCTCCCTGGTTTCCCGGAGCCTCGGGGCCGGGGATGCCGAGCGTGCCGACCGGGCCCTCGGGACCCTCGTGACCCTGGCCCTGGCCGCGGGACTTTCGGCGGCTTTCCTCGGCCGGGCTTTCCTGCCGCAGCTTCTGGCGCTCCTCGGGGCCTCCGGCGCAATCCTTCCCCCGGCCCGAACCTATATCGCCATCATTCTCCTGGGGATTCCCTTCCATGTCCTCGGCGTGGGGCTGAACAACGTGGTCCGGGCGGAAGGCAACGCGCGGGTAGCCATGTTCACGATGCTCGTCTCGGCGGGAGCCAACACCGTCCTCGATCCCCTCTTCATTTTCGGCTTTGGCTGGGGCATCGCAGGGGCCGCGTGGGCAACGGTGATCTCCCAGGCCCTCGTGGTGGCCTGGCTCGGGAATTACCTGTTCTCGGGTCGCAGCGCCCTGAAGCTGAAAGCGGAGCACCTCGTCCCCCGGAAAGACATCCTCCGGCAGATCGTTGCGGTGGGGGCCTCGGAATTCACACGCCTGACAGCCAGCGGCTTCACGGCGACGGTCGTGGTTCACTCCATGGGCCGGTTTGGTTCCCCCCTTGCCGTGGCGGCCTACGGGGTGATCTCCCGTGTCCTGTCGCTGTTCTTCATGCCGATGATGGGGATTTCTCAGGGACTGCAGCCCATCCTGGGCTACAACTACGGAGCGGGCAACTGGAGCCGGGCCCATCGGTCCGTCCGGCTTTCCGTGGCCGCCGCAACGGTCATTTCGACGGCCGGCTTCCTCGTGCTGACGCTTTTTCCGGGCCCGGTTTTCGGCCTCTTCACGGCAGATGCGGAGCTTCGCGCCATCGGGACCCGTTCCCTCCGCATGATGACCCTCGGGTTTGCCTGCATCGGGTTCCAGACCATTGGCTCGACCCTTTTCCAGGCCCTGGGAAAAGGCGCCCCCGCCCTTTTCCTTTCCCTTTCGAGGCAGGTCCTGCTTTTCCTTCCCCTCGTGATCGTCCTCCCCCGCCTGCTGGGCCTCCCTGGGGTCTGGCTGGCCTTCCCGGCCGCGGACCTGCTTTCGGCCTTCATCACGTTCGCCTTCTTTTCGAAGCAGATGCGGGAGCTGCGGGAGAAGGAAACGGCAACCCCGGAAGAAGCATTCTCCCGGTAGACCTCCGAAACCCCGCCCAGGCGGCCGGGACGGGCTTTCCCCTTTCGCTCGCCAGAAGGTAAACTAGCGGCGTACCGACCTGAACCGGAGGCGAGAAGCGCCCATGAAGATCACCGAATTTGCCTTGCGTCGGCCGGCGACCGTCATCGTCCTGACTCTTGCCCTGATCCTCTTCGGCATCCTGGGATTGAAGGGGATGGGGGTGCAACGCACACCCGACGTGGATTTCCCCATCGTCGCGGTCACGACCACCATGCGCGGAGCGAGCGCTGCGGTCATGGACAACGATGTGACGGACATCATCGAGGAGAAGCTCAGCACGATCTCGGGGATCGAGAGCATCAGCTCCAGCAGTTACGAGGGCAGGGCCACCACCGTGGGCCAGTTCGACCTGGGGCGGGATATCGACGCGGCGGCCGCCG
>JAJUIT010000040.1 GCA_029267465.1 Synergistaceae bacterium
ATATTGCCAGAAGGCCTACGGGATCGCTTTCAGAGGCCTCTAAAACAGGTTCAGGAGGGGGGTTCCCCGATGGAAAACACGACCCTAATCATGCCGATCAAGCCCCGGATCCTCCACGTGGCTTCGGAAATGGCCCCTTTGGCAAAAATGGGCGGCCTTGGGGACGTGGTCCAGGCCCTGCCGAAAGCGCTCCGGCAGCTCGGCGTGGATTGCCGTGTCCTGCTCCCGGCTTACCCGTGCGTGCTGGGAAATGTGGAAAAAAACAGGCTTTCGCTGACCCGTCTCCGTTCACCGGTTCACGTGGCCCTTGAATGGCGCGTCTACTCGGCCCGCGTATTGAGGACGGAGATTGACGGCGTCCCGATCTACCTGCTGGAGCAGCCCGAACTTTTCTCGAATCCTACCATCTATCCGATGGACCTGACCGAGTCCTCGGCACTGCCTTTTGCCTTTCTGAGCCTGGCGGCCCTGGAACTGTCCACTGCGTCCCGGTGGCACCCCCAGATTTTCCACG
Organism: Synergistaceae bacterium; assembly: GCA_029267465.1. Classification (GTDB taxonomy): domain Bacteria; phylum Synergistota; class Synergistia; order Synergistales; family 79-D21; genus 79-D21. Next base: position 515 of record JAJUIT010000040.1, read on the forward strand.
TGCACGACTGGCCCACAGCCTTGCTCCCGGTGGCCCTGCGCTGGCATCGGCACTACCGCAAGATGGGGCCGGACGTGGACACCGTTCTCACCCTCCATAACCTGGCTCACCACGGGATTCTTCCGCAGGAGGCGCTCACGGGTTTCGGGCTGGATGCCTCTTCTTTCGGGATGGACGGCCTGGAATTTTACGGCCAGGTGAACCTTCTGAAGGGGGGTATTCTCACGGCAGACGCTCTCACGACGGTCAGCCCCCGCTACTCCTGGGAAATCCAGACACCGGATGGAGGGATGGGACTCGATGGAGTTCTGGCCTCCCAGAAGAGGAAACTCAGGGGAATCCTGAACGGGATCGACACGGAAATCTGGAACCCGGCAACAGACCCGGTGCTGCCGGCCCACTATCGAATCGGCAGCATGAAAGGGAAAGATCTCTGCCGCAGGGCGCTTCTACATCGATTGGGGTGGGATGACGACGGTTCTCCCCTTCTGCTTTGGGTCGGCCGTCTCGTGGAACAGAAGGGGATCGACCTGCTTCTTGTCTCGGTGGAGCGGCTGGTCAACCTGGGCTGCCGGGTCCTCGCCGTGGGTAGCGGACACGCGGTTTACGAGGAAGGAATCCGGAAAGCCGCGGAGAGATTCGAAGGCCGCGTTTGGTCCTACGTCGGCTATAACGAGGAAATCGCCCGGCTGGCTTATGCGGGGTCGGACATGCTGATCATGCCCTCCCTCTTTGAACCTTGCGGCCTTTCCCAGCTCATCGCCCTGCGGTACGGAACAATCCCCGTGGCGCGGGCCGTGGGAGGCCTTGCCGATACGATCATTGACGCGGACGGTTCGCAGAGGGGATACGGTTTCCTGTTTTCCGACTATACTGCAGAAGAGCTGGTTAACGCGGTGAAAAGGGCGATGACCGCTTACTCGGACCGGAGGCGGTGGGAAAGGCTCGTTGCCAGGGGAATGGCCCTGGACTTTTCCTGGAAATCGTCGGCGATGGCCTACGCGAAGCTCTACCTGGAGCTTCTGGGAGTGGAAGTTTCAGATCTGAAGGAATCCTAAGGGGGGAGCCTCATGATCTACGGGAAATACGGTCGAGTCCTGGGTATTGTCCTGGCGGGAGGGAAAGGCGAACGTCTCATGCCCCTCACCAAGTACCGCGCCAAGCCTGCCGTTCCCTTCGGAGCGAAGTACCGGATCGTCGACTTCGCCCTTTCGAACATGGTCAACAGCGGGCTGTTCTCCATCTACGTGCTGGTCCAGTTCAAAAGTCAGTCCTTGAACGAGCATATCGACCGCGGTTGGCAGTTCGGAGGCGCCCTTCGAGGAAGGGATTTCTTCGTGACGAACGTCCCGGCGCAGATGTGGACAGGCGACCACTGGTACTCCGGAACGGCGGACGCGGTGTTTCAGAACCTCCACCTGATCACCCTCTTCGATGCGGACCGAGTTTGCATCTTCGCGGCAGACCACATTTACAAGATGGATGTCGAGCAGATGCTGGCCTACCATCTCGACAACAAGGCCGACCTGACCGTCGCGGCCAACGTCGTCCCGAAAGCGGAAGCCTGGCAGTTCGGGTGCATCGACACGGACAAGGACGGGGTTGTGACCGGCTTCCTTGAAAAACCCACCAACCCGCCAGAAATCCCTGGAAAACCGGGCTGGAGTTATGTCTCCATGGGCAACTACATCTTCGAACGGGAACTTCTCGAGCAAGCACTGATCGAGGATGCCAAGAACCCGGCCAGCAGCCACGATTTCGGCCGGGACATCCTCCCTTCCCTTTTCAAAAGGACGCGCGTCATGGCCTACGATTTCTCCACGAACGTGATCCCCGGCAAGGACCGCCCCTACTGGCGCGACGTCGGGACCATCAAGTCATACTGGCAGACCCACATGGACCTTCTTCAGCACCCTTCCGACCTGACTTTCTACAACCCTCAGTGGCCGGTCCGCACTTCCTCGTACGCGGATCCCCCTTCCTTCACGTACCCGGACAAGGGTATGGGCTGCTCGGCAGAAGGAACCCTTCGGGCGGAAGGGAGCCGGATCCTGGGCGCTGTCGTCCACCGCTGCGTCCTTTTCCGCAACTGCGAGATCCAGGCCGGCTCTGTCATCGAGGAAAGCCTGATCGGACACGGGGTGATCATCGGAGAGGGATGCAAGATCCGACACGCCATTATCGACGCGAACAACGTGATTCCCCCGAACACCGTCATCGGGTACAATCGCGATGTCGACGCGGAACGGTATTTCCTCGACGCCGAATCCGGCATCACCATCGTACCGATGCCCGAGGTGCGGCTGCGCTCGGAGCCCCAGCGGCTTTTCGGCCTGGCCTAGCCCCCAGCGGGAACCGGGAAAAAATAGGGAGGTTCTTTGTGAATACGGATCAAACACTGCGGAAGAAGGTTTTGACATGGCTTGAAGAGGCCTACGAAACGGATGACGACCGGACCTGCGAAGTTCTGGCCCGAAACGTTCTTTCGGTTTCGCCCGACAACCCCGAAGCCTTGCTGCTTTTGGCAGAAGTTTTCCAGGGGAACGAACAGGAGTACCAGGGGCGTCTGCGTCATGTCCTTGGAATTCTCCGCCGCCCAGAGGCGGATTGGCTCGGGTTTCTCTCGGAAGGCTGCCTTCCGGAATGGCTGAAAGCCGCTTCCCTGCAGCGTCTGGCGTTTTCGCTGCTTGGAAATGAGAACAGCAGCGAGGAGGATCTGTCCGAAGCCCTTTCCCTTTCCGGGGAACTGGTGGATCTCGACACGGAAGGACAGACTCTCGGGCGCCTTCTCCGCTACGGGGCTTTGCTGCGCCTGGGCCGTTACCGGGAAGCCCTGAAGGAAGCGATGGCGGACAAGGCGGATTCCCCCGAAAGGGCTTACACAAAGGCCCTGGCGAGCTTCCGGCTTTCCGGCCCCTGCGCAGAAGCCTACCAAGCACTATGTTCAGCGATCCGGCTTGACCCGGACCTTCCCTTCCTGATGACCGGGATCTGGGAAATGGACGACGAACCTTCGGAAGAAAGCGACAGGGCCCATGCCATGGCTCTCGTTTTCGGCCCCCTGCTTGAACAGGATGAACAGACGGCGGCCTGGTTCAATACACCGTTCCTTCTTTTCGGTTTCCTGACGGACAGGCTGCCGGAAGAGATGGCCCAGTCGCTCGAACCCCAGCTCGAGGAAGCGGGAATGGCGGACATCCTGAAGATGGCGCAGGGGCAGCTCGAAGCCCTCCTCCAGCAGAATGCGGAACAGGATCCGGACAAAATTGACGATCTCGCGGCGGATATTCTTTTACAGATCGGGGATTTCTAGCCTTGAAGGTTCACCGGGGGCTAAGGCCGGGCATGCCAGGCTTTAGCCCCCGGTCTTTTCCTACAACCACGGCCACCTAACCGCAATCCCGAACCAGCCCCACAGGGAGGGGCCGTAAAGCAGGGAGAGAAACGCGCCGAACGCGAGAAAAGGCCCGAGGGGAATCGGATCTTTCCTCTTGACGATCCCCAGGACGAGAAGCCCGAGAGCCACGATCCCGCCGACGATAAATCCCAGGTAGAGGGCCACCAGCGTCAGCTGCCACCCGAGAGCCGCCCCGGTTCCTGCCATAAGCCAGGCATCCCCCCACCCCATCCCCCCCCTGGAAACAAGGATGATGACGACGATCACCCCGGCTCCCGCCAGGGCTCCCAGGAAGCCGTCGAAGAGAGCGTTGAGCCCTCCCCCCAGGCGAAGCAGCATCCCGACTCCCCCCAGGACCAGGGCAAAGGCATCGTAAATAAAACCGCTGTACAAGTCCGTCATAGCGTTCAGAAGCAGGAGGAACCCGGTGATGACGGCAAAGAACCCGGCGAAGCTCAACCCCCAGCGCCAGAACAGGAATCCCCCGATCGCCGCCCCGGCGAATTCTGAAAGGAGGTAGCGGACCGGGATCCTCTCCCCGCAGGTCCTGCACCTGCCCCGGAGGAGAATCCAGGAAACCAGCGGGATCAGCTCGGCGGGTTTCAGCGCCCTGCCGCAGGAGAAACAGCGGGAACGCTCTTTCCCCCACCAAGGTTTCTCCTCCACCGTCCGCTGCGCGACGACGTTCAGGAAGGACCCCATGCAGGCCCCCAGCAGGACCGAAAAAATGACCGCCGCAATTTCCCGCAAAATCAACTTCCCCTTCTTTTTTTCGTCATCTTAACACACATCCCTTTTTCCCGAAGAAACACCTTGATAAGCATCTTTTTCTTCACTATACTGATGTAAGAATGCGTTGGAATGGACAAGAAGATTCCTGACCGAAAGGGGGCGCTGGCTATGCCCAAGAAAATTCTGGTTGCCGTTGACCTGAGCGAACTGGGGGAAAGGGTCGTTTCCTACGGCCATTCCCTGGCCCACAGGCTGGGAGTTGAGGCCACGTTCATCCATATCCTTCCCCAGCCGTACCTTTGGAGGGGGTATGAACCCTGGGTGCCTCCGGACATCGACTCTGAAGTCCGAGAAATCGCGGAAAAGAAAATCCACTATTTCATCCGCAAAGCGGAGAAGGGGTTGGGCCTGGAAGGTCACGAGCACAACATCGTGATCGAAGAGGGCGACCCGGCCGACTCGGTGATCCGGACCGCCAGGGAGGGGGGGTACAACCTGATCGTCGTCGGCTACCGGGGGCACAGCACCCTCGAGTATCTTGTCGTTGGGAGCACCGCCGCAAAGGTAGCCCGGTACGCACCCTGTTCCGTTCTGATCTACCGTCCCGGTTTCGAACCGTTCTGAGTCTTCCCCCAGAAAACGGCGGCGGGGCCCTAAAGCCCCGCCGCTTTCTCCTTTTCCGGGGGAATCTAGATGATCAGCTTGCTCCCGGGCTTTTTCCCGCTCATGCGATCGATCTGCTGAAGGACCGATGACGGCGCCACTTCGATGCGGGATTTCTGCGCCTGGGCCTCCTGCATGGCCAGCTCCCGCATCTTCTTATCGTACTCTTCCATGCTTTTCCTGATCACGTCCACGTCTCCACGGATCCAGAGGAGGATGCTTTCGGCCATCGTTTTCAGGTTTTCCTCGGAAGGGACCTCGGGAATCAGACCAAGTTCCTTCAGGATCCGATGCTCTTCCCTGACGGAATCGACCACGTCCTGGTCGGTCAGAAGCCCCTTCCGGTAGAGCACGCGGGCAAGGATGTTGAACCTGGTCTTCTGGTTTTCGTCCGAAAAAGAGAGGCTGTCCACCCTCGCGATGAGCATGGAAAGCAGTTCCTCGAGATTGATCTGCATCGGCATCGCCATTTTCAGTTTGCCTCCTCAAAAGGGGGAATGGAGAATCGATTCATTTTAGCACAACCGCTCTTCGGAATCGGGCAAAAACAGGCTGGCGGCCCCGATCACCGCCGCGGCCTTTCCCAGCTTGGCGATCCGAAGATCCAGAAAGGATCGGTAAGGGTCTCCGAGGTACCGTTTCACGATGGGTTCCAGGGCCTCCACAAATCCCGCTGCGGGCCCCAGTCCGCCTCCGAGGACAACCGCCTCCGGGTCCAGGACATGCACCAGTGAAGCGACGGAGGCCCCAAGGGCTTCCAGGGAATCCTGCCAGATCGGTTCAACCCGGGGATCCCCGCGCTGTTCCCAGAGACTTTTCAAATCAGGCTTGATTCCAGCCTCCTTGGCGCGCTTTTCTATCCCGTCAGCCCCCGCAACCGTTTCCAGGTGTCCCTGGCCGCCGCATCCGCACGGCTTCGAACCTCCGATGACCAGGTGCCCTGGTTCTCCCGCCATGCCGTGGCCCCCCCGGAGGAGCCTGCCGCCGATGACAATCCCACCGCCAATCCCCGTCCCAAGCGTCAAAACGATGTAATTCTTCAAACCGCAGGCGGCGCCCACGAGTCCTTCTCCGATTGCGGTGCAGTTGGCGTCGTTTTCCATCCGGACGGGAATCCCGAGCGATTTTTCCAGCAAAAAACGCAGGGGCAACCCTTCCCATCCCGGAAAATTGGGAGACCGGAGCACTTTTCCCCTTTCCAGGTCCAGCATGCCGGGAACCCCGATCCCGATTCCGTCTACCCTGATTCCCGAGGCCATCTCGTCGATGCGCTCCCTCAGGGCGGCGGAAACCGCCTCGGCGGTCCTGGAACGCGGGGTTTCGTATTCGCGCAGAGACAGCACCGAGCCGTCCCTGACGAAGCCGAGGGCGAAGGAGTGCCCCCCCAGGTCCACTCCAAGGATCACGGCCTAGACCCTTTCGTGAGCCGCCAGGTCGAGCGCCGCGCAGAGCCAGCGCCGGACATCCAGCAGATCACGGGATTCGTACCGGAGGGTCCGGCCGCTCAGGCGGTAGGATCCGGGAGCAAAAGCGGCTGCATCCGCCTGGATCGTCCGCTGGAAGGTTAGATCCATCACGAAGGGAGCCTGAAGAACCAGCTTCGGAGAAAGCCCTTCCGCCGCCTTTTGGACGGCTGTACGGGCTGCCTCCCGAAGAAGGGCGGCCGTTTCCGAAGGCGAAAGGAGCTCCGCGGAATGGCGTCCGTGCCCCTCCTTGACTCCGCAGGTCACAAGGCCTTCCCCCAGCAGGCTTTCCGCTTCCCAGCAGGCTGCAAGATCCCCAGTCACCAGTGCCACCGGGACCCCGAGAAACCCGCACAAGGCGGCATTGATCCCCGTTTCCCCGACCCGCATGCCGTTCAGCCGGACCTCGTAGACGGTGCTTCCGGAGAGGGTGTGGTCCAGCACCGCCTTCTCCGTTCCGGCCATGGCGTGGGTACAGAGGAAAAAGGCCGCGTCGCACCCCTGCACTCCCTCCACCATGCTGAGCGGTTTCGGATAACCGCTGATGAGCCGGACGCCCGGCGGCAGGTCACGGAGATCGAGGTTGGTCATGTCCCAATGGCTGTCGTTCACCAGGACATCCCTGACTCCTTCCTCCCGGAGGCCTTCCAGGACGGCCTGGAGATCATGCGCCTGCATCGCCCTTCCGAATGCGTACTCCGGGGAATTCGGCCGGACCTGCTCCGGTGAAACGATTCCCGTGGCGCCTTCCATGTCGAGGCTGACGTAAATTTTCATCGCAGGTTCTCCTTCCATTTCCGGACCAGGTCCGGGTCTTTCTGGAGCCCCCTGCCGATACCGACAAGATCGCATGCCCCGCTTTCAACCAGGCGACGAGCGGTCTCCAGCTTGCGGATCCCGCCGGTGCAGGTTACCGGGACCTTCGGCGCGGCTTCCCGGGCTGCCCGGGCCCAATCGGCAAAATAGGCCTCTCCCGGAGCATCGTATCCGCACAGGTTGCCGGAAATGTCCAGGTGATCGATCCCTAGGCCGGCGAGTTCCCTGGCCACCCAGAGCCCTTCCTCCAGCGTGAGCCCCTCGGGGGGATCCTTCGGGAAGGAATCCGAAAGCCCTAGCCTCACGGAAAGGACCCCCTCGCCGCCGATGGCCGGCCGGAGGGCTTCCACTATCTCGAAAAGAATGCGGGCCCGATTCGCGATCTTTCCCCCGTAGGCATCTCTCCGTAGGTTCGTGATGGGGCTGAGGAACTGCCCCAGGAGGTACCCGTGACAGGCATGAACCTGGACCCCCGGGTATCCGGCCAAAATCGCCCTTTTCCCGGCTGCGGCAAAGGATTCGATCACTCCGTGAATTTCTCCCGCGTCCATTTCCTTCGGCCTGACCGGGTAAGGGCAGGCGGGATGCTTGACCTCCGAGGGGGCGGAAACGGGGTATTTCTCCGCAAGGAGGGCTTCATCCCGGATCTGGCTGCCCGCGTGGTTGATCTGGACAAAAGCCGGGCACCCGGCCTCCCGGAAGAGGGCAGCCATGGGCCGGTTCGCCTTTTCGGAAGCCTCCGAATCCAGCCTGAACTGCGCCACCCGGGCCCTGCCCTTCCGGCTGACGGCATGATGCTCCACCACGACTAGATCCACTCCGCAACGGGCAAGGCGCCCGTAGATTTCCAGGCTTCTCTGCGTCGGCCCTCCCTCCGGGTCGGCAGACGCAGTCGCGACCGGGGCTGCGGCGATCCGGCCTTCAAGCCGGATCCCGCGGATTTCGAGAGGGTCATTCAGGCTGACGGTTTTCACGTTTTTTCCCTCCTCCCAGGATGGGGGTTATGTGGCCCGGGACGGTTCAAGGCGTATTTTAGCACCGGTTTGGGGACCCTCCGGCTCTTTTCGCTTTCCGGGGAAGACTACCCCTCCCGCCGGTAATCGTCGTCCAGCCTCACGATATCGTCCTCGCCGACGTATTCGCCGTTCTGGACCTCGATGATCTCCAGGGGAACCTTGCCGGGGTTGGAAAGCCGGTGAGGGGTTCCCTTTGGCACGTAACAGCTTTGCCCCTCGTAAATCAGCTTTTCCGATCCATCCAGCCCCACGAGGGCCGTCCCCCTGACGACGACCCAGTGCTCGCTGCGATGGTGGTGATACTGCAGGCTCAGCCTTGCGCCAGGCTCGACGACGATCCGCTTGATCCGGTACCGGGAGCCCTGCCCCAGGGTCTGGTAGGTTCCCCAGGGACGGGCGTTGACCGGGGCCTCCACGGCTTCGCGCCGCCCCTCCTCCTTCAGGGCCCGGACCACCTCGCGCACTTTCTGGGAACTGCCCCGGGGCGCGATAAACAGGGCGTCGGGGGTGTCGACCACCAGCATGTCGCGCAGGTCCACGCCGAAGACGAGGCGGTGGTTCCCGTACAGAAGGTTGCCCTGCCCCCCCATGAGGCGCACGTCCCCTCTGAGGGCATTCCCGTTCTCGTCCGCGGGCAGGGCCTCATAGACGGAGTCCCAGCTCCCGACGTCCGACCATCCGGCTTCCAGAAGGACGGCGGCAACCCGGTCCGTCTTTTCCATCACGGCGTAGTCGATGGAAATGGAGGGAAGGCTTTCGAAAGAATCCAGGAGGGGCTGGAGCCCCTCCTCGCAGAGGCCCCCCACCTCGGGGATGTGACGCTTGAGGTCTGCCGCCATCCTTCCGAGGCGGAAGCAGAACATGCCGCCGTTCCAGAAATGGCGCCCGCTTTCGGCGTACTCGCGTGCCTTTTCGGGGGAGGGTTTCTCCACAAAGCGGCAGACTGGCCAAACTCCCCCCGGACCCGGGGCCGGGCCGCATTCCATGTATCCGTAGCCGGTCTGCGGACGGTCCGGCTTGATCCCGAATGTGACAAGAAGATCCTTTTCCGCCGCTTGCGCCGCCGTTCGGACCGCCCGCCGGAAGGCCTCCTCGTCCCGAATGACGTGGTCGCTGGGACAGACGAGGACAATGTCGTCCTCCGACGCGGAAGCGTTCTCCCTTAGCGCGGCAAGCCCCAGGGCGATCGCAGGGCAGGTGTTCCGGCCCACCGGCTCGATGAGAACAGGGTCTGAGTCCCCCTGCAGGGGAAGGACCTCCCGGACCTGGTGACGGACCAGCGCCTGCCATTCACGGCCCGCGATCACCCGCACAAACCGGTCCGAAGCCAAGGGGACCAGTCGGAGGACCGTTTCCTGTAGCAAGGTCCTTTCTCCGATCAGGGGGAGAAACTGCTTCGGCAGCTCTTCCCTCGACAAGGGCCAGAGGCGCGTTCCGCTTCCCCCGGCCAGGATCAGGACGTGGATCTTCGGCACTAAACCGCCCCCCCTAGACGTTGAACCGGATCTCAAGAATATCCCCGTCTTTGACCGGGTATTCTTTTCCCTCGAGCCGTAGGACCCCGGCTTCCCGGCAAGCCGCAAAGCTGCCTCCGTGCCGCATGAATTCCTCGTAGTTGACCACCTGGGCCCGGATGAACCCCCGGGCAAGGTCCGAATGGATCGTTCCCGCGGCATCGACCGCCGTCGCGCGGCCCTTCAGGGTCCAGGCCCTGACCTCGTCGGGCCCTACCGTGAAGAAGGAAAGCAAGCCCAGTAAACGGTAGGCTCCAAAGATCAGCCGTTTTCGCCCGGTTTCCGCAACGTGCAGCTCGGCCATGAACTCCGCCTGCTCCTCCGGGGACAGGGAGGACATCTCCATCTCCATGCGGCCGTAGACTTTCACGAGGGGCATGCCGCGGCTCTCGCAGAGGGCCGCCAGCTTTTCATACCCGGGGATGGAATCATCCGTCACCTGCGTTTCGTCCAGGTTTAAAACCACGAGTTCAGGCTTCAGGGAAACGAACGTAAAGCCCCGAAGAAGCCGGAGCTGTTCTTCGTCCAGGTGCAGGTCCCTCAACGGGCGCTCTTCCAGGAGGTGTTCCTGGCATCGTTTCAGGAGATCCGCCTCGAGCTGCTCTTCCGGAAGGAGGCGCTTCTTGGCCGAGAGACGGCTGAGGCGGGTTTCGGTCAACCCGAGATCCCGGAGGATCAGCTCCGTTTCGACAATCTTCCAGTCCCTGAGGGGATCCAGGGTTTCCTCGGGATGGGGGACCTCCGGGTTGTCGAAAGCCCGGAGCACGTGGATCAGCGCGTCCGCCTCCGCCACGAAGGACAAAAAGGCGTTTCCGAGACCGGCTCCCCTCGAGGCGTCCCTGGAAAGACCCGCCAGGTCGACGAATTCGACCATCGCGGGTGTCCGTTTTTTCGGCTTGAAAATCTCCGTTAGCTTATCGACTCTCTCGTCGGGCACCTCCACGATGGCCCTGTTCGGATCCGTTTTACCTCCCGCATACGGCTTCACTTCGGCCCCGGACCCGGTGATGACATTGAAGACGGTTGTCTTGCCGCTCAGGGGCAGGCCGATGATCCCACAACCCAGCATCTCGATTCCTCCTCGATCAGGTTCAAGAACAAAACGGGGACACCGCCCCGCATCATTATAGCGGGATGAGTCCGATCCGTTATGATTGTAAAAGAAGGGGGTGTTCCGATTGAAACGACTGCAGCGTTTTTTCTTCATCTGCCTGTTGGCCGCATGGACCGCTCCGGCCGCCGGGCAGGGAGTTGCCGTCCGAACGGCCGACGTCTATCCCCAGGGGGCCTGGGTCACCCTCGAGGCCCCCGCGCGCCCGGACATGGAGGTTGATTTGCCTCTGTCCTTCGAGGAGGATTCTCTCCGCGTGACGGGGGAAGGAACCCGGATCCTTTCCGTGGACACGACCCGGATCCAGAGAACGGGATGGATCTTCCCCGCGCTGGCGGACCTGGATCTGAGGATCCGGAAAACCCGATCGGAGGTTGACCGGCTCGAGGCCCGCGGGGCCTCCCTGCAGCAGACCGCGAAACACCTCCAGGACACTGTCCCCTCGAGCTGGAAGCCCCAGGACCTGATGGCCTTCCTTGAAACCGGGGCGAAGCGGAGGGAACAGACGGAAAGGGCGATCCGCGAGAACGCCCGGGCCCTCGAAAAGGCGAAAGCCGAGCTCTCGCGCCTTGAACAGGAACTTGCGGGCAAACTACCGCCCGAACCGGAAACGGCCACCCGGGTCCGGATCAAAACCTCCGGGGAAGGCGTCGTCCGGATCCGCGCGTGGACCCAGCAGGCATCCTGGTCCACCCGGTATTCCCTGGATCTGGCGGGCAAAACAGGATTGGTGACGTTCAGCCAGGAAGCCGTCGTTCAGCAAAAGACAGGGCTCGACTGGGACGGCGAACTTGTCCTGCACACGGTCCAGCCCCAGCGTTCTCTTGTGGCGCCGCAGCTTTCCCCCCTGGTCGCCGACTTCAGGCGTCCGAAGGACAGAAGCGACGGCGTCGCGATGATGCTGCAGGAAGCCGCCGCTCCTGGGAAGTTCGCGGAAGAAACCCCCACCGACCTGAACCTGAGGGTACGCGGCAGAGCGCCGGGCGATGGAACTATCGCCCGGATCTTTGTGACCCGTTTTGCGCTTCCCGCCGAAACAAAAGTCGTGGCAATCCCGGCTTTGGACCGGGAAGCCTGGCTGACCGCCGAAATCAAGTCCCTGAACCGGCCCCTCCTTTCCGGGACGGCGGACCTGTACCTGGATGGATCCCCCTCCGGGAAAACCTTCATTGAAACGAGCGGCCGCGGGGAACCACTGAAGCTTGCCTTCGGCAAGGTTCCCCTCGTCACGGCGATGATCGAAGAAGCCGTTCCCGTGGAAGGAACGACCTGGGGGCGGGGGAAGCTCGAGAAGGCATTCATTCTTTCGGTGACAAACGGGATGGGGACCCCGACGAACCTGAGCCTTCTGGACCGAGTGCCCGTCAGTGCCCAGGAGAAAATCCGGATCGAGGTCCTGGCGCTGGATCCCAAGCCTTCCAAGCAGGACGACCGTGGGATCCTCACCTGGGACCTGAAGCTGGCACCGGGAGAAACCAGGAAATTGACCGTGAAATACCGCCTGACCTACCCGGCGGACCAACGGATCATTTTCCGCTGAGGCCGGCCGCTTTCAGTCTTTTCAGCGCAAGGATCCGTTCGGCTGTCGAGGGATGGCTCAAGTACCAGGCGGCGTACCGGGGCTCCGACGGTGTCCAGGCGAGGCTGTCCGTCGCCAGCCGTGCAAGAGCGCCGATCATGGCATCCGGGCCCTCCTGCTCGGCGGCGTAGCGGTCCGCCTCGAACTCCCTGCCTCGGGAAGCACTGGAAAGGAGCGGCTGAAGGAGAAGGCCGGCCAGCGTCCCCCAGAAAAGGTAGGCCATGACGGCGAAGGCCTCGGGCCGCCCGGGAAGGCCGAAACTCTCGGAAAAACCACCGGCTTTCCAGAGAAACCCGGCGAAAAGGACGAGGGAGGCCTGGAGCGCAAACAAGTGCAATAGAGCTGCCGGGACATGCTTTTTTTTCCAGTGCCCGATCTCGTGGGCAACAACCGCTGCCGTTTCTTCCGGGGGAAAACGCTCCGCCAGGGTGTCGAAAAGGATGACCCTCCGGGAACGCCCTAGCCCCGCGAAAAAGGCATTGCCGTGGGTTGAACGGCGGCTTCCGTCGGCGACCAGGAGCGAAGATGTCGAAAACCCGGTCCGCTGGAACAGGGATTCCAGCCTCTCCTTCAGCTTTTCTTCCTCCAGGGGACGCAAGCGGAAGAACAACGGAAGGACGAGGCGGGGCAAAAGGAAGGCCGCCGCAACGTCAAAAACGGCGATCCCCAAAAGGGCTAGGGGCAGGCCTCCGGGGCGGTCAAGGAGGAACGAAGCCCCGCCCAGCAGGAACCCCGCGAGAACCGCGGAAAGCACCGTTTTCAAGAACGCGTCCCGCAGGTAAAGGGCGAGGGAAGAACGGTTGAAGCCGAACCGCGTTTCCACGCTGAAGGTTTCGTAAACGCCCCAGGGCAGTTCGACAAGGGCTAGGACCGTCGTCAGAAAGGCCCCGAGAAGGAATCCGGCCGGAAACGGTGACGCGGAAACGGCCCCGGCCAGCCGGCACGCGGCCTGCAGCCCGCCGGTCCCCACAGCCAGGGCGACGGTCGCGTAGCGGGTCAACAGCAGCCCCAGCGCAACCCTCAGGCGCTCGCGGGCGTAGGTGACACCGCGCCACCAGCCGTATCCCTCGGGCAGGAGGGAAGCCAGTTCCGCTGGGACGTTCCGGTCCAGGCCGTTGAGCCAGCCCCATTGACCGAGAAAAAGGGCGGTTTCAACCAGGGCCCCGGCCGACAGGAAAAGCCAGAAAAGAAGAGGCCACGACATATTTCAGAGTCTATCACGCGAAGGAGGGGAAGATCCATGATGAAGGAAGCGAGCCTTCTGCTGCTGTTCGATGAAAACCGGCCTTGCTGGTCCGCCCGTCTTGTGGAGCTTGCCGGGGAAGACCCCGGGGGACTGAAGGCCCTGGAAGACATGGGGCTGCTTTTGAGAGCGGGGAAGGATGGGTATGTCCTGAGCGGCATCGGAAAGGAACGGTTCAGGGAACTGGCGAAGGAATCCTTCCTCGAGGATTTGCCCGGGAACCCGCCGATCGACCCGGATAAAAGCCTGTTCGCGCTGGAGGCCCTGCTCCGCCTGGACAGGGGGTTTCACAGCCCGTGGGGAAGCAAGGACGCCAGAACGAACGTGGAGCTCCCCTACTACCCTGCCCTTCCCCCTGCCTCCGGCCTGGACGATTTGCCCTCCCTGGAAAGGCATCCCCTGGCGGTTTCCTTTTCGGCAGAATTTCCCAGGACGCCGACCCCCTCTGGACGGCCCCGTGCCGATCTCCTGAGAGAATGGGCCGCCCGAACCAAAGCCGTGGAAGGGCGACTTCACCTCGACATCCTTTTCCTGCACCGGTACGACTACACCTATTACATGGACGCTTCCTCGCCGGCGGATCCGTTCCGCCTGATGAACACGGACCGGCTATTGATCCGGCTGGCCGAGCCTTCAGAAAACGGAAGGCAGGCCTTCCTCGAACAGGCCGCCCGGGATCTTTCTGCGCTTCGCCCCTTCCTGGAGTACGCCCGGCGATTCCTTCTTCCCGGACGGTTCGACACCGACACGCAGGAGCAATCCTCGGTCACCTGGTGGGTCTGGGCAACCCGAACCCGGGAAGAGTCCAAGAGGATCCTCCAATGGCTGTCGCCTTTCGCGGAAACCCTGATCGGCCCCTCCGCCCCGCTGGATTTCTGGATCCTTTCCCTGGAGGCCCTGGAGGCGGAGCCCCACCGGCACGAAACCTTCTTCGAGCTTTTCGAGAGCGCCGGCATCCCTGTCGCCCGGACAGCCTGACGATCGTCTATAATGGCCCCGCAGCAGTCCCCTGAAAGGAAGGGAAATCCATGGGCCTGAATGTCTTCAAGCTGGGCGGACCCCTGATGTGGGTGATTGCCGCCGTATCCGTCCTGGCTTTCGCCATCGTGATCGAGCGGCTGTTTTTTTTCCGGAAAGCCTCCACCGACCCCATGGCCCTGGAGACCGCCCTCGGGAAAGCCCTCTACGAGAAAGACGCAGCCGCCGCGAAAGCCGTGGTGACGTCCGGCTCCAGCTCCCTCCACCGCCTGTTCGAGGTCGCGGTCGACCACTGGCAGACCGGGCCCGACTCCCTCGAAACCCTCATGGAACAACAGCTGCGGAGGGAGATGTTCCGGTGGGAAAAGGGATTGGGCACTCTGGCCACGATCGCGCGCGTGGCTCCCCTGCTGGGGCTCCTCGGAACCGTCCTCGGGATGGTGTCAACCTTTCGAGGTCTCCCCGCCGTGTCGGGAGCCGTTTCCGGGGGCGCAGGGATGGCCGAACTGGCTTCCGGGATCTGGGTCGCACTTCTGACCACCGTTGCCGGCCTGTCTGTCGCCGTCCCGGTCATCCTCTGCCATACGTTCCTGTCCGCCCGGGTCGACAGCGAGGAGGAAACCCTCCAC
Source organism: Synergistaceae bacterium (assembly GCA_029267465.1). GTDB lineage: Bacteria > Synergistota > Synergistia > Synergistales > 79-D21 > 79-D21. The sequence continues at coordinate 15,656 of JAJUIT010000040.1, forward strand.
CGGGGGATCGATTTCCTGGTCCGCGAGAAACTCCTCCAGGAGGCCGTGCGCCCGGAGAAACGGGAGGCCTCATGAACATGAAATGGCTTTTTCCGTTCCTTGCGGCTTTTCTCCTTTCCGGCTGGAACGGAACCGCCGGGGCGGCCCAAGCCGAGCGGATCGTCTCTCTCGCCCCGAGCATCACGGAAACCCTCGATGCCATCGGCCTGATGGGATCCGTCGTCGCCGTCTCCGAATACGACGACTACCCGGCGGCTGCCCGGGCCCTGCCCAAAATCGGGGGGTACTCCAACCCCTCGATCGAAAGGATCCTGTCTTTCCGGCCCACCCTCGTTGTCGGAGAATCGACCTTCCACACCCAGACGCTTTCCCGGCTTTCCGGAATGGGAGTCCGAACGCTCTCCCTCACCCTGCACAGGTCTCTGGACCAGGTCGAAGAGGCGATGAGAATCCTGGGACGCGAGCTGGGCAGGAAGAAGGAGGCCGATCGGGCCATCCGGAAAATCCGCTCGGAACTGGAAAGCCTCCGCCGGAGAATCCGCTCCGCCCACCCCGGCAGAGTTCCCTCGGTTCTCGTGATCGTCTGGCACGATCCGTTGACCGTGGCGGGGAGAACCAACTACATCCAGGACATCCTGGCACGCCTCGGCATTCCCAACGCGGCAAGCCGGATCGTTACTTCCTTCCCCCAGGTCGACCGG
>JAJUIT010000174.1 GCA_029267465.1 Synergistaceae bacterium
ATCTCCGACTCCAGGCAGAAGGTCCGAGCCTGGGCGATTTCTTCCAGGTAGGCCTTCCTGTCCATTCGCTCGCAGGTGAACGCCTGTACGCCGATCCAGGTTCCCGGATAGTCGATCACGCAGGTCACCCCGAAATGTTCAGCCGGAAGGGCCACAAGGGAGGCTCCTTTTTGGGGATCCCTCACGGAAACCGGGGCGTCTATCCTGAGGGGTTGAACCTTCCCGGCCGCATCCCCCTCAAAGGACAAAAGGGCCCTTGCAAAATCCCCGGAACTCCCGTCTAGCGCCGGAACCTCGCCGCCTTCGATTCGGATTTCGGCATTCCAGATTCCAAGTCCGCCGAGGGCGGAAAAAAGATGCTCAACCGTCCTTATGGTTATCCCGTTCGGGAAGGAAAGAGTGGACCCCCGCCCATCCCCCGATACGGCGGCCTCTTCAACGCGGAAAGAGACGCCGTCGGGGAAGGTGAAACGAAGGCCCGGCAAATCCGACCTGCTCACCTCAGCGGCACAGAAGCCTCCCGTGTGAAGCCCTCTTCCCTCCCAGCGCACTCGATTGCGCTCAACCATCTGAAGGCAGCCCCTTCTTTTCGATTTCAGCCAGGCGTGCCTCCAGTTTACGGATCTTTTCCACCAGTTCCGGGAGGCGGCGAAGAAGAACCTGGGCCTTCATGTCCTCTCGATGATCCCGGGCCGGGAAACCCGAAAACACCGCACCCGGCGGAACATCCTTCGTGGCTCCCGCGCAGCCGGTGAGGATGGCTCCGTCTCCTACGTGGACATGATCGGCCGTGCCGCTTCGGGCCGCCATCGTGACACCGTCTCCCAGGGAAGAGCTCCCCGCCATCCCGGTGAAAGCCACCAGGAGGCACCCCTTGCCCGTCTTCGCGTTATGACCGACGTGAACGTGATTATCTGTCTTGGTCCCTGCCCCAATGCGGGTTTCCCCGACCGTGGCCCGGTCAACGGTGGAACACGCACCGATTTCCACGTCGTCTTCCAGCACGACCCGTCCGATCTGCGGGACTTTCACGGGGTATCCGTCCGGGTTCCGCTCGAAACCGAAACCGTCGCACCCCAGGACAGAACCGGCATGGACCAGGCAATTCCGTCCGATGACCGTGTTCTCCATCACGACCGCCATCGGCTCCAAAATACTCCCTTCACCGATGGAGGCTTTCCGTCCGACGAAGACGTGGGCCCGAAGAACCGCATCTTTCCCGATCACGGCTCCTTCCTCGACGACGCAGAAAGGGCCAACGCTTGCCTGCGGGTGGACCTCCGCTTCCGGGGAAACAAAGGCGGTTTCATGAATCCCCGGGGCTGGAGGAACAAAATCCCCAAAAAGCCTCAAAAGCTCCCGAAAGGCCGCCCTTGGATCTTCAACCTCGATCCCGTCACGGCCTTCCTCGAGCCACCCCAAGGGCGCCACAACCGGGACGTTCCCGGGGACGGAAAAAAGGATTTTCCGATCCCAGACCGTTAGCAAAAAACCGGGTTGCGGAGAGCTCGGGGAAGCGATCCCTGTGATTTCCAGCTTCCCGTTCCCCTTGATCTTGCCGCCCAGGTGCTTCGCAAGTTCTTCCAAAATCCATTTCATCGGCACTGCCCCCTTCCAGGGGGATTACAGGTTCCCAACCAGCCTGACGCTGGATGAGTTCTCGTCCCGGCTATCGTAATGCAGTTCAATCGAGAGGTTCTCGTTGAGGCGGTAGCCTAAGCCGAAATTGAGTTCCCCGCCGTCCGATCCCCGCAGCCAGGCATAGGGGGACCGGACCGGCCCGTCGAGCCAGACTCGCCACCACACCTCTTCTTCGGGCCATGCCCTTTCCACGCCAAGCCAGACCCGATCCCAGGGCGACCACCGAAAGCCGGCCCGCGTTTCGAGATTCCAGTCGTTGAGAAAAACCAGGGCTTCACCGTAGAGCTCGATCTCCCACCTGGGGAAAGGCTGGGCCTTGCGCCCCAGGTGAACCCCAGCCTCGGGGAAGCGATCCGACGTCCCGGCATACCCCGCGGCCCAGGCCCAGATCGTGTACCGTCTGCTCTCCAGCCTAACGGAAACATCGGTCACCGGCTGCGGCCTGAGAACCACACCGATGTCAACCTTGAGATTTTCGACAAACGATTCGTCCTGTAGCTGTTCAGAAGCCCACTGGGCCACCTGCTTTTCGTGCCGCGCCACCCAGGCAACCGGGAGTCCGACCAGGGGGGAAAGCCCCGCCATCAGGTCATCCTTGACCTCCGAATGGATCAACGACGGGAGGGAAGTTGACGTGCTTCTCGGATTCACGGCCAGCACGAGCGGCTGCTCTGGCACAAGGCCGATTTTCAGGATCGCCCTGCCCTGCTCGACACGGACGGTCAAACTTCCCTGCCATC
>JAJUIT010000042.1 GCA_029267465.1 Synergistaceae bacterium
AAGCTTTTCCCTGGATTCGCGCAAGCCGCCCAGCGGGCGGATCCAGAACGCCGTCCACGGCAGGCCGCCCGCCAAGAGGATGGGAATGAAGAACCAGGTCGGTTCGTATCTACCGTGAATTTTGGTGGTGTACCGGAGAAAATGCTCCCGGATAAAGAAGAAATGGAAAAACTCCGGGTTTTTCAGGCAAACCGCGATGTACCAGGGAAGGGCCAGGCCGAAGAAAAGGAGGATCCCCCACCCGTAAAGAGTCCTTCGGATCAGCTTCCAGTTTCGGGTTGCCAGGATCCAGGTCCCGGCAACGGCGCATGGCAGGACGATGCCGATGAGCCCTTTGGAAAGGGTGGCAAGCCCCATCCCCCCGTAGAAGAGGAGCAGGTTGCGCCGGTCTCCTTTGGAGCCCAGGAAGAAACCGGCCAGGGCCATCGTGATGAAGACCGAGACGCCCATGTCGATGATGTTGATTTGGGCAATGGCAAAATAGATCCAGGATGTGGCGAGGATGAGGCCGGAAAAAAATCCCGCCCGGGTCCCGTAAAGGTGGGACGCAAGCCAGAAAGTGAGCCCCGTCCCGAGAATTCCGAGCAAAGCCGGCCAGAAGCGGGAAGCGAATTCCGTGTAGCCAAAGAGCTTGAAGGAAAGTGCCGTCAGCCAGTAGTGGAGAACGGGTTTCTCGAAATACTTGACGTAATTGAGCGTCGGAGTGATGAAGTCTCCGCGTTCGATCATCTCCCTGGGAATCTCGGAATACCTCCCCTCATCCGGTTCCAGGAGAGGATGATTTCCCAGGAAAAGAAAAAACAGAAACGACGAAATCAGCAAAAGCAGGGCTAAGGCACGGAAACGGTTTTTCTGCATTGGATCCTCCATTCGGGACGGGAGAGTTCCGGATCACCCGGAGAATGATACCAACAGCCAGGGTTGCGGTAAACGGCCATCCTTCGCGGGTTCATGGTATTCTTGAAGGCCGAAGGGGGGAAGAGCGTTGAAGATCGAACGTTTTGGTGTGGAAGAGTGGATGAACGCCTATGAGGAAAAAGCACGGTACAACATCGCCGAGACGTGCGTCGAATCCCTGACCGTGGAGGAACTCCTCGATCTTTCCGGGGGGAAGGAGAATTTCCTGGAAGAACTCCTTTCAAGGAAGCTGACCTATGGAGAAATTCCGGGGGCCTTCGATCTGAGGGCGCATATCTCCCGTCTTTACGAAACGCTGGATGAAAAAAACATCCTGCTGGCCCACGGGGGAATCGGCGCGAATTTCCTGGCTCTTTTCACGCTCGTGGAACCCGGCGACAGGGTCGTTGCCGTGAAGCCCACCTACCAGCAGCTGTATTCCGTCCCCGAGGCCCTCGGCGCCGATGTCAGGATCCTGCGGCTTTTGCCCGAAAACGGTTTCCTGCCTGACCTCGACGACCTGGAAAAGCTGGCGGGGGACCGGTGCAAGCTGATCGTCCTGAACAACCCCAACAACCCGACCGGGGCCCTGATGTCCGGTTCTTTCCTGAAGGAGGTTGTCCGGATCGCCGAGCGTTCCGGAGCCTGGATCCTTTGCGACGAGGTTTACCGGGGGCTGGAGCACGATCCCGGGGTCAGCACGCCCTCGATCGTCGACCTGTATGAAAGGGGAGTGGCAACGGGAAGCCTTTCGAAAGTTTTTTCCCTTGCCGGCCTCCGTCTGGGCTGGGTCGCGGGACCGTCCGGTTTGATCCGGGAGTGTTTCATCCGCAGGGACTACACGACGATCAGTTGCGGGATGATCGACGAAATGCTGGCGCTTCGCGCGTTTTCATTCAAGGACAGGATCCTGGGGCGCAACCTCCCTCTCGTCCGGGAAAACGCGGTTCTCCTGGACAACTGGGTCCGTGGCGAAAAAACGCTGTCCTACGTCCGGCCGAAAGCCGGCACCACGGCTTTCATCCGCTACGGGTTCCCAATCCCCTCGGAAGATTTCTGCAGGGGGCTTTTCGAGTTTAACGGCGCCTTCTTGGTTCCCGGAAAAGCCTTTGATTTTGAGGGCTGGTTCCGGATGGGCTTTTCCTGCTCAACGGAAACCCTCGAAAAAGGATTGAATGCCGTTTCGGAGTACCTGAAGGCCCTTGAAAAGACAACTGCCGGATCTCAAGGCAAGTCGACTCTCCTGTAGGAGCGCGTCCCGAGGCCGATCGCCTCTGCGTGAACGAGGCACCGCTCCCAGTCCGCTTCGGGGTGCAGGGCTTGGAACTTGTCTTTCAGGTGTTCCCCGGTCTCCTGAAGGGCACTCCCGGGGAGCGCGGGGGCCTGGTTGACGAGGTCCACAGAGGCCTGGTCGAGAGCGACGGGGTCCTTCGAAGCGGCGATGCCGATATCCGGCACGATGGGCGTATCGTTGTGGTTCCAGCAGTCGCAGTTTGGAGAAACGTCCATGAGGAAATTGACGTGAAAGGCTGGTTTCCCTTTCAGAGCCGCGAAGGCGTACTCGGCAATCCTTTCGCCCAGGGTTTTCGCGCTGCCCCAGCTGATCTGGGCGGCCCCGGCAGGGCAGACCACGACGCATTGTCCGCAGCCGACGCACAGGGGTTGATCGATCAAGGCCTTCCTTTCCGGGGTCAGCCGGACAGCTCCGTGGGCGCAGTTTCTCACGCATTCTCCGCACCCGACGCATCTGGCCGATTGGATGCGGGGAGGCGAATCGCAATGCATGGCCATCTTTCCTTCCCTTGAGCCCGAACCCATGCCGAGGTTCTTCAATGCCCCGCCGAAACCGGCCTGTTCATGTCCCTTGAAATGGTTCATCGAGAGGAGCACATCCGCTTCGGCGATGGCGGAGGCAATTTTGGCCCGGGTGAAATGTTTCAGGTTGACCTCGATCTCCCGGTAGTCGAAACCCCAGAGCCCGTCGGCGATCACGACTGGGCAGCCCGCGGAAAGCGGGTTGTACCCGTTTTCCATTGCAGCCTGCAGATGGTCCACCGCATTGGCCCGTTGTCCCTTGTAGAGGGTGTTCGCATCCGTCAGGAAGGGTTTGCCTCCCCGGTCGCGAACCATCCGGACCAGCCTGGCCACGTAGTTCGGCCGGATCGTGGCCAGGTTGCCCGGTTCCCCGAAATGGATTTTCAACGCCGTCATTCGGCCCTTCAGCGGGAGGTCGTCCAGCCCTGCTGCCAGAACAAGCTCCTCGAGGCGGTCCAGCAGGTTCCTCCTTGAGGTTGTCCGTGTCCCGGTAAAGAACACATCGGAAGTCATTTCTCTTCTCCCCCCTGTCTTCAGAATCCGGTTCCATTCTACTCCCCGGGGCTGGTGCCGGGATGGGTATAATGTCCCGTGGAAGGGGGGAAACAACGTTGGACACCGGTTACGAAACACGCATCCTCCGAATCGTTTCGAGAAAGGGGAAAGAAGCCCGCCTGATCCTGGAAGAGAACCGCTTCCATGTGTCCGGTGGAGGACAGCCCGGCGATAAGGGGCGGCTTGCAGCTTCAGGGTTTTCCGCGGAAGTGACGGACTGTCTCCGCGACGGGGAAGAGGAGGTCCTTGCGGTCAGGATCCTGCAGGGAGAACCCGTGGAAGGGCTCGCTGTTCTGGCCGAGGTGAATCTGGACAGGCAGGCGCTCCTTTCCAGGATGCATTCCGGGGAGCACATCCTTTCCCGTGTACTGGAGAGCCGCCACGAGGGGCTGACGGTTTACAAGGTTGCCGTTGGCGAGGAGGAGACGACCGTTTTCCTGAAATGGGACCGCCAGATGGACTGGCCCCTGCTTTTCGAGGCGGAAGATGAGGCCAACGAAATCATTGCCAGGGATTTGCCCGTCACGATCCGGCTTTTTTCTCCGGAAGAAGCCCAGGGGATCGAAGGGCTGAAAGCCAACTGGGACCGGCTCGGCAAGGAACCCATTCGGGTTGTGACAATCCCGGGATTCGATTGCATCGCCTGCTCGGGAACGCACGTTTCCTCCACCGCGCAGGTTGGTGGGGTCCTCGTAACCTCTTACCGAGGCACTGCCCCGGATTGGGAGGTCAAGTTCACCGTTCACCGGGATCGAGTCCTCAAGGAATACTCCCGCGTCGTCCGCGTCCTGCTCCGAAAGGTCAGTTGCCCACTGGAGAAACTGGAGAAGGTTTACGACCGGCTGCAGGAGGAAAGGCAGGCGCTGCTGCGGAGCCTGGACAAAGCCAAGGGGATGCTTTCTCTACCCTGGGAGAGGGAAACCCTGGGGGGCAGCCCCCTCTTTGTCTCGGTCCTGCCGGGTATTCTTCCCGAGATGGCGGTTCCGGGGCTGAAATCCCTTGTCGAGTCTGACCCCGACTCCGTTGGATTGGTGCTGGTGCCGTCCGGAGAAGGATCCGAGGGAAGCTTCATCCTGGCACGCGGGGCCCGGGCGAAAATCGACCTGCGGAAAGTCATCCGCGAACAGCCAAAGCTCATGGCTAGGGGCGGAGGGTCCGAGTCCTGGGTGACCGGTTCAACGGGAGCCGCGGTCGCAAAATTGTGGATCGAGACCCTTCAAAACGAGACCGCTTGAGGGAAGGGGCATCTCCCCTTCCCTCGTAAAAAACTCAGCACCTCCGGGTTCCGCGAGGGTAGCGTTCGGATGACCAGAGCGGAGGCCCTACCCATTGCGCACCGGGATCGATGCTTTCCAGGGCTTTTGCCGCGAAATCCAGTCCCAGCCGGGCGAGGCTTTCCTGTCCCGGGATGCCCGTCTCGGGGTCGCATCCCCTCAGGGCGTAATATCGATCGAGCATGGCTTCATGTTTTTTCCTCTCCTGCTCGGCCCAGTCTGACCCGATTCGGTCCCACCGGACCGGGAACCGGTCGTCGCACCGTCGGACTTTCTGCCTCGCGTTGAAGGCCATTTCGAGAAGATAGACTCGATCGGAAGCCTTTTCCAGCATCGCTTCCGTGAAAGGGACCCCGGTTGCCGAGGACAACAGCAGCGCTTCGCCCTTCAGAAGAGGGTGGGAGGCGACAAGGGGAACCGCGCTTGCCCAGTTGTTGACCGCGCCCTTGCAGCGGCCTATCATGTCGGTCAGGGTAACGGCCCTTTCTGAGATGAAAAGCGTTCGGACCGGGTCATCAACAGGGATGAATCCTTCCCGGATCAGCATCGGCCAGATGTCCGGATCGTTTTCCCCGAAAGCCCAGCTGCGTCCCCTGAGGTGATCGGCCCCGCGGGTGGAAGTCGCGTGGGCAAGGGAGAAGATCCCCGCCGGATGGTGACCCCGGCCCAGCCCCTTCACGTGGTAGCAGAAATCCATTGCCCTTCCGCCGATGATCCGGGCCAGATTCAGCATCCCTTCAGCGATGAGGTTTCCGAACCCCTGGCGGAGGGCGGTCTGGTGGATCAGTTCGATCTGGGCCCCTGCGTTTTCCCAGGAAAGGTCCAGTCCGCCCGTTTCTTCCAGCCCGATCAGCCCATGGGCGAAGAGATCCTTGGCGAGAGCGAGGGTGTTCCCGAGCCCGATCACGCACATGCCGTACTTGTCGGCCAGGTTTTCCATCGTCATCAGCGCGACGGGATCTTCGATTCCGCAATTGGTTCCCAGGCAGTGAAGGCATTCGTGTTCCATGGCCTTGCCGATCTCGCCCGCGTGGGGTCCCGAGGGGATTCGGAAAACGTCTTTGCAGGGGACAACGCACCCGGCGCAGGAAGTCCGTCCTACCTCCCATGTTTTAAGGGTTTCCGGAAGCAGGGACCGGGGGACCTCGTCGGGGCCAAGATAGCATGCATTGTTCCGGCTGCCGGGAAACCAGCGGGTCATGCCGATGTGGCTCCCGAAGCGGGCGATCATATCACGCTGGAAAGGATCGTTCCTTAGAAAATCCCGGTCGGTTTCGGCCAGGATCCGGAAGGTGGCAGGATCCGCCAGCGGCGTTTCCCGGTGGCCTTTCACGGCGATGGCAAGGAGGTTCTTGGAACCCATCACGGCGCCGCTCCCACGGGCAGCCGAGTGATGCCGGTCGATGATCACCGAAGCGAAGCGGACCAGATTTTCTCCCGCCTGGCCGATCGCCGCGACGGAAGTTCCCGGCCCGTGGCGCTGCTTCAAAAGGTCGGTCTTCTCCCAGGTGGAAGTCTGAATGAGGTCCGAAGCTTCCACGAGAACGGCATGCGACCCGTCGACGAGAAGATAGACCGGTTTGGGTGAAGAGCCGGTGAAGACAAACTGGTCGAATCCGGACCGCTTCATGCACAGACCAAACGTTCCTCCCGCATTCCCGTCTCCCAGAATCCCCGAAAGGGGAGAAAGAGTGCTGACCTGCACGCGGCTGGTGGAAGAGAGAATTGTCCCGCTCAGCGGACCGACTGCCAGGGCGAGGACATTTTCGGGTCCGAGAGGGTCGGCTCCCCCCTTGAGCGTGTCGAAAAGCACCCGGTCATTCAGCCCTCTTCCCCCGACAAAGGACTCCAGGAGAGGAAGCGGGATTTCCCGGGTTTCCAGCTTCCCCAGGGTCAAATCGATCCAGAGCGATTTTCCGTTCCATCCGTTCATGCGGATCCCCCGCTTTCTTTCACCACCCCCAAAGGGGGTGAAAACCTATTATAAAGCTTAAAAACGCTTCAAAATGATCCGATTCCTTTCCAACAGACGGATCAAAACGGGAAAGCCCCCCGCCCACAATCCGGAAGGGATGATGTTTTATTGTTTTAAAGGGTTCTTTCGAAAGCAGGAAGATGGGGGGGAGAATGGATGAAAGAACGCGCGCGTGTTTGCATCGCGAGGGTCGAGCCGCACCTGTGGCGAAGAGGTCCGGCCCGGTCCCAGGCAAACGGTCCATGTTCGTGCTGACGTTGAGGCAGATGGGCACGACGCGGCCCTAGCGGAACATCTTTACAGGTCGCTCTTTCGAAGCTTGCGGCTTCTCGTTCCGATGGCCCTAGGGCAGAATGATGGGTCGGATGAAAAAAAGATTTCCTGTACCGGTTTCATGCCAGGGCCCGGGTTAACCCTGGAGGCCGTGCCGTCGCCGACTTTTTTCCCGCATGCAGCAGAACTGACGGAAAGTTGAGCTCCTGAAATTCATCCGCCTCTATCTGCGGGGAACGCCGTACCTGTATTATGGAGACAGGACCGGAGGGGGCGACAACCGCGAGTCCCTGCGGTAAGGCGCCTGAAACGGTCCGCTTTCCGGGATCTCGCAGGGATGTTGCGGTCCTCGGACGACGCGGCCTGGTAGGCCGTCCTTGAAAGGGCAAAGTAGCGGCCGAGAATGACCTCTAGGGCTGACTTTCGACCTGGAGGGATGCCGCGGCGAAATGTCCCCTTGAAGGGGTTTTCATGCGGCGGAGGAAGAAGCATCCCCCTCCGGGGGCGAAAGGCAAAGGATCGGGGCTTCTTCGAATCCTCTCGGTTGGGAAGGACTTATAAGATCTGAAGTGTAAGGGGAACGACCGGCCTGGCCGGGTTGAATTGCCGGTGCGCGGGATCCTGAGGATCCCCCGGAATGCTGGGAAAGCGGGAGGAGAATCAGCATGACGAAAGAAACCGCGGGCGAAGTGCTGCACGGATCGGTTTTTTCCGCACAGGATCTGTATTTGTTCAGGGAAGGGACGCATCGGAGGCTTTACAGAATGATGGGGGCCCATCTAGCGGAAGAGGATGGAAAGGCGGGGGTTCACTTCGCTCTCTGGGCCCCCAACGCGGAAGGGGTTTCGGTCATCGGCGACTTCAATGGATGGAATTGCAGGAAAAACCCGCTGCAAATGATCTGGCGAGATTCCGGGATTTGGGAAGGATTCGTCCCGGGTGCCCGACAGGGGGACCGGTACAAGTACCGCATCTGGGGAAAGGGTGGGGTTCAAATCCCCGACAAGCTTGATCCGTTCGGTTTCTATTCGGAAATCCCGCCGGGGACGGCCTCGGTCGTGTGGGATCTGGAGAAGAACTGGCAAGACGGGGGGTGGATGGAAGGCCGGGCATCCCGCGGAAGGCTGACGGAACCGATGTTGATCTACGAGGTCCATCTGGGGTCCTGGAGGCGTTCTCCGGGGGATGGAAGCCCCCTGCCCTACCGGGAGATCGCTCCCTTGCTGGCTGAATACGTCAGGGAGATGGGGTTCAGCCATGTCGAGCTTTTGCCGGTGATGGAACACCCCTTTTATGGTTCCTGGGGGTACCAGACACTTGGCTACTATGCTCCGACAAGCCGTTACGGGACCCCGCAGGATTTCATGTACCTGGTCGAAACTCTCCACCGGGCCGGAATCGGGGTCATCCTGGACTGGGTTCCCTCCCATTTCCCCACCGATCCGCACGGTCTGGCCCAGTTCGATGGAACCCATCTCTACGAACACCTTGATCCCCGCCAGGGTTTCCACCCCGACTGGAAGAGCGCGATTTTCAATTACGGTCGAAACGAAGTGCGTTCGTTCCTTTTGAGCAGCGCCGCTTTCTGGCTGGACCGGTATCACGCCGACGGGCTACGCGTGGATGCCGTGGCTTCCATGCTGTACCTCGATTACTCCAGGAAAGCGGGGGAGTGGATTCCGAACCGTTTTGGCGGAAGGGAAAACCTGGAAGCGGTCGAATTCCTCCGTCAGCTCAACGCTGCTTGCTACGGGGATTTTGAAGGGATCCAGATGGTTGCTGAGGAATCGACGGCCTGGCCGATGGTCACAAGGCCGGTCCACCTCGGGGGGCTGGGTTTCGGCCTGAAATGGAACATGGGATGGATGCATGACATCCTGGACTATTTCGGGAAAGACCCAATCTACCGAAAGCACCTTCACGACCGGCTGACCTTCAGCATCTGGTATGCCTTCTCCGAAAACTTCCTTCTCCCCCTTTCCCACGATGAGGTGGTTTACGGGAAAGGCTCGCTGTACGGGAAGATGCCTGGGGATCCGTGGAAGAAGTTCGCCAATCTCCGACTCCTGCTGGGTTTTCAGGGGGCGCATCCGGGCAAGAAGCTCCTTTTCATGGGAGGAGAGTTCGGGCAGGAACGGGAGTGGGACCATGAGCGGGAACTCGACTGGCCGCTCCTGGAAAACCCGGGAAATGCGGGAACGGCCCGATGGGTAAAGGATTTGAACCGCCTTCTGAAGGAAACGCCGGCGCTGCACGAGGGGGATTTCGATCCGTCAGGGTTTGAGTGGGTCGATTTCAGGGACGTGGACAACAGCATTGTGGCTTTTTTGCGCAAGCGCCCCGGAGAAAGGCCCGATCCGGTGCTGGTGGTGTGCAACTTTACGCCCGTCCCGCGCCACGACTACCGGATCGGCGTCCCTGTTTCCGGATTCTGGAGTGAAAGGCTCAACAGCGACGCAAAAGAATACGGCGGCAGCGGCCAGGGGAACATGGGTGGGGTTGAGTCGGAACCTGTGCCGTTTCAGGGATTCGCACAGTCGGTCTCCCTTACGCTGCCACCTCTGGGGATTCTTTTCCTGGTTCCGGAAGAAGAGCACCCGGAAAGAAACTAGCGGCACGAAGGGGATCCCGCCCAGGAAAGGCCGGGATCCCCTTTCCCGTTCGCCTAGGGTTCGACGATCGATGCCTTGAGGATCAGGACCGGCTCGAGCGGGACATCCCGGTGAAAACCCCGGTTCCCTGTCCTGACCGATTTGATGGCATCCACGACGTCCCGACCTGCGATGACCTTTCCGAAAACCGCGTATCCCCATCCCTGCGGGGTGCGGGAAGAAAAGTTCAAGAAATCGTTGTCCTTGACGTTGATGAAGAATTGAGCCGTCGCGGAATGGGGATCCGAGGTCCTGGCCATCGCGATCGTGTAGGCTTCGTTTTTCAACCCGTTTTCCGCCTCGTTTCGAATCGGGGGACGGGTCTGCTTCTGGTTCATTTCCCGGTCGAACCCCCCGCCCTGGATCATGAAGCCGTCGATGACGCGGTGAAAGATCGTCCCGTCGTAATGTCCGTCCCTGACGTACTGGATGAAATTGGCCGTGGTTTCAGGGGCCTTTTCCTCATCCAGGGCAATCAAGATGTCGCCCTTGCTCGTTTCAAGCTTGACCATCGTACTTCCTCCTTTGGAATCGATTCTTTCCTGTTTTGGTTCCTGCACCGCCGTGGAGAAGATCCAGACCGAAAAGAGCAGGAGCGCGGCCAACCCGGGAAGCAGCAGGAAGCGCTTGGAAGCGTGCCCTTCAGCCATCAGGGAGTGCCGGCCTTTCCCCAGGGATCGGGAGCGAAAGCAATCTCCCCCTGGAAATCAAAGCCTTCCCTCAAAAGGTCCAGGCAGGCTTGGGCAACCTGCGGGTCGAATTCCCTTCCCTTGCTTTCCTCGAGCATGGCCATGGCAGCCTTGAGACCGAGTCCGGGACGGTAGGGACGATCCGACGCAATGGCTTCAACCACGTCGGCGACCGCCAGAATCCGGGCCTCCAGAAGGATCTCTTCCCCGCGCAGCCCCCTCGGGTAGCCGCTCCCGTCCCAGCGTTCATGGTGCTGCCGGACAAACTCGGCCAGGTCCCATCGGGCTTCGACGTTTTTCAGGATCTCGTAGGCGGATTCCGGGTGTGTACGGATCAGGGCCATTTCGAAATCGTTCAGCCTCGAGGGTTTGCTCAGGATTTCCGCGGGGATTGAGATTTTCCCCAAATCATGAACCATGGCGGCCAGGTAGATTCCCTCGCAGGTTTTCTCCGGCAGGCCCAACCGCCGGGCGAGGGCTTCGGAAAGCAGAGCGACCTTTCGCTGGTGACCGGCGGTGTAAGGGTCTCGCGCTTCCGTCGTCGAAGAAAGGACCTCGATGGTTTGACGGAAAGAGAGTTCCAGTTTCCGGAGGCTTTCCTGCAGTGCCTTGTGGTTTTCCCTCGCTTCCAGTTCGGCGTTTTTCCGTTCCGTGTCGTCGATGACGACCCCGAAATGGTAGAGGAGGCCGCCCGATGAATCCCTTTCGGCGCGGTTGCGCTCGACCACCCACCGGTGCTCTCCGTTCTTCATGACGAGGCGGTACTGGTGGCAGAACGAGCTGCTCCCCTTCGCTTCGAGGGCCTCGGTTTCAGATTCGACCCGTGGGAGATCCTCGGGATGGATGATTTTCGCGTAGTGGAACCCCGGGGCGGTCAATTCCTCGGGGGTGTAGCCGAATTGCCGGATGTTGTCTGAGACGTACTCGACAGGCCATCCCTTTTCCGCTTTCCACCGGAAAACCACCACGGGGCTTCCCTCGATGATGGTGGAACTGATTTTCAGGGCCTGTTCTTTCTGCCTTCTCTCCGTGAGGTCCCGGTAGATTGCGAACGTTCCTGAAATTTCTCCCCCAGGTTCTTTGCGGGGAATGACGGTGACGGAAACGAAAACCGGCACGCCGTTCTTCCCGATGCGTGTCCCTTCCAGGGATCTCGGTCGGCCGTCCTGAGACACAAGGTTCAGCTCCAGCGCGGCCGCCCGTTCGTCCGGGGGTTCGTTCAGCAGGTCGTCGATTTTTCTTCCGAGGACCTCGGGGACGGAAAAGCCGAAAAGCTCGAGGAACGCCTTGTTGGCAGATTCGATCACCTGTTCCGCGGTACAGAACACAATCCCGTCGGGGGAGTTGTCGAAAAGCGTCATCAGTCGGGTTTTCTCCCGCAGCAGGTTCTGCTGCGCAATCTTGAGCTCGGTGATGTCCCGGCCCACGCCCTGGACCTCGACCAGGTTCCCCTCCGAGTCGAAGATCCCCCGGTCGATCCATTGCTGCCACCGGATTTCCCCGTCCGGATGGATCACCCGTTCCTCGATCTGCCTTACCGGTTCTTGCGGGGTCAACTTCCGAAGGTGTTCTCGGATTCGGCCCTCCTCTTCAGGCGTGTATCGGCAACGGAAGGATTGCCCGATGAGTTCGCCCGGCGACTTCCCGTAGTAGCGGGCATAGGGCAGGTTTGCGTACGTGATTTCAAGGGTTTCCGGCAGGAAGCGCAGAATCATGTCGGTTTGATCCTCGATGATGGCCTCGTAGAGTCTTCTGGATTCAAGGAGAGCCTGCTCTGCCTTCCGTTTTTCGCTGATGTCGGTGAACGAAACCAGGACGAACCGGGTTTCCTCCTCCCGTTGAACGGCGCTCACGCTGCTGAAGACTTCCCGGAGAGAACCGTCCCTGCGGATCAGGTCAAACTCGCCCGTCCAGTTCCCCCCGCGAAAAACCGTTTCCAGGATCTGGGGGGTCTTTTCGTTCACCAGGACAAAATCGCGGTACGAACGGCCGAGCACCTCTTCCTGAGACGAGTATCCTGCCAAGCGCAAGGCGGCTTCGTTGACGTACTGGATGCCTTCTTCGAGGCCAAAAATGACGAAACCGCTGACGGAGGTCTCGACGGCCTGCTTCATCAGCTTCAGCGCCTCCTCATCCGCCTGCTTTTGGGTCTTTTCCTCGAGAAGGAGAAGTCCCCTCAAGAGAAGCTTCGCCAGGTCGGCCAGCATGGCGAGACGGTCCGCCGAAAACCTGTCTTCCCTTCCGTCGAACACGCAGAAGGCCATCCGGGAGTCTCTGTCGGAGCGAAAGAACGGGACCACGGCAACCGAACGGTAGCGGCGTTGCAGCGCTTCGCCTGCCCACTCAAAACGATTTGCCTCTTCCCGGATGTCCTGGACGGCCCAGGGGTGCCCTTCGAGGATCCCTCGAAGGGGAATTTTTCCGGGAAAGGGGGTGGCCAAAAAACCCTGTTCGTCTCCGGCGTGGGCAATCGGCTCAATCCGGATTCCTTCCTCGCTTTCCAGGATCCTCCCGACCCAGGCCATTTGGTAGCCGTGACCCTTCACGATGGCCCGGCAGAAGTTCCGGAGGGTGGATTTCTCGTCCTGGGCATGGAAGAAGAGCCGATGGAGTTCTCCCAAGCTCGACATGGTTCGGACTGCTGACCGGAGATCTTCGGAAATGCGGCGGTAGGCTTTCCGGTGCAATTCCACGTCAAGGCGCGTTTCTTCAAGTTCCCTCTTCAGGCGGGAGTTCGCCCCAAGGGCAGTCCGGAGAGCGGACGCGGACTGGATCGAATGCTGGAGGTTTTCCCAGGTTAGCCCCTTCCGGTCGATGCATCCATGGAGCCCCCTGCCGATCCGCTTGCGGGCTTCTTCCGCCTGCGTTTCGTCGCAGAGGAAAAGAATCGGGACATCGGTGCAGATCTCCTCAAGCCTGGAAACGGTCTCTTTTAGGCTGGCATCGGGAGGGATCCTGAAAAGAAGGGCCTGGAATGCGCCTTTGGGTAAAAGTTGCCTGAGTTCATCAAACGAACGGGCTGTTTCCGGCTCGTGGGCACCTGAAACAGCCGCTCCCCGGGGGGAAGGAGCGATGAAGAACGGCTCTTGTGTCAGATCGAAGAAGAGAAAATCGCCCAACGCGTTCTTGCCCCCGTTTTCCGCCGGGAAGGCGGTTTCCCCTAGTTTAAGGCAAGTTTGGCCGGCTGTGAACAGGAAGGCAGCATCTATAATGGAACCATCGGTTGCCGCATGGAAGGTCGCTGGCGGAGGGCAGAGGATTCGAACCCCTGGTGGGTCACCCCACAACTGATTTCAAGTCAGCCGCCATCGACCACTCGGCCAGCCCTCCGCAATTGCGGATTATACCATCGAGTCGCGCCAAGACGAAAGCCTGGCTGAAATCATGCCGGAACAAGCTAATTGGAAGGGAAGGAGAGATGGAAATGTCGGTTCGGTTTAAAAAATGGATCTTCTGGTTGGTTTCCCTGGTTTGCCTGCTGGTGGTATCGCCCGCTTGCCTGGCAGGGTGCGCGGTTGATCCGGGGGTTTCCCTGGCCATCACGAGGCTTGGATGGTCCCTGGACCCGAAGACAGGTTCTCTCCAGGTGGAGGCAGAAATCCTGAACGTTTCCGAGTGGGATGTCGTGGATCCAGGGATCGCCGTTTCGCTTCTGGACAGCAAGGGACATGAGTTTGGTTCCTGGGTTGTGCGAAGTTCCCTGAAGCGGATCCGGCCGAACGAGAAAGGACGGCTGTCCCTCAGGGTAAAAATCCCGTCAATCCCAGGAACGATAAGGGTTTTGCCTTACCAGGGAAATACCGGAACCTGAAACTGAGAAGGACGGTCTCGTGGAGACCCTGATCCTGGATTCGGGAGGAGTATTCCAATGACGAAAGAGAAAGAGGAAGTGATCCGGGAATTTGTCTGTAAACCCTCCGCGATCGCGATCGTCGGCGCCTCGTCCAACCGTGAGAGGCCCGTCTTTGCGGTCATGAGCTACCTGCTGGAAAGGGGCTTTCGGCTTTTCCCTGTCAATCCGGCCTACGCGGGGCAGAAAGTGCTGGGCCTCGATTGCGCGGGAAGCCTCCTGGAACTGCCCCAGAACGTGGATGTGGTCGCTCTTTTTGTCGGGGCGAAAAACCAGGAACCCATCCTGAGGGATCTTCGTGAAATGCCCTATAGGCCTGTCGTCTGGATGCAGCCCGGTGCCGAGAACACCGAAGCGGAAAAGGCTCTCCAGGTGGAAGGGTTTCCCGTGGTTTCCGGCGCCTGCCTGATGGCGACTCACCGGACGCTCTGTTGAACGGTCGATTCGGCCTCGACTTGGGACTCTTGACGACCCGGACCGGAGTTGGTAGGATGAGGCCATAAATTAGGCAGACCTAATTTATACAACCGCAGGCTAGGAGGTCTTGGATTTGCGTAGAATCTACATGGATCACTCGGCGACCACATGCGTGGATCCGTCGGTCCTGGAAAAGATGCTTCCCTTTTTCTCGGAGAAATACGGAAACCCCAACAGTGTTCATGCATGGGGACGGGAAGTGAGAACCGCCATTGACGAGGCTCGGGCAAGCGTTGCCCGTCTTTTGAACGCTGAACCCCGGGAGATCCTTTTCACGGGGGGAGGTAGCGAGGCCGACAACCTGGCGATCAAGGGCGTCGCCGAATCCTTCTCCGGAAAGGGACGCCATGTGATCACCAGCGCAATTGAACACCATGCGGTCTTGGATACGGTGAAGTGGCTCGGGAAGGAAGGCTTTGACGTGACGATCCTGCCGGTCGACTCCGAAGGCCGCGTCAGGGTTGAGGATTTCCGGGCCGCGATTCGGCCGGACACGATCCTGGCGACCGTGATGTACGCGAACAACGAGGTCGGCACGGTTCAGCCGATTCGGGAACTGGGGGAGATCTGCCGGGAGAAGGGGATCCTTTTCCATACGGATGCCGTGCAGGCGGCGGGTCATCTTCCCCTGAACGTGAGGGACCTCCCCGTTGACCTGATGACGATGGCCGCCCACAAGATGTATGGCCCGAAAGGGG
>JAJUIT010000163.1 GCA_029267465.1 Synergistaceae bacterium
CACCTGGAGCGACACCTCGCGGCGCGTCGCCTCCATCTGCTGCCGAACCTTCTCCAGATTCGCCAGCGCCTGACGCCCTTCCAGCCTCGAGGAGCTGATAGGGCAAATTGCAGACCTCGTGGGCCGGGACCGGGTTTTCTGCTCGAGACTGGTCGTGGACCGATGGGAGCGATGGGAAGGGAAATGGGGGGCGGAAAGCAGCCTGGAAGTAGCGGGCATGCCTGTCCTGGCTTTTTCGGCGATCGGCAACCCCGCCAGCTTCCGGCGCTCCCTCGAGCAAGAGGGGGTCAGGATCGTGGCGGAATACCGGTTCCGGGACCATCATCGCTTTACGGTCAAGGACCTGGAAACGATGGTTGCCGAAGCGGTCCGCCAAAACGCTTCGGCTTTGGTCTGCTCGGAGAAGGACATTTACAACCTTCCGGAGGGTTGGATTTCTCCCCTGCCGCTCTATGTTCCCCGCGTCAAGACGGAGATCCTCGGCGAAGCGAACCGGTTCTGGGAGACCCTTCGGGCGGTCCTTCGGCCTCGCCTTGCGGTCGCATCGAACGGGTACGGCGAGGACGCCATCGGCGTCATTCTGGCGAAAAAACTGCGTGATGCCCTGCCGCGCTCTGAAATCCTCGCCTTCCCGCTGGTCGGAACGGGGAAAGCCTACTCTGAAGCGGGGTTCCCTGTCGTTTCTCCCCGGGCGGAAACACCCAGCGGAGGCATCGTCAAATACAGCTTTTCGGATCTTGTTCGCGATTTGCGTTTCGGGCTGGTGAAAATTATCATAGAGCAGCTCAAAAGCTGGAGAAACCTGCGCTACCGGGTGCATGGGGTTTTCTGCGTCGGCGACGTGTATCTCGCGCTCCAGGCCCTCTGGGGCCAGGGAGGGGCTCCCTTTCTCGTGGCAACGGCGAAGACGGCCTACATCGCGGGCCATTGGGGCATCGAGCGGTTCGTGCTCAGGCACCGGGTTGAGAGGGTCTGGGCAAGGGACGAGGAAACGGCAAAGGAGCTGGCTCGATCCGGGGTTCAGGTTCGTTTTGCCGGGAACCCGATCATGGATCTGGCGGGTTCGGAAGAAACCGAGGTCTTCGATTGGCCCGGGAAGGGGAAGGACCGGATTCTTTTGCTGCCGGGAAGCAGAAACCGGGCTTATGGAGATTTTCCCCTGCTCCTGGAAACGGCCGAACGGGTTTGGGAAAAGCGCGATTGCCGTTTTCTCGCGGTACTGGCTCCCACGATCGATCGCCGGGAACTCGTTTTTCGTTCCCCGGGCTGGAAGTTCTCCGCCTCCGGCCAGGAAAGCCTGACCAACGGCCGGCTGGAGGTCTTCCTTTACGACGGGGCGCTTGCGCCGGCCGCCAGGAGCGCCGATCTGGTCATTGGACTGGGCGGAACCGCCAACCAGCTTTGTGCCGGTTTGGGAATCCCCGTTCTCTCGGTGGAAGAGAAGGGAAAGCTGGTCCAGAAACGGATTCTGCAGGATGCCGAACGGCTGGTCGCACGCGACCCAAAGACCCTGGCGGAAGCCGCCCTGGAAATCCTGGAAACCCCGCAATTGCACAGCCACATGTCCCGAACCGGAATCGCCCGGCTGGGCACCCCGGGAGCCCTTGATGAGGTCGTCCGCTTCTCGTTGATGGATTGCGGACTGGGATTGCGTGAGAAAGTCTATGACCGGCTTTGCGGATCCCCCGAAGGAGGAGGAATTGCATGAAGACTCTGGCAGTCATCCCAGCACGTCTGGCCAGTACCCGCCTGCCCGAAAAGCCCCTTGTCGAGGTCGGGGGGAAGCCCCTTGTGATCCGGGTGCTCGAACAAGTGAAACGGTGTGGGAAAGTCGACCGGGTCCTGGTGGCAACAGATTCAGAGCGGATCGTCGAAGTCGTTCAAAAGAACGGGGGAGAAGCGGTGCTGACCCCGGTCGACCTCAAGAGCGGAGGGGACCGGGTGGCGTTCGTGGCCAAGGATTACCCTGATGCGGAGCTGGTTCTGAATGTCCAGGTAGACGATCCCTTGGTCGGTCCTGACATGATCGATCCCTTGATCAACGCGCTTGATGCGGTCCCGGAAGTCCAGCTTGCCCTCCTGTCAAAGAAGATCGAAAACGAGGAGGAAATTCCCTCCCCCAACATCGTGAAGATGGTGTTTGACCAGAAGGGGCGGGCCCTGTACTTCAGCCGTTCTCCCATCCCCTATCCTCGAAATCCGGGGGCCGTATATTACAAGCACATCGGACCCTACGCCTGGAGACGAGAATTCCTGCTTCAATTTTCCAGGTGGGAACAGACCCCCCTGGAAAAAACCGAGAGCTTGGAAATGCTCCGGGTGCTGGAGAAAGGGTTTGTGATCCGATGCGTCGAGACCTTCCGAGACACGGTCGAGATCGACACTCCCGCGGACGTGGAAGCGCTGGAAAGAATCCTTGCGCAGGAAGGAGGAGGAAACGCATGAGCCGAGTGATTCAAGCCGGAACGGTGACGTTCGGTTCCGGGCCCCTTGTCGTCGTGGCGGGACCCTGTGTTCTGGAAAGCCTTGACCTGGGCCTCGAGGTCGCGGAAACGGTCCGCGATCTTTGCCGGGAAGCCGGTTTCGGCTATGTTTTCAAGTCTTCGTTTGACAAGGCGAATCGGACCTCCATCCACAGCTACAGGGGGCCCGGGATCGATCAGGGCCTCGAGTGGCTCCAGGCGATCCGAAACAGGGTCAATGTTCCCGTGCTGACCGATATTCACGAGCCCCCGCAGGCCAAAATCGCGGCGGAAGTGGTCGATATTTTGCAGATTCCGGCTTTTCTCTGCCGGCAGACCGACCTGATCGTGGCTGCAGCCCGGACGGGAAAGGTGCTAAACATCAAGAAGGCCCAGTTCCTGGCCCCGGAAGACATGGCTTCAGTGCTTGCAAAGTGCAAAGAAGCCGGAAACGACCGGGTCATTCTCTGCGAACGGGGAACCAGTTTCGGGTACCGTCAGCTCGTGGTGGACATGCGGTCGCTTGCGGTCATGCGTTCCCTTGGCGTTCCGGTGATGTTCGACGCGACCCACAGCGTTCAGACCCCGGGCGGAAAGGGAACCTCCAGCGGGGGAGACCGGCGCTTCGTTCTCCCCCTG
>JAJUIT010000119.1 GCA_029267465.1 Synergistaceae bacterium
CCCCCTCCCGCGCCGGGTCAACGTCTATGGAGCAGTCTTGCCGCTACGAAAGAAAGTCCCTTCCGGGTCAAGGCCTCTGCCGTCCGATTCAGGGCGGCGTGTTTATCGAGATAGTTCTTTAAAAGAAGATCCATTTCTCCCGATTCGCAAATTTCCTTTTTCGACCTGAAGTAGTCAAGAATATCGGAAGGATGGTCCCGGAGTTGCTCGTCCACCGGGTCTCCGCCCTCGTGCTTTGCCGAGAGGTTGGGAACTTTTTCGGCGACTTCGAGAAGGTCTTCTCTACGGCAGTACGGCTGCCTGACGATGCTCCGGAAGGTTTCCGTTACGTGATGCTCGATTCGTACATCCCCTTCAAGTCCGAGTTTCCGTCTAACCTCGGCTGACGCAAGAAGGGAGTCGGCATCGATCGAATTGCTCACATTGAACCCGACAAGGGGGGTCGATCCGTCAGGCCTGCTGAAAAGACGGGCGGTCAGGAGAGTCCAGAGAACGGAAAAGGGGTTGTCGTTCCCCATGAAAACGGAGATCTTGAATTCCATGTCGATTCCCAGCCGGTGAGCGATGTAACCCAGCAGAACGGTCCCCGGGTTGATGTTCAGGACCTGGCGGATGCCGTATGTCGTGTAGTAGTAAAGGTACTCGTCGAGCCAGAGAAGGGGGTGGCTGTTCGGCTGTCCGATGCCGCCGAAGTATCCGGTCAGGGTACCAGGACCTCCCAGGTGGACGTTTGAACCGTCCGTTCCCTTGGTGTCAAGGGTTTCGACATACGAAGCCCCGATGATCTGCATCGCGGCCGCAACCGCAAGGATGTCTCCCTGATCGTTCTCCTGCTCCTGCATCTTCCGAACCCGGATAAATCTTCCGGGCATCAGTTCTTTCCTGTCGATGGACCGTTTGGCTTCCTCAACCAGCCACGGGAAATATTGCAGGGCACTGATTTCCAGGGTGACTGCCCGATCTTCCGCAAACTCAAGCGGAAAAGCTTCCCCGGATAGGACTTTTTCCCGGAATTCCGAGATCCTGATGAAAGCTCCTTTTTCCCTTGCTTCCAGGAGCCACTCGAGGTCCTGCAGGTAAGGTGATCCCATTTTCCGGAGACGCTCCATGATGTTCGGTAGCTGCCGTGCTTCCGCCGCTCTTGCATTGATCTGTTCGGGAGTCCCGTATTTCCCGATAACCCTAAGGACGCCGTTCACCAAGGGGTTATCCGGGTCGAGAAGGTAGCGGTTGAGTTCCTCGATGACTTCCGTCTCCAGCCTTAACCTTTCCCTCATTGTTTCCCCTCCCCATTCCGAAGATCAGGATATCCTGCTCTCACGAGCTCCAGCGGAAACGTTTCCAAGCGATTCAACGGAACTCCGCCATCTCAGGAAACGGTTTCCGCTTTTTTTCGCCAGTTGGCTCCACGACGCCGCAACCGACCGCTAAAAGGATATGAACTCGCTCCCCTTTTTTCAGGTTCAGCACTTTTTTAACCTCACGCTCATTGAACCACCCCAGCCAGCAGGTGTCCAGCCCTTCCTCGGTCGCCTGCAGAACGAAATGTTCACAGGCGATTCCGATGTCGATCAACGGGTAGGAAAACCTTCGAAGAAAACCGGCGAAGGTTGCTGGGGAACGTGTCGGGAGGGTGACGACCACGACGAGCACGGGGGCCTTCTTGGCAAAAGCGTTCATCGAATGGACACCGGAAAAGGCCCTTTCCGCAAGGACCTCTCTCAGTGGAAGTGATTCGACAACGACAAAGCGCCACGGCTGCCCGTTGCAGGCTGAAGGGGCCAGCCTTGCCGCTTCGAGGCACCGTTCAAGCTTTCCTCGATCTACCGGGGCGCTCGAGAAATTCCGGGTACTCTTCCTTTTTTTCACCAGATCCAGGAAGGACATCAAAACACCCGTCTTCTCTCCTAAAGGAGCCCTTCAATGGCTGCCAGGACGGTTTCGACCACCTTCACCCGTGCGAAGTGCTTGTCGTTCCCTTCCACGAGAGTCCAGGGGGATTTCGGAGAGCTTGTTCTCCGGATCATCTCGTCCGCAGCCTTCTCGTATTCCGCCCATTTTTGACGGTTTCTCCAGTCTTCCGGAGTGAGCTTCCATCTTTTTTCCTCGTTCTTTTCTCTTTCCCGGAATCTCTTCAATTGTTCCTCCGGTGAGATGTGAATCCAGAATTTCACTAGACCGTACCCATGTTCTACCCATTCAGACTCCATGTTGTTGATCTCCGAATAGGCCCGGGACCATTCTTCTTCCGTGCAATATCCTTCTACTCTCTCCACAAGGACCCTGCCGTACCAGCTGCGGTCAAAAATCCCGATTTTCCCCTTGGAGGGAAGACGAATCCAAAACCTCCATAGATAGGGGTGGGCTTTTTCCCATTCGTTCGGAGCACTGATCGGATGAACAACATAGCCTCGCGGATCCAGTCCTTGCGTCAGCCGTTTGATCGCTCCCCCTTTCCCCGCCGCATCCCAGCCTTCAAACACAATGACAAGGGAGTGTCCCTTCCGGTACAGATCGTATTGCTTTTCCAGAAGCAGTCCCTGAAGCTCCCGGATTTTCCGTTCATACTCCTCCTCCGGAAGGTGACGGTTCAGATCAACTCGCTGGAGAATGCTTCCGTCGACACTCGGGAAAAAGGGAATCCCGGAAATGACGGGTTTGGGCTTGCGGCAGCTGTCGAGAAACGTTCGCAGGGTTTCAAGCGCCGCTTTTGCGGCAAAGCGCAGATCGTTTGCAGGAATGCAAATCCAGGGGGCATGGGGTCTATCGGATTCGCGGAGGATTTCTTCCCAGGCCTCCAAAAACTTCCCAAAGTGGCGGTTTTCTTCGAGGTCCCGATCAGAAACTCGCCACCGGGTCGAAGGCTCCTTCTGGAGGTTTTTGATTCTCTTTCTTTGCTCTTCCTGGCTAATATGCAGGAAGATCTTCAGAACCCGGACTCCCTCAGCAATCAAATTTTCCTCGAAATTCGAGGTTCTCCTGAAAAAACGTTCCTTTGCCTTTGTATCCAGGAAGCGATTTTCTTTGAAAAGTTCCCGATACCAGCTTCGGTTCAGGAAAACAATCTTTCCCTTTTCCGGGACCATTTTCCAGAACCTCCAGAAAAAAGGATACAGAGGAGCGGCTGGATCCGGTTCGGCTTCATCCTTAACGATAAAGCCCCTGGGATCCAGGGGGCGGATCATTTCGTTGAGCACGAACCCCTTGCCGGAAGCCTCCCAGCCTTCCACGATCACCAGCACCGGGATCGAGGCTTCCCACAATTCCCTTTGGAGAAGACCCAGTTCGCGGCGAAGGATTCCTGCAGCGTTCTCATACTCTCGTTCATTCAGACTGGCTTTCAGATCCATCGTTTCAAGCATGGCCGTCCTCAATTCCGGTTCAACACTTCAGGATTGACAACGTGGGCTGGAATCCTGCCTTCAACGGCTGCCAGCAGGTTTTCAGCCGCCAGGATCGCCATCTTTTCACGAGTTCGGATCGTGGCACTGCCGAGATGCGGACAAAGCACGACGTTGTCCAGTTTCGTGAAAGGGTGTCCGCCTGGAAGCGGTTCCGATTCGAAAACATCCAGGGCCGCTCCCGCTATCCATTTTTCCTGGAGGGCTCGAACAAGATCCTCCTCGGAAACCACAGCCCCCCGGCTGGTGTTGATCAAAATGGAATTTGGTTTCATGGACCGGAGTTGCCTTTCCCCGATCAGGCCTTTTGTCGCGGGACTCAGCGGACAATGGAGCGAAACAAAATCCGACACGAGCAGAAGCGCTTCAAGCTCCAGGAAACGGGCACCGAGTTCCTTTTCGGCAGCCTCGTCCCGCCTACGGGAAGAATAGACGATTTCCATACCGAAGGCCCTGGCGCGTCTAGCGACCGCTTGGCCGATCCTTCCCATTCCCACAATCCCCAGGGTTGATCCCGAAACGTCTTTGCCCAGCATGAACCTTGGCCCCCATTGGTTCCAACCGCCAGATCGGACAAGTCGGTCTCCTTCGGCAATCCGTCGGGCGGCCGCAAGCAGTAGACCAAAGGCCAGATCCGCCGTCGCTTCGGTCAGGACATCGGGGGTGTTGGTGACCACGATTCCGAGCTCGGTCGCGGCGCTCACATCGATTGAATCATAGCCCACCGCGTAACTGCTGATGACCTTCAGAGAGTGCCCAGCGGTCAGCACCTCCCGGTCAACCGGGTCTCCGGGGATCACGATCATCCCGTCGGAGAGTGCCGCTTCCCGAAGGAGGTCTTCCTTCCCCGGCGGCCGGTCACCTTCCCAGACCTTCAGGGACACTCTTTTCTCCAGGAGAGAGAGCCCTGCATCCGGGATCAGTCGAGAAACAAAAACTCTCGGTTTCATGATTTGTCCCCCCTTCTAACCTTTTCGGCCGTCCTCTGTTCCAACCAGGAGGATTCGGAGGTCGTTTAAGTTGTTGAGCGTTTCACCCGTCACAACGGAATCAGAGGCAGCGAAAAGGGCAGATGAAGCATTGTGGATTTCAAGCTCCTGCTTCGCGTCGAGGCCAGATCGTTTGATTCTTTCCACGGTATTCCCATCCACCAGGCCCCCTGCAAAGTCCGAACAACCGTCAATCCCGTCTGTATCCATCGACAGCAGAACCGTCCGGGGACAACCGGCGGTCTCGATTGCGAACGAAAGGGCAACTTCCTGATTGGGACCCCCGGTTCCCTGGGAAGCTGAATCGAAAGTCACAACGGCCTCTCCCCCGGAAACCACGGCCGCTGGGACGGGTACCGGTGAATCCGATTCCCGGATTGATTTTGCAAGCGTCGCTAAGTTTTTCCCGATTTCTTTCGCTTCGCCGGTGCTGCTTGAACCTTGATCAAAAACGGAAAACCCTTTTGACCGGAGTTTCTGGAGAACAGCCAGGCAGAGAGTCCGGTTGCTGCCCACCAGCACCGTACGGGTGCAGGATGAAACCTTTCTTGAACCCCGGCTGAGGGCATCCTTTTCAATCGTTTGGCGAACTGCCTCGGAAAGCGACTCCCACAGGCCGACCCGTTTCAGGATTTCCCGGGCCCTTGCCGCCGCATTCTCATCGTTTGGCACCGTCGGGCCTGAACCAACCGTTTCTGGCCGGTCCCCGACAACATCGGAAAGGATCAAAGACAGGCTTTCTCTTTCGCCTGCCTCTCCCAGCAGTTTCCCCCCCTTCACCCGGGAGAGTGCGGTCCTGACGGTGTTGATTTCTTCGATCGAAATCCCGGCACAGAGCAGGGATCGGGTGAGTTGGCGAAGTTCATCAAGGCTGATCCCTCCGATCAGGGATTCAAAGAGAGAGGACGCCCCACCGGAAATGAGGAAAAGAGCGGGAGTTCGGAAGGATAACTTTCTCAGCCAAGCCAGGGCGCTTTCTCCAGCCATCAATGAATTTGCGTCAGGCAGCGGATGTCCCGCCTCCAAAACCTGCAAACCGGAACCCGGGAAGGTTGCGGACTTTCCCCTTTTCGTGACGACGAGTCCCTGAAGTCGCCCCCAGCCAAAGAACTGCCCGGCCGCTTTGGTCATCGGCAGGGAGGCTTTTCCGACCGCAAGCAGAAAGATCTTCGAGGTCCCTCTCCAAACTTTTTCCAGGCTTCCTTCCCTGGCCATCGTTTCCAGGGAATCCCGCGTGAGCCTGTCCGGGGCGCATTCCTCCAG
>JAJUIT010000045.1 GCA_029267465.1 Synergistaceae bacterium
AAACAGGGCCTTTAGCAGCCGCTTTTCAAGGAGGAAGGTGCGTACGGGTTTTCTTCCGGGAAGCGTCCCGTCCAGGCGGGTCAGGTCCAGTTCACCGTAAGCGGTCAAGGCAAGGGATCGCGGAATCGGTGTTGCGGACATCACCAGGAGGTGGGGAGAATCCCCTTTTCCCAGGAGAGCGGCTTTCTGGGAGACTCCGAAACGGTGCTGCTCATCGATGATCACAAGGCCCAGATTCTTCAGGACGGTCTTTTCCTGGAAAAGGGCCTGTGTCCCAAAAAGCATTCCACAAGCCTCCTCCCCAATCGAGGAAAGGCTCCTTCGCCGTTCCCTGGCGGTTTCCCTTCCCGCCAGAAGCCAGCACCTGGCCCCAGCCGCGGAAAAAAGCCCCTTCGTCCTCAGGTAGTGCTGCCGGGCAAGCACTTCTGTCGGAACCATAAAAGCCACCTGCAACCCCGATTCGATCGCAGCCATCGCCGCTCCGAGCGCAACCGCCGTTTTGCCGCTGCCCACTTCACCGTAAAGCAGGCGCCTCATCGGGACGGTTTTTTCCAAGTCTTTCAGGATCTCTTTCAAGGCCCGCTTTTGCCCTTCGGTCAGGCGAAAAGGCAGCCTTTTCTCCAGGAATTCTTCCGTCCGCTCACCGGCACGGATCACCGGGGCCCTTCGGAGGCAGGCATTCTCCACCCGGACTTTTCTGTGCTTTACCTGCAGCTGGAAGAACTCTTCAAAGACGATCCGTTTTCGACCGGCCTTCCAAGCTGCTTCATCCTTTGGGAAATGGAGGTTTTCGATCGCCTCCCTCAGGCCAACGAGATCCTGGCGTTTCCTCAGGTCCTCGGGTAAGGTTTCTTCAAGCAGCCCGACGGTCCCTCCTTCGAAAAGCCCCTTCACGATTTTTCTCAGGGTCTGCTGCTTCAACCCGACCGAGAGGGAGTAGACGGGTAAAATTCCCGTTTCTGGCAATTCGTTTTCATCGAGGATCCTGATCTCCGGGTTGGTCATTTCCCAGCCGTTCTTGCCCTTTACAGCCTTTCCGAAAAGAGAAACCTTCATTCCTTCCGATAGCCGCAGAGTCATGGCGCCTCCGTTGAACCACTTGACGGAGAGGGTCTCCCCCTGGTCTTCGATGACCGCGGAAAGAATGGTTAGAATCCTGCCCCTTCTAGGGCTTCTCAATTTCGAAACATTCAAGCCTATCACCGTTCCGGCCAGAAGTGCCGGCTTTCCCTCCTGAAGCCCGGAAATCCGGGAAATCGTTCTCCGGTCTTCATATCTTTGCGGGAAATAGAGAAAAAGGTCCCTCAGGGTGTGTACCCCAAGCGACCTTAGGATCTGTTCACGGGCCTTTCCGACACCTTTGATCGTCAGGACCGAAGATTCGAGCTCCAGCGGTTCCTTCACCTTTTCTCTTCCGTTTTTTGGCTTTCCGAAACCATGCCCACGAGGGTCTCGAATTTCGACAGCGTCCCTTTCATTTCAGCCACAAACTGTTGACGAACCTGGCTGAGTCGGCTAATCTCCCTCTTTTGCTCCTCGATGCGCATCCGGGCTTCCTCAAGGATTGAATCCGCTTTGGCCCGAGCTTCCTTCAGCGTCAGTTCAGCCTGCTGTGCGGCCGATTTGATCTTTTCCTCCGCGCTCTGCTGGGCGAAAAGGATCGCCTCGTTCAAGGAATGTTTCAGTTCGCGGCATTCCTGGATCTGCTCTTCCGCAACTTCCAGTTTCCGTTCAAGTTCGCGGATTTTTTCCACGTATCCCTGGACGCTTTCCGCCACCCTGTCCAGGAACTCGTCGACCTCTTCCGGGTCATAGCCTCGCAGGGCCCGGCGGAAGGATTGCTGCTGGATGTCGATCGGAGTGAAAAGACCGTTCATGCTTCGCTTGCCCCCTCTTCCTCATCGCCGGGAGTAGGTTCTGCTGACGTCAACCGTTCCTCCCAGGTTTCCAGCAGGCGGCTGTGGGGCGTCGCAAGAAAAACCCCCGGGGCAACCCGGATCACTTTGCCCTGCGTTGAGTAGACAGCACCGCAGACGAAATCCAGAAGCCCCTGCCCCGGTTCCAGGTCAACCGCGCGGAGGTCCAGAATCACCATCTGCCCCAGGCGAAGGGCTTCAAGCAGTTCGTCTTTCCTTTCAACGGCAGTTTGCCCTCTCACAAGGATGACGGCCGGTTTGCCGATCGCGGGTTGGAAAACCCTTCGTTTCCTTTCCTCCCAATCGCTCCCCCGCAGATCTTCTTCATCTTCGTATTCGTCATCTTCTTCAATAAGGCCGAGAAATGCCAAGAACTTTTCCCACAAAATCCGCTCACCTCCTCTACTCCCTAGGCCCAAAAAGGGCGCGTCCGAGGCGCACACAGGTGCTGCCCTGCTCGATCGCAATCTCGAAATCATCCGACATGCCCATCGACAACTCGGGCATTTCCAGTCCAAACTCTTTCGACACCCTGTCCCGCAAGTCTTTCAGCCTGGAAAAGGAAGCGGCCACTTCCCCGGGGTCCGCATTCAACGGGCCCAGGGTCATCAACCCCCTAACGGTGAGGTTCGGGCAGCGTTGCAGCACCCCCTCCAGCAATCCATCAAGACCATCCGGGGCAACTCCCTGCTTCGAGGGTTCCCCCGAGGTATTCACTTCTATCAGGACATCGATCTTCCTGCCGGTTTCCGAAAGGATCCGCTGCAGGTCGAATGCCAGCTCCAGGCGGTCCAGGGAATCGATCCTGGAGAAAAGCTCCAGGGCTTTTCTGGCCTTGTTTCTCTGCAGGTGTCCGATCAGTCTCCATTGCACCCGGCGCTCCGGTGGCCACGCGGCAATTTTCCTCACCGCCTCCTGGACCCGGTTTTCGCCAAAAAGCCGAAGCCCGTTCTCCCAAGCCTCAATCAACTCCGGAAGTTCCCGCGTCTTGGTCACCGCCAGCAGCTCGATTTCTTCCGGGTTCCTTCCCGCTCTCCGGGCTGCTTCGGTGATTCGTGACCGGATTTCCGCGAATCGCTGCTTCAGGTCGATCACCAGAGCAAAACCTTCCTTTCCGCCCCTGCCTCGGCTCGGGTCAGAACCAGGTCGCCGGGCCGGAGCCCTTCTGTGACCAGGAAGCGGGCACCGGGTAACGGCAGGCCGAGGACGGGATGATATTCAAGCTTGCCCGAAACAAAGACGAAAACGCCCATTTTCCCTTCCTTCTGAAGAATCGCGCTCTCCGGCAAAACAACGCCCTTTTCTTCCCCCTGGGAAAATTCGATCTCTTTCGCCCTTGTGTAAGGGATTTCGATCGGGAAGGAAGGAAGACTCAAGTAGACCTTGACTTTCGGACCGAAATCCTGAACGGCTCGGATCGAGGCTCGCTGCGGTCTCTCCCCGGAAAGTGCGAACAGGAGCACCCCGTTCTCGATCTGTTTTCTAACCGCCCTGTCCGCCTCAACATAGGCAATTGCCCTCAATTCCTGGGGCTGCGGGAGGATTTTTCCCAGGGGATCTCCCTTCCTGAGGCGGCTTCCCTCCCCGATTCTCCTGAACTTGGCTGCGCCCGGCAACTGACCGTCTCCCGGCCATAGGTCGGAGAAGTTCCACTTTCCTTCAAGCCCGTCCAAACCAGGCAAAAAATATCCCGAACTCGGGGCGAGGATAACCGCCCTTCGGCTCCCGGACACCACTTCCGCCACAACTTCGTTTTTCGATACGCGGACAGCCTCGGTTCCCTGCGGGTAATGAACCACTCCCTCGAGGGGAGCGCTGAGGACCGATTCGCTCCAAAGGAGGACCCCTCGCGTCCGTGCCTTTTCGCGGATCGAGAGGGGTTCCGCAACGGTAAACTCCGGACGCAGGGACCTGAAGTTGGACCACCACGCGAAGTACGCTGCTGCGCTACCGGCCAGAATCGCGACAAACAGCGCCCAATACCCCCACCTCAGGTTCCGTTTTCGGCCCTCTTTTCCGTTGGCGGCAGCAGGGTTCTTTTCCAATCGGTCATCCTCCTACGTTAACTTTAATCGCATTTGGAAAAATCGCAACTCCTGCATCGCGTACAGCCTTCGCTGTGGATTAAGGCAGAACCGCAGGCAGGGCACATTTCGGCGGTTGATTCCTCGACCTTGAATCCCCCTGCCTTCTCCAGCCCGCGTGCGATCGCATCCGGCAGGCTCAAGATGATCCCGTCTTCCTCCCAAACCGGCTGGCTGCCACCGATTCCTTTCAGCTGGCTGACGACTTCCTCCACCGGGACCCCGCTTCGAAGGGCAAGCGAGATCAGGCGTCCCAGTGCCTCGGTGTGGGCTTGCGTGTCCTTCCCGGATTTTCCCAGCGTCGCGAACACCTCGAAAGGTTTGGAATCCATCTCGTTTACCGTCAAGTAGAGATTTCCGAAAGCGGTCGGGATCTTGACCGTTGTCCCCCTGAGCATGGCAGGCCTGCGTCTCGGAACGCTTTTCCCTTGGCTTCTGGCAGGTTCGGCTTTCTCTTGAAGGCCGGCGTAGAGAACCTGGGCTTCCTTGCAGCGGTCCCGATACACGGTAATCCCCTTGCAGGCGGATTCAAAGGCGAGCCAGAAAGCCCTCCGGATTTCCTCCTGCCCTGCCTTGTTTGGAAAATTGATCGTTTTGCTGACCGCGTTGTCGGTGTACTTCTGGAAAGCGGCCTGCATCCGGACATGATCTTCAAACGGGATCTCGTGAGCGGTCCGGAAAACTTTCTTGAAGTCTTCGGGAAGGTCTAGATCCCCGAGCGATCCGGACTCGCCGATCGCCTCGACCAGGCCTCGACGCAGGAGTCCTGCCTCCTCGAGTTTCCTGAGAAGGATGCCGTTGACGACGTTCAGGGTTTCCGTTTCGAAGGTCTTCCGCTGGTAGGCGAGGGCGAAAACGGGCTCAATGCCGCTGGAACAGTCCGCCAGGATGGAAAGGGTTCCCGTCGGGGCGATTGTCGTCACCGTGGCGTTTCTCATTTTTCTTCCCTTTTTCTCCCATAGGCTGCCTTTCCAATTTGCGAAGCAGCCTCTTTCTTCGGCCAGAGCCTCGCTCGCGGCATGTCCCCTTGACTGGATGAAGGACATGACCTGCTCGGCAAGTTCCAGGGATTCCCGGCTTCCGTAAGCGAATCCTTTTTCAAAGAGAACTTCCGCCCATCCCATGATCCCCAGGCCGACTTTCCGGTTCTTCCGCGTCATCTCTCCGATCGCCTGGAGCGGATAATGATTCATCTCGATGACATCGTCCAGAAAACGAACTGCCGTCTCGACGCCTTTCCCGAGAGCCTCCCAGTCGAACTCGCCCCGTTCGTCTAAAAACCGGACCAGGTTGATCGATCCAAGGTTGCAGCTTTCGTAGGGAAGAAGCGGCTGTTCTCCGCAGGGGTTCGTCGAATCGATCCGGCCGATCTGAGGAGTGGGGTTGTTTTCGTTGATCCGATCCAGAAAAACTAGCCCGGGATCCCCTGTTGCCCAGGCAGATTGAACGATCAGATCGAAAAGCTCGGCGGCCTTGACCGTGGAAACCGCTTCCCCGGTTCGAGGGTTTCGGAGTTCCCAGTCTGCTTCCTCCTTGACAGCCTGCATGAAGGAGTCGGTCACTCCGACGGAAAGGTTGAAGTTCGAAAGCCTTCCACGGGTGGTCTTCGCCCGGATGAAATCCAAGATGTCCGGATGGGAGACTTCCAGGATTCCCATATTCGCCCCCCTACGCATCCCTCCCTGCTTGACGACTTCCGTCGCCTCGTTGAACAATTCCATGAAGGAAATCGGGCCGGATGCAATTCCGGAGGTCGAACGAACGCGGTCTCCCGCGGGTCGGAGGCGCGAAAAGTTGAACCCCGTGCCGCCACCGCTTTTATGAACCAGTGCCGTTGCCTTCAGGGTGTCGAAGATCTCCTCCATGCTGTCACCGATCGGCAGGACGAAACAGGCTGACAGTTGCCCCAGCTGGGAACCCGCATTCATCAGTGTTGGAGAGTTCGGGAGAAACCGCAGGCAGGCCATGATCTCGTAAAATTCGGCGGCCCGTTTTTCCGGATCCTGGTTCCAGTTTTTTTCAGCCGCCGCAACCGATGACGCGACCCGCCACAGCATTTCCTCCGGGCTTTCTAGGAGATTTCCTGCGTCATCCTTGCGCAGGTACCGTTTTTCCAGGATTTTGACCGCGTTTGGGGAGAAAACTGGCTTGATCGTGTCCTTTTTCATGGCGAGGCCTCCTCATGGAATCATCATCCATCCCATTATCTTCCGGAATGCCCCCTTCTACAAGAGCGGAAACACAATATATGGGGGTAGTACACCGTTAAGGCCCCATTCCTATCCTCAGCCGGGACTCAGACCCCCAACAGCTTGCCGAGCGACTCTAGGTCAGGGACCGTTTTCCAGGCCCCTGCCTCCGAGAGTTCCCGCAAGGGGTGGTTGCCCGAAGCAATCCCCACGACCCTCACACCCGCCGCAAGCCCTGTCCTGACATCGATATCCGTGTCTCCGACAAACACCGCGTCTTCCCGGCCGACGTTCAGCAATTTCAGCCCGAGTTCCAGCGAGTCGGGAAAGGGTTTGGGCCTTTCCACCGATTCAAGCCCCACGATCGCTTCGAAATAGGAAGCGAGGCCCACTGCTTCGACCGAAACACGGGCAAATCGGCGGTTCGTCACGACTCCCCTCCTGATTCCCCGATGCCCAAGCCTTTCTAGCAGAGAGACGGCGCCTGGAAGCGGTTTCAATTCGCTTCGTTCCCTGGCGCTGTAGTGATTTCGGTAATGTTCCAGCCATTCGGGCCTGAAATCGCCCCATAATGACCGCCAGGCTGCCTCGATCGGTAGACCGATCGTTGAGAGGACCTGATTTCGGGTCACCCTCGGGAGTTTCAATTCTTCCGCCATCCCGTTCAAACAACGGGTGATCGCATGGCTGCTGTCGATCAGCGTCATGTCAAAATCGAAAAGGACGGCCTTGATCCCTTGCCTCATGGTTGCACCTCCAGAAGAAAGCCCTTCAGGTAATCACTTTCCGGGAAATTCAGGCTGACGGGATGGTCCGCAGGCTGATGGTATTCCGCGGTGATTCGGCATTCCCTTTTCACGTCCCTGGCTGCCGCCGAAAGAGTTTCCAAGAGCGTCTCCCTGCCGAAGGCCTGACTGCAGGAAAAAAACAGCAGAGACCCGCCAGGAGCGGTCATTTTCAGGGAACGAACGGCCAGTTCCTTGTACCCTCTCCTGGCGCCTTCCAACTGTTTTCTCGAAGGAGCAAACGGCGGCGGATCCATTATGAGGAGGTCAAAGAGACGTTTTTGATCGTCCAGTTCTTTCAGGCGGTCAAAGACATTGCACTCCTCCAGGGTAACCTTCCCGGAGGTTGGAAGGCCATTCAGGACAAGGTTCTCCTTTGCGATCTGCAGAGCTTCCGCGGACTGGTCCAGAGCCAGGACGTCGCAGGCACCCCAGCGAAGCGCGTGGAGGGTGAAGTTGCCGGTGTAAGAAAAGGCATCCAGGACCCGCGCCCCGGGACAGAGGGACTTGATCAGCCTTGGGGCTTGGCGGACATCGAGGTATAGCCCTGTTTTCTGGCCTTTGAAGGGATCGACCAGGCTCCGGTTTTCCCCCGTTTGAACCGCGAAAGGGATCCGCGCCGGCAGTTTTCCGTAGATCAGCTTCTTTTCCCTGGGAATCCCCTCGTTGGCGAGGTATTTCGCCTCGTTGCGCAGAACCAACGCTTCGACCCCCGGAAAGGCGGCCAGGAT
Organism: Synergistaceae bacterium; assembly: GCA_029267465.1. GTDB lineage: Bacteria > Synergistota > Synergistia > Synergistales > 79-D21 > 79-D21. Next base: position 7,706 of record JAJUIT010000045.1, read on the forward strand.
CTTCACAAGGATTTCCAGGGAACGGTACATCCCGGCACACAGGGTCTGCAGGACTAGAACCGGGCCATAACGGTCGACAACCAGGCCGGGCAGCCCGTCCGCTTCACCGTGAACCAGCCGGTAGGCTTCTTCGTTTCCTTCCAGGAACGGCTTCCTTCGCTTCTCGGCTTCACGGATCCGCCTTTCGAACAGTTGTTCCAGATCCGGTTGTTCGGCTTTCCAGGAAAGCAGCCTGACGCACAGGGAAGAACCGGGGCTGAACAGCCCCCAGCCAAGCACCCCGCCCCTTTCCCCGGCGATCGGGATCAGGGCCCCGTTCTCTGCCTCAAGGGGAAGCCTGTCGAAATCTCCCCGGAAAAACCAGGGATGACGGCCGGAGATTTTTTCGAGGCCTTTACCGCTCAGGATCGCTGGCTTGAGGACCATCACGGCCTCGTTTCTGCCTGCCCCGCGGGGGGAAGGACCTTCGAACGGGGAGCCTCTCCCCGGGCGAAACGCTCGACATTTTCCCGGATGAAGTTTGCAACGCCGCTCAGTGCTTCGTCGGTAACGCCCCCGATGTGGGGGGTCGCCACCACATTGGCACGCCTTAAGAGGGGATCGTTCGGATCCGGTGGTTCCAGCCAGAAAACGTCTAGCCCTGCCCCGGCGATTTCCCCTGCGTCCAGGGCGGCTTCCAGATCCTCCCTCACAACAAGTCCGCCACGGGCGACGTTCACGAGGTAGCCCTTCGGGCCAATAGCCCGGAGGATTTTCCGGTCCACGATTCCCGCCGTGTCTTCGTTGAGAGGAAGAGCAAGAACGAGAAAGTCACAGCCAACTACGGCCTTACCCAGTTCATCGAGAGGATGGACTGAACGGAGTCCCCAGGACTGGAATTCGGGACGAACGGTCCGGTTTACGCCGACGACATCCATCCCAAGGCAGAGAAGTCTTTCCGCGATGCAATGCCCAAGGCCTCCGAGTCCCACCAGGCATGCCCGTCGCTTCCATAGCGTGATTCCTTTCGGCGCATGGACCCGCCCGATCTTCAACAGGTTTTCCTGGGCTCTGGGAAACCGCCTTGCCAACAAAAGCATTAGCATCAAGGCGATTTCCGCGACGCTTTCCGCATTTCCCCTTCCCCGCGAAGGAACGTTGCAGACGGTGATCCCGAGGGCCGAACAAGCCCTTAGATCGATCCCCTCGATTCCCGTCCCCCATTGCTGGATCATCCGGAGGGAAACCGCCCGCTTCAGAAGACTCTCGCCGATCGCTCTGGGGGGTGTGACCAGGACCTCCGCCCAGGGAAGCGCTTCGTTGACCTCGTCGTCTCTGGCAATTCGAACTTCCAAGCCGCCGAAGAGGGGGAGAAAACTTTCCTTGATCCGATCGAAAGCACTTCCCGCGAAAAGGACTTTCATGCCTCCATCCTCCTCTCAACGTGCCGGACAGGACACGAAACGCTCCAGGCACGCGAAGGCCTGGTGGTTGTGAATGCTCTCGTCGCTAACCACGGAAACCCGGTACCACTTGATCCGTTCGTCCCGGTCGAGTCTCAGGGAAACTTCCCTGACGACGTCTTCCACGAACCGCGGGTTCAAAAAGGCCTTTTCCGTCAGGGCTTTCTCGTCTTCCCGCTTCAGAAGCGTCAATACGGGAGCGGAAGCCGACTGTTCGGCCACAGACACCAGGTCCTCAATCCAAACGAGGCGTCTCATCCGGATTTCGATTTCGACCCTCGCCCTCTGGTTGTGAGCCCCGAATTCCGAGATTTCCCTGGAGCAAGGACACAGCGTCTGGACCGGAACCGCGACTTTCAGGACGAAATCGAACCGGCTCGCCTTCATTGCCCAGAATTCGACATCGATCCGGGTATAACTTTCCGCCCCGCTGACCGGCGCCGTCCGCCTGACGAAATAGGGGAAGGCAATCGCGACCTCGGCTTCCGGGGCAGCGAGTTCTTTCTTTAAGGCGTCAACGATTTCTTCGAGGTTCCCGAGGGTCATCTTTCCCCTGCACCTTTCAAGCACTTCGATAAAACGGCTCATGTGGGTCCCTCGAAAATCCTTCGGAAGGGAAACCGACATCCTGACGGCCCCCGTGACGTGCTGAACGTTCTCGCTTGGATCCATCACGGCCAGCGGATAGGAAACCCCGCTGACGCCAACCCGATCGATCGGAATGTTCCGGGTGTCCCGCTCTCCCTGGACGTCCCTCATTCAAGGTCCTCCCGTGTCACGATCGCCGATGAGTCCTTCGTTTCCCACACTTCAACCTCGCAGAGCCTGCCTCTCTTTTGCCGGATTCCTTCTTCCATCGCCCTCCAGATCCAGATCGCGATGTTCTCTGCCGTGGGCTGCGGAATCAGATCGTTCAGGAAGGAATGATCGAGCCTGGATAAAACCTGCTCCTCCGTCAGCCGTTTCAGTTCTACGAAATCCAGGACCATTCCCTCCCGATCGGGCTTTCCCTCCACCGTCAGGGAAAAAGCGTAAGTGTGCCCGTGAAGCCTTTCGCATTTGCCGTGATACGAATCCAGCCTGTGGGCCGCATCAAAGGAAAAGGTTCTCCTGATCTTCATGTTCGCTCCTCCTTTTCCGGGATCTTCGGTTCCTCAGCCGACCCGTAATCCAGCATCCCCTGGGCGGCTTCCGCATCCTGGACCGACAATCCCAGCGCCTTTTTCATCCAGGATGCATTCCTTGCCGCGTAATCTTCATAACAGTTGTTAAACATCACAAAAAGCCGCTCCACCCTGGCCGAAGTCTCAAGAATCCTGTTTTTCCAGGGATGCAGTTCCTCCGGCTTGTAGAGGTAGCGGAATTTTTCGGAAACCCCCGCTCCACGTTTCTCCCACGCCGCGGCGTTTCGGCCATGGAAGCGGACCACGCTGCCCCAGCTCGCCGTAATCGGCCATTTCGGGGGAACGGTCCAGGCCAGAGACGGTTCGTCCACCGCAACATAGGCCATGTTCAGTTCCCGGAGCGTTCCAAGGAACCGGTCCTCTGCGCTTCCCTCAAGCCACTTTCCGTTTCGGGCCTCTACCGCGATCCGAAGTGGCCCCGACACTTCCCTGATCCGATGGAGGTATTTTTCTAGAACCCGCGAAAACTCGATACCCGGCGGAAACTGAAAGAGAAGGTATCCCATCTTCCCGGTGGCATCAAGAGGAGCGATGCTTCGCCTGAAGCTTTCCCAGATTTCCAGGAGGACACTCTTCGGAAAATCGCGGAGAGTCAGGCGGTCGGGAACAGCGTGACTCCTGGTTACCGACTGGGCCCAGGAAGGGAGCTGCTTCCGGTCGACGGCATGGAAGGTAAACAGGCCAAAGGCCTTAATATTAAAGAGGAATCCTTTCGGCGTCCTCGCGGCCCATCTCCAGGCGGCAGTTTCCCCGGGAATGGCATAGTAGGTGCTGTCCACTTCCACCGTATCGAACCTTAATGCGTAGAAACGAAGGCGTCTTTCGGCGCTTCGGGCCTCCGCAGGATACCATCCGCTCTTCACCAGCCCGGAATCTGCCCAGGAACACAAACCGACTCTCAGGGTCTCCATTCTCCCTCCCGGCAGGGCTATGCCCCATCCCTATTATACGGAATCCTCCCTAACCGACGCCTTTCCTCTTGTGATAGACTCCTTTAGGACGAAAGGAGTGACAGCAGAATTGGAACTTAAAGGTATCTACGCCCCGATTCCAACGCCGTTTGATCCTGATGGAACCATCGACTGGGAAGCCCTGAACCGGAACCTGGAAAAATGGCTTTCCTCCCCCCTGCAAGGACTCGTGGTCGGAGGGTCCAACGGGGAATTCCCGTCTCTTTCCTTTGCGGAAAGGGCTGAGCTGACCGCGAGGGTAACATCCCGGACCAAAGGAAGGCTTCCGGTTGTCATGGGAGTTCATTGCCCCAGCTTTTCCGAAACAGTGGAACTTTGCCGGGCCGCTTCGGACTCGGGAGCGGATGCGGTCCTGGCCCTCCCCCCCCATTATTACAAGGGACAAAACACGGTCGAGACCTTGCGGACCTATTTCTGGAAGCTTGCCGACGGTTCCCCGGTGCCGGTTGTCCTCTACAATATGCCCGCAAACACGGGCTTCAACCTGACAGCAGATTGCGTGCGCGAAATCTCAGCGCACCCCGCGATCATCGGCATCAAGGACACGTCCGGAGATCTCGTCCAGATCTCGAGGATCTGTTCTGAAGCACGGGAAGGGTTTTCTGTATTTGTCGGTTCAGGCGGGTTTTTCCTTCCCGGGCTGGCCGTCGGCTGTACGGGAGGGACGCTGGCTTTGGCCAACCTTCTGCCGAAAGCCTGCAGCCGCTTAATGAGCCTTTTCCTCGACGGCAGGATCGAGGAAGCTCGAAAGATCCAGCACAGGGTTCTTCGCCTGAATCACGCCGTCACCAAGGGATACGGCATTCCCGGACTGAAGGCGGCAATGGACGCAATCGGCCTGTACGGTGGCCCCTGTCGTTTGCCCCTGCCCGAACTCGACCCGAAGGCCCGCCAGGAGGTCATTCGGCTACTTGAGGAAACAAACCTGCTCGAGGAGGAGGATTGGAGATGAAAGGGACAACGGTGCTTTTCGGCAGTCCTAGAAAGGCAGGAAACAGCGAAAGGCTCGCGGAAGCCTTCCTTCGTGGCGCCGGGGAAAAAGCAGGTGAAATCCACCGGTTCCACCTGGCACAACTGAAGCTGTCGGGCTGCCAGGATTGCCGGCAGTGCTGGGCGGGCGGAAAACCTTGCGTGCTGAACGATTCGATGGGGGAAATCTATGAGGCGCTCAAACAGTCTGAACTCATCCTTTTCGTTTCACCGCTCTATTGGTATACCTGGAGCGCTCAGATCAAACTGGTGATCGATCGATTCCTTCCTTTCGTTTCCGAAAACGCGGACTTCACCCTGAAAGGGAAAAAAGCCGCGCTTTTCTCCACAGCCGGGGACACCGACCCCAGCTGCTTTGAGGGGCTCAGGTTCGCCTACCGGGCCGGCTGCAGGCTGCTTGGGCTGGACAGCCTTCACGAACTTTTGGCCCCCGGGATTTATCTCCGCGGGGATATCGAAGGAACCGAATGGCTGGCACGCGCTGAAGAATTCGGCAAAGGCCTCTGAATGACCGTTTCTTCTCCGGGGGGCCGCCTTCTGAGGCGGCCTTTTTCATGCAGACAGACCTAAGCACTTTCCTGACATTAAATCCCCTCCTTTAATGGCATAATATTCAATATGCTATTGCATTTTACGTCTCTTTCTGCTATTTATGTCCTATCTCAATTCAAGGAGGGGGACAGGATGACGGATCAACGCCCATCGTCAACATTCGGGGAGCTTGTCTTTAACCGTAAGGCCATGCGTGAACGCCTCCCGAAGGACGTGTTCGCCCAGCTGATGGCGGCGGTCGATACGGGGGAGAAGATCGATGCAGGGGTTGCAGACATTGTGGCCTCAGCGATGAAAGAATGGGCTCTTTCCAAGGGGGCCACGCATTATACCCACTGGTTCCATCCGCGCACCGAGAAGACGGCGGAGAAGCATATGGCCTTTCTCTCGCTCGACTTGGAGGGAACTCCCCTGGAATCCTTCACCGGCAGTGAACTCATCCAGAGCGAACCGGATGCTTCTTCCCTGCCTTCCGGCGGGATGCGCTCCACGTTTGAGGCACGCGGATACACCGCCTGGGACCCTTCCAGCCCGGCCTTCGTCGTTCAGACAGAAAAGGGCGGGACGCTTTGCATTCCCTCAATCTTCATTTCCTACGACGGAACCCCTTTGGACCTGAAGACCCCCCTCCTGAAGTCCCTCACCGCCCTCGAAAGCCGTGCCCTCCGCCTTTTGCGCCTTTTCGGAAACCGCGGGGTCCGCTGGGTGAAAGCGACCGTCGGCGCCGAGCAGGAATTCTTTCTTGTCAATGAATCCAAGGCACGGCTTCGTCCCGATATCATCTTCTGCGGTCACACCCTGTGCGGTGCTCAGCCTCCGAAGGGACAGCAAATGGAGGACCATTACTTCGGGACCATCCATCCCAAGGTCCTCGCCTACATGGAAGACGTGGAGAGGGAGCTGGCACGCCTGGGGATCGCCATCAAGACCCGCCACAACGAAGTCGCCCCCTGCCAGTTCGAGTTTGCCCCGGAATTTTCCGAAGCGAATCTCGCGAACGACCAGAACCAGCTCATGATGGCGGTCATGAAGCGTCTTGCCCGTCGTCATGACCTGAGGCTGATGCTTCATGAAAAACCCTTTTCAGGCCTGAACGGCAGCGGGAAGCACACGAACTTTTCCTTGATGGACAGCGAGGGAAGAAACCTCCTCTCCCCTTCGGGTCCCCAGAAACGGAGCATCCAGTTTTTGACTTTCCTGGGCGCTTTCCTCCTTGGCTTGTCTCGTTACGGTAGCCTCCTCCGCGCCTCCATCGCGTCCCCGGGGAACATGTACCGCCTGGGCGGCAACGAGGCCCCTCCCGCCATCATGAGCGTCTACCTCGGGGAGGTCTTGAACCGGATCCTCGACCGGATCGAGGAGGGGCTTCCCGAATCGATCCCGTCCAAAGGATCCATCGACCTCGGCCTCAACAGGTTGCCGGAAATCAAGGCGGACAACACGGACCGGAACAGGACGGCTCCGATCGCTTTTACGGGAAACAAGTTCGAGTTCAGGGGGACCGGTGCTTCCCAATCCCTCGGGGGCCCCCTGACCATGCTGATGGCCGCATGGGCCTGGGGTCTGGAGCAAATGACCGGCTTGATCGAGAACCGCCTGGGCGACGGGATCGAGGTTTCGGAAGCGGCGCTCGAGGCGATCCGTTTTGCGGCGAGAGAGAGCCGGAATGTCCGTTTCGACGGCAATTGCTACTCCGATGAATGGGCCCGGGAAGCGGTCAAACGCGGTCTGCCCGTGGCGTATTCCACTCCCGAAGCTCTTTCGTACTACCTCGTCCCGGAAAACCGCGAACTTCTTTCCAGCCTGAAAATCATGTCCGACCGAGAAATAACCGCCTTTTACGAGATCCAGGTTGAGCGGTATCTCAAATCCCGTGAAATTGAACTCGGCGTCCTGGAATCCATGGTCAGGGAAGGGATCCTGCCTGCAGTCACCCGCCAGCTCGAGCTGGACCTGAAGACCTACAAGGGGCTTACCGAAACGCTTTCAGAGGAAATGCCGCGTTTCAGGGAGAAAATTGTCAACCTGGCCAGAATTCGTGAAAAGCTCGTTGCAGCCTGCGATCGGACACAGGCGCTGCGGGCGCGCTT